>JAZRDO010000001.1:0-79808 GCA_045660325.1 Eubacteriales bacterium
GAAGTAATCAGTCCACCTCAACAAGGACTGAATTAATTCAGATGCAGAAGTCGTGATCGGGCAATCGTAGGCGTACAAGCGTACGCCAGAGAGCTCGAGCGCGGCTAAAAAGCCACATAAAAATGAAGAAAACCGCAGATAAAATCTGCGGTTTTCAACTTTAAAAAGATACCAACTTTAAGTTTAAATGGAATAGTATTAAGCCTTTCTTGTGGCTTTTGTTCTGCGCTGAAGTAATCAGTCCACCTCAACAAGGACTGAATTAATTCAGATGCAGAAGTCGTGATCGGGCAATCGTAGGCGTACAAGCGTACGCCAGAGAGCCCGAGCGCGGCTAAAAAGCCACATAAAACGAAGAAAACCGCAGATAAAATCTGCGGTTTTCAACTTTAAAAAGATACCAACTTTAAGTTTAAATGAAACAGTATTAAGCCTTTCTTGTGGCTTTTGTTCTGCGCTGAAGTAATCAGTCCCTTATTTTCTTTTAAGTTTTCCTACAACTCGTCCGCAAAGCATAATGTCCGAAAAGTCCTCAAGCATAATGGGTGCATAATCGGGGTTGAGAGAAATAAGTCTGTCGCCCTCGTATTTCTTGAAATATCCGTCTCCGTCAAGAATGAAAATACCAAGCTCGCCGTATTCAAGAGTATCGGTTTCCTCAACGAGCAAGATATCGCCGTCGCGGTACTTGGGCTCCATACTGTTACCCTTAATACGAAGCGCAAAGCTTGCGCTCTCGGACTGCGGAGTTACGGGAATACTGATGACCGTAGAATCCATATCAGTAATATACATACCCGTTCCTGCGGATACGGGAAGATCGTAAAGATCAATAGGACGTCTTGCAAAAGCCGTTACCTGCTTCATAGCATCTCCACGGGAGATCATAGACGCGCCGCCGCGAATGATTCTGCCCGACGCTCTCTCTGCCGCAGCACCTGTGTCGTTCACTCTCTCTGCTTCCTTTGAAACTACGACGGACACAAGCTCCTTGCCGTGTCTGTCAAGCTTTCTATAGTCCTCGATAAGCTCGATCTCATCGTCATCAAGAGTGTAGTTATTGGTGTTTTCGGGAATGCCCGTGAGTATATAATCAAGCGAGCAACCGAGCGCTCCGCAAATGGATACGATATTGGAAAGCTTGGGAGAATCACTGATACCCGCCAAGATCTTTGAAAGCGTACCGAGAGGGATCCCCGTCATATCGGAAAGCATATCGTTAGTTATCTTCTTCTGGCTCTTAAGCTGCTTTATTCTGTCAATGTAATTGAGTTCCATTCTTGAGCTCCTTTTCATTATATTTACACGTGTATACGCGAAAATTCAAGCGCGGAAAATTTCATCATTTTCCGATTACGGCATTATTATAACATATCTTTTCCGATTTGTAAAGAGGTTTTTGAAAAATTTTTTCCAAATTTAGAAAAAAGGGGTTGACAAATTCCTTTTTTGGTGCTATAATACACTCACAAGCATTCCAAATCGACATTTTTTCATATTTTTCGGCATTATTTTTCCCGATTTGGAAAATTCCACAAAAAGAAAAACTTTCAAATTTCATCTAAAAGAATCACCTCGGAGGTTAACAATGAACGCATATTTTACTGATTCAAAGAGAGCTTCAAGACACGTACCTAAAATAAATATCACAAACGGCTTTATCGAATTCATTTGCAGCATCGTGGCATTCTTCACCTGCGACACCATAGTAAAGATCGTAAAGATCGGCGTTTGCGCCATTTGCTTTATCGGCTTCTTCGGTCTCGTTGGCGGCATCGAGGCGGGCAGCATCAATATGGTCACGGGACTTCTTATCGGCGTGGCTTTGTCAATCATCGAATTCGTAATGCTCGGCAGCATGATGAATAAAAGCAAAAGTGAAAAGGACGAAAAATAAATATTCAAGGCTTTCAAAATAGGCAAAGCGGACCCATGCGGGTCCGCTTTTGTTTTATGATAGATATTTGAAGGGGTGATATTAGGTATGGTTTTAAATCAAGCAAGAAACTGCGCGAAAGCATCCGCCAAAACTCTCGCGGTGATCTTTGCCTCCCCCTCGCAATTTCCCGCCGAACCGATAAAGATCTCAAGATAATAGGGCGTATACGAGCTGTTTTTTATACTGTCGTCATACAGTATCTCGCGAGAGAGATTCATATCTCCGCGACTTAAATTTTTACTTATTTCCGTAGCGAGATAAAGGTTCTCACGGTTATTGCTCATATTGTTTCCCGCGACGAGAAATCGCACCTGCGCCGCCCGCTCTCCGAGAAATTCTCCGCCTGTCGCTACTATTTTGTCGCCGTCGTATTCCTGCATTATCCCCACGTCAAAAATATACTTTATTGACGGGTACATTTTAAGATAAAGCTCAATCGTATCTCTTGCATTTGCCGCAGGATCGTTCATATCTCCGTCGTGCACCGCCGAGGAATAGACCGTACGTATTCCCATTGAATTCAGCTCATCCGAAAGTATCTGCCCTATCTCACAAACCCCGTATTTTGACTCGGAGTCAACGTACCTATCACCGGTATAGGTATGCAGTATCAGGACGATTGGACGACGAGAGCCCTTCTCGTAATATTTGGGCAACGTGACCGAAGCGGAATTCACAAACGATATGTCAAATACCGTATTGTTTACAACGCTCGGATACACCTTTGAAAAATCCTTATAAACTATGGAATTTTTGTCATTTGTAGGAGGAACCACAACACCTTGATCGTCCTCATCCGCCTCACCGTCCTGACTGCCGTTATCCGTGATCTCCTCGCCTTGCTCTCCGCTATTTTTATCGGGAGCCTCGCCCTCATTTTCATCATCAAGGATAGGGGTATCATTCCCGCCGTTCCCCGCCCTAGCGATAGCGAATCCACTAGCTATCGCCGACGTAAGAACCGCTACACATAAAACGATAACAAGCGCGAGCCGTCTGATCTTCATAAAGTAAATCTCTTTGCCGAACACTATTTTTTCAACCTCTTTTTTTCCGTGGAGTCTTCTCATGCTTTTCTCCTTCCGTTTGTATTATCACTTCACAATATATTACAAAACAAGGATTTCTATACCTTACGTCGCCGTAAATTTGAAAATTGCGCATTAATATTTATATATAATAATAAAAAACAAAAGTGATTTTATACAAAGATATATATTCGCAATTGTGCATTTAGACGAATATTATTTTATGTTCCTTAAATCTATTGATTTATTATTTTTTTTGTGTTACAATTATGGGAGCAAAAAGTTTATTTTTGATATATCGCACTACTTTCTTTTACGAGGAGGAAAACTCTATTATGTTAAAGCGTATTATTGCTTTAGTACTCTGCGCCGCAACCTGTCTTTCGTTGTGCGTAGGACTCGCATCCTGCAACAATAAGAAAAACGAAGACAAGGGACAGTCGGTTATCATGTATCTTCCCGACGTTATCTATGACCTTGATCCCGCTCACGCGTTCAACAACAAGAACACCGCGAGCATCGTAGGTCTTATGTTCGAGACACTCTTCAAGCTTAACGAAAACGGTAAGGTTAAGAAGGGTCTTGTTAAGGACTATAAGATCATAGAGGACGAGTCCATCGGTGAATATAAGCTTGAGCTTGAGCTCCAGCAGACATATTGGTCCGACGGTGTATTGCTCTCCGCAAACGACGTTCTTTGGGCTTGGCAGCGCCTCCTCGACGTTGAGGCATCCTACGATGCCGCAGCTCTTCTCTTTGACATAAAGAATGCAAGAGCAGTAAAGACAGGTGATGCTTCCCCTGACGACCTCGGTGTTACCGCCGACAATAACGTAGTTACAATTACGTTTGAAGGCAAGATCGACTACGATCAGTTTATGTATAACCTCACAAGCATCGCGCTCGCTCCTCTCCGCGAGGACATTGCGAACAAGGGTGACGACTGGGCAAAGAAACCCTCCACAATGGTTACAAGCGGCCCCTTCAAGCTTGGTAGAATCACATTTACAGATCCCAGATACGCGGACCGCGACGTAAAGTACGAGGACCCGATCTACTGTCCCGATGACGATCACAACTACAGAGAAAAGATCATCTCCAGCTTCATTATAGAAAGAAACCCCTACTACTTCAGAGAAAGCGAAAAGAACCAGCGTCTCGATAAGTCCGTAACTCCTTACAGAATTATCGTTGACTGCTCCCTTGACGACGAGGATATCCTCGCAGGCTACAACGAGGGCGCTATCCTTTATATGGGTGATATACCCTACTCTCTCAGAAACGAGTTCAGCAAGGTAAAGGTAGCCGACGCGCTCTCCACACATACGTTTATGTTCAACCAGAACGCTCTTATCGAAAACAAGAGCACGGGTGAGATGGAAGCCCTCTTCGCAAACAAGTCTGTAAGACAGGCTCTCTCTCTTGCTCTCGACCGCGAGTGGATAGCTGAAGAGATAGTTTACGGAAAGGTTGCTGAGGGCCTTGTTCCCTACGGCGCAACAACACATCTCAAGGCAAAGAAGTCGTTCCGTGAAACGTACACAAACAATGCTTATCTTACATACGATCTCGCAGCAGCAAAGAAGCTTCTCAAGGATGCCGATATTGATGCCTCCGATTACGAATTCTCAATTCAGGTTCCCGCTTACGACGACCGTCAGATCGCTATCGCACAGATCGCCGCAACCTGCTGGGGAGATCTCGACTTCAAGGTAACGGTTGAAAAGGTTGGTACGATCGAAAACAACGACCACTACCTCTATACAGACCTTTGTCATACTGATATGTGCGACGATATTTACGCGGAAAATCTCCGTTACGGAAGATTTGAGGTAATTTCTCTTGACCTCTGCGCTACAAGTGCGGACGTATTCTCTATGCTCGCTCCCTTCGCAAAGGCATTCTCGGGTCAGGCTATCGACATTTCGGGTGATGACGACGAATACGAGCTTACTCCTCACATTTCGGGCTACGATTCCGAGGAATACAACACTATTATGGAAGAGATCTTCGCCGAGAAGACAATAAAGAACAGAGCTGACAAGTATGCTCGCGCTGAGGAGATCCTTATGGAAGACCTTCCCGTTGTTCCTACGGTTCACAATGAAAGCGCAACTCTCGTGTCCAAGAGCATCAACTGGCACGATCACTTCCTCTTCTTCCAGACTAAGAGCACGTACTACGACGACCACGTATTCAACAAGCTCACAGTTAAGAACTACAAGAAGTACATAAAGAATCTCAAGGGCTTCATGAACGAGGAAAGATATCTTTACTACTCCAGCATTGAGAACAAGTACCTCTACTCCTTCAAGGACTTCACTTACGAAGAGTTCCAAGCGGAAGTAACGATCTACGACTTTATATTCAACTAATTGGACTGTGTTCTTTTGCGTAGAACAAAAGCCACGATACAATTAGCTTTGAACAACCAAAATTAAAGCTAATATTCTTTTAATGTTGAAACCCGCCGATGTCGGCGGGTTTCTTCTTATGTGGCTTTTTAGCCGCGCTGAGGCTCTCTGCCGTACCCTCGTACGGCTACGATTGCCCCATCGCGTCTTCTACATCAAAATAACGCAGTCCTGTTCTATTGAATTTTATAACTGTGTTCTTTTCAATATCCGCCGAGCAAAACGCTCGGCGGTGCTTTTATTTATATAATAAAAAGGAAATATTTTTTTGAAAAAGCATAGACAAGGCAAAACTTATGTGATATAATATACAATGTATAAATATGTAAAAACATAAGCTTACGGAGGTACAAATGCAGATCACCAACCTCTTGCCAAGCTCATTTGGCGCAAACTGCTATATTATATCCGATTCCTCACACGCGGCGGTCATCGACCCCTCGGTTTCGGTCAAGGGTATTCTCAATTTTTTAAAGGAAAATGACCTGACGCTTGATTATATCATCCTGACTCACGGTCATTTTGACCATATGCTTTCGCTCAACGGTCTCAAGGAGGAAACGGGAGCTCCCGCCTACATCCATAAGGACGATGCGGAAAATCTTGCCGACGGAAGAAAAAATGCCTTCGCGCTCTTCTTCGGTCAAAACAGATCCTTCTCTCCCTGCGAGAAGCTTCTCTCTCACGGAGACAGTCTTCCTCTTGGCGAAATCACACTTGATATAATTCACACCCCGGGACACACAAAGGGCGGAATTTGTATCAAGGCGGGCGACGCGCTCTTTACGGGAGATACGATATTTGCCGAATCCTACGGCAGATGCGACCTCTACGGAGGCAACTACGCAACCCTGCGTTCTTCTCTTAAATATCTCCGCGAATACAACGCGGGCAAGGATCTTACGATCTATCCCGGACACGGCGGCGAGGCGAAGCTTGACGTAGCGCTTGACATAGTAGAATATTTATAACTTATATAAATCGAAAGGACACAAAAATGGATTTCAATTATCTTGCTGAATTACTTTTCCCCAATATAAAGACACTCCCCTCCGATATGGAAGAGAGATATCCTGCGCGCAATCTTCCCGAGGGCGCAAAGGTAACAAGATTCGCTCCCTCCCCTACGGGCTTCGTTCACTTCGGCGGACTTTTCCCCTCAACAGTAGGCGAGCGTCTCGCTCATCAGTCTGGCGGCGTTTTCTACCTTCGAATTGAGGACACAGACGCCAAGCGCGAGGTTGCAGGCGCGGCTGAAGGACTTATCAAGACACTTGCAAAATACGGCATCAACTTCGACGAGGGCGCGATCCTTGACGAAAACGGTCAAGTAAGCGACCACGGCATATACGGCCCCTACAAGCAGAGTCAGAGAGGCGAGATCTATCAGACGTATGCAAAGCAGCTCGTTCGCGAGGGCAAGGCGTACCCCTGCTTTACGACCGCAGAAGAGCTTGACGAATTACAGGCAGTAAACAAGAAGGAAGAAATAAAGAACACCGACTGGGCGGCAGAGGCACAGAAAAAGAAGGAAGAAATGCTCCGACAGAGAGAGTTCACTATCGAAGAGGTAGAAGAACACTTGGCGGCAGGCCACCCCTTCGTGCTTCGTATCTTAGCTGACGGCGACATTGAAAAGAAAGTAAAGTTTACCGACCTTGTAAAGGGCAACCTTGAAATTCCCGAACACGACGAGGACTTCGTTCTCTTAAAGTCCGACGGAATTCCCACGTACCACTTTGCTCACGCGGTTGACGATCATCTTATGGGCACTACCCACGTTATTCGCGGCGAGGAATGGCTCCCCAGCCTTGCTAAGCACATTCAGCTCTTCAGATACCTCGGCTTCAAGCTTCCTAAGTATATGCACATTGCGCAGATCATGCGCCTTGATGAGAACGGTAACAAGAAGAAGCTCTCAAAGCGTGATATGGGCGCAAATATGGACGACTACACACGTATGGGATACGCTCCCGAATGTGTTTGCGAATACGTTATGACACTCCTCAACTCAAACTACGAGGAATGGCACGCGCAGAATGTGGACAAGCCCTACACAGAATTCCCCTTCAATATCAAGAAAATGTCCACGTCGGGCTGTCTTTTCAACTTTGAAAAGCTCAACGACGTTTCAAAGAATATTATCTCTCGCATGACTGCAAAGGAAGTAACCGAAAAAGTTACTGCATGGGCTCTTGAATTTGATCCCGAATTCGGCGCAGCACTTTCAAAGAACCCCGCATTCACAGAGAAGATCTTCGCTATCGGTCGCGGTGGCAAGAAGCCCCGTAAGGACCTTGCAACATGGGCGGATGCGAAGCCCTATATGTCCTTCTTCTTCGACGAATTCTTCAAGATCGAGGAAGAATATCCCGAAAAGTTCGAAAAGACGGATATTATTACAACACTTGAAAGATTCACCGCTGTATACGACGAGAACGACGATATGAACACCTGGTTTGAAAAGGTAAAGTCGATCGCAGAGTCTCTCGGATACACCTCCGATATGAAGGCTTATAAGGCTGATCCCACAGCCTTCCGCGGTAACGTTGCAGATATCAGTATGTTTATCCGTGTAGCCGTTACTGGCAAGACTAACGCCCCCGACCTCTACACAGTTATGCAGATCATCGGCCGTGAAGCGACACTTAATCGCATCGGCGCTATGATCGAAAGACTTAAATAATTTAGAAATGGAGTATTAAAATGTCCGAAGAAATTATTGCTGGTAATTTTATACACGATATTATCGACGGGGATTTAAATGAAAATCCCGATCTCAAAATACACACTCGATTCCCTCCCGAGCCTAACGGATACCTCCATATCGGCTCTGTAAAGGCGATCTGTGTAAATACTGACGTAGCAAACAAGTATAACGGCCTTTTCAATCTCCGTTACGATGACACAAATCCCGCAAAGGAATCCGATGAATTCGTTCGTTCCATCCGTGAGGACCTTGAATGGCTCGGCGCAACACCCACAGGCGGCGTTTTCTACGGCTCCGACTATTTCGGCAAATGCTACGAATTTGCAGTACAGCTCATCCGTCAGGGCGACGCGTACGTTTGCGATCTCTCCAAGGATGACCTTGCTGACTACAAGGGTACTGACCGCGCAATTGCAGGTAAGGAATCCCCCTACCGTAACCGCTCCGTAGAGGAAAACCTCGATCTTTTTGAAAGAATGAAAAACGGCGAATTTGCCGACGGCGCTCGCACGCTCCGCGCTAAGATCGACCCCACAAGCGACAACCCTTATCTCCGCGACCCCGTAATTTACAGAATCAAGCACATTCATCATCACCGTCAGGGCGACACGTGGTGCGTATATCCTATGTACGACTTCGCTCATCCCATTCAGGACGCGCTCGAGGGTATTACACACTCCCTCTGCTCCAGCGAATTCCGTAACCATCGCCCTCTCTACGACTGGGTAGTAGAAAAGATCGGCTTCGCTCAGAAGCCTCATCAGTGGGAATTCGGCAGAATGAATATCACGTACACGGTTATGTCCAAGAGATATCTCCGTCAGCTCGTTGAGGAAAATCACGTTGACGGCTGGGACGACCCCCGTCTCCCCACTCTCTGCGGTCTCCGTCGCCGTGGCTACACTCCCGCAGCTCTCTTTACGTTCGTTCGTGAGGCGGGTGTTACAAACACAGACCACACAGTTGACGTTCGTCAGCTTGAGGCTTGCGTGCGCGACGATCTCAACGAAAATGCTTTGCGCAGGGTTGCGATCGCAAATCCCATAAAGGTTATTATCGACAACTATCCCGAGGACAAGGAGGAGATGATCTCTCTTCCCAACCATCCTCAGAAGGAGGAGCTCGGTCGCCGCGACGTGCCTATGACACGCGAGATCTACATTGATGCGGACGACTTTGCTGAGGTTCCGCCTCCCAAGTTCTTCCGTCTTAAGCCCGACGGCGAGGTTCGTCTTATGGGCGGATATATTATCAAGTACGCGGGAATTGAAAAGAACGAGGACGGCTCTATCAAGTGCATCCACGCGACAGCGGACCTTGAAACAGGTAACGGCAATCCCATCGACGGTAGAAAGATCAAGGGCACTATCCATTGGCTCTCCGCAAAGTATGCAAAGCCCGCCTCCATTATGCTCTACGACAGACTCTTCAATATTGAAAACACCGCAGAGGTTCCCGAGGGTAAGACATACCTCGACTTCCTCAATCCCGACTCCTTGACAAGAATCGACGGCGCTATGGTTGAGCCCTGCCTTGACACAGCTGCTGCGGGAGAAAGATTCCAGTTCGTAAGAATGGGTTATTTCTGCAAGGATACAAAGCACGAGGGCGTATTCAACAGAGTCGTTTCCCTCAAGGACAGCTTTCCCAAGAAGTAAGGTGACGGTATGCTGGAATTCATAATTCAACGCCCCATACTTTCCGCGATAATAATATATCTTCTTATAATGTCGGTCGTGGCGATAATCACGTGCGTATACGACAAGAGGATATCAAAAAAGAACCGCGTTGAGCTTCGCGTCCCCGAGCGTGGACTTATGATCATTTCCGCTATCGGCGGTAGCGTTGCGATGCTCATCACAATGCTTCTTATAAGGCACAAGACCAAGCACGTAAAATTTATGCTCGGCATTCCCGTAATTATCGTCGTTCAAGCGGCAATTATCGGTTTGCTTATATATTTCGGTGTAATTTGATTGTGAAATTTATACAAAAACCGTCGCCTTGTGCGGCGGTTTTTTGACAAAATTTACACTTGCAAAAAATGAACACGAGTGTTATAATATAATAGATAAATGAAGAAAAGCTATGATGAAGTTGGCGTCTTCTCAAGGTGTATCACAGAGAGTCTGCGTTCGGTGCGAGCAGATATATACAGAGATGATCGCATTTCCCTTCGGAGCTTGTCGGGTCAAATTTCAGTAGCTCGACACGGCGGACACCGTTAGCAGTCAATCAAAGTGTTGGCTTTGAAATACAGGTCAAAATGTGGGTGGTACCACGGAAAACTATGCTTTTTCGTCCCGTTTCTCAAAAAGAGAGACAGGGGCTTTTTTATTTATAAAAAATAAATTCACATAAAGCTTGAAAGGATACGACGATGAAAGAAACATTGATCAAGATCAAAGCGGAGGCGCTTGAGGTAATTAACGCTCCCGAAACAAACGACGCGACTCTCGAGGCCGCAAGAGTTAAGTATCTCGGTAAGAAGGGCGAGCTTACGAGCGTTCTTCGTATGATGGGTAAGCTTACTCCCGAGGAAAGACCCATTATCGGTCAGCTTGCAAACGAGGTAAGAGCCGCTATCGAAGAAGCAATTGCGGAAAAGAAGGCAATTCTCGCAGAGAAGGCTCTTGAAGAAAAGCTTGTAAACGAAAAGCTCGACGTAACGATGCCCGGCAAGGTGCAGAAGATCGGTCACCGCCATCCTCTCACACTCGTCCAGCGCGACCTTGAAGATATTTTTATCGGTATGGGCTTCTCCATAGTTGAAGGTCCCGAGGTTGAGTACGACTACTACAACTTCCAGGCGCTCAACATTCCCGAAAATCATCCCGCGCGCGACACACAGGACACATTCTATATTACGGACAATATTCTTCTTCGTTCCCAGACCTCTCCCGTTCAGGCGAGAACAATGGAAAAGCAGAAGCCCCCGATCCGCATCATCTCCCCCGGCCGCGTTTACAGAAGCGACGCTATGGACGCGACACACTCCCCTCTCTTCCATCAGATGGAAGGTCTCGTAGTTGACGAGGGAATCACGATGGGCGACCTTAAGGGCATGCTTGAAACGTTCGCTAAGACCGAGTTCGGCGAGGATACAAGAATTCGTTTCCGTCCCCACCACTTCCCCTTCACTGAACCCTCCGCAGAGGTTGATATCTCCTGCTTTATGTGTGGCGGTAAGGGCTGCAGACTTTGTAAGGGCGAGGGCTGGATCGAGATCCTCGGCGCAGGTATGGTTCACCCCAACGTGCTTTCCATGTGCGGAATCGACCCCGAAAAGTACTCAGGCTTTGCATTCGGTATGGGCGTTGAAAGAATCGCTATGCTCAAGTACCACATCGACGACATCCGTCATTTCTACGAGAATGACGTAAGATTCATCGAGCAGTTTTAATTTTGAAAGGTAGGTAAATACAATGAATCTTTCAATGAATTGGTTACACGATTTTACAAATACAGACGGCTTGACTGCCAAGCAGTTTGCCGACAGAATGACCGACACAGGAAGCAAGGTTGAAGGTTTCGAGGTGCTTGGCGAGGAGATCTCAAACGTCATCGTCGCAAAGGTTGAATCTATGGAAAGACACCCCGACTCCGACCATCTCTTCATCTGTCAGGTAAACATTGGTAACGGTGTGGTAACACAGATCGTTACAGGCGCGCAGAACGTAAACGCAGGCGACATCGTGCCCGCGGCTATTCCCGTAGCGCATCTCCCCGGCGGCATCACGATCAAGCCCGGTAAGCTCCGCGGCGTTGAGTCCAACGGTATGCTCTGCTCCATGGGTGAGCTCGGCCTTACAGCCAACGATATGCCCGGCAAGGCTGAGGACGGCATTCTTATTCTTGATCCCGAGTTTGAGGAAAAGCTCGGTATGGATATCAAGGAAGCTCTCCTTATGAACGACACGGTGGTTGAGTTCGAGATCACATCCAACCGCCCCGACTGTCTCTCTGTTATCGGTCTTGCAAGAGAGAGCGCTATCTCCTTTGACAAGCCCTTCTCCGTTCCTTCTCCCGTAGTAAAGGAAACAGGCGACGGCGACGACATCAAAAACTATCTCGCAGTTGAAATAAACGACTCCGACCTCTGCTTCAGATATGCGGCAAAGGTTGTAAAGAACGTAAAAATCGCGCCCTCTCCCCTTTGGATGAGAATGCGCCTCCGCGCAGCAGGTGTAAGACCTATTAACAACATTGTCGACATTACAAACTACGTAATGCTTGAATACGGTCAGCCCATGCACGCGTTCGACTACTCCTGCCTCGACGGATCAAAGATCAACGTTCGTCGCGCAGAGGATGGCGAGCTTTTCCGCTCCCTTGACGACAAGGATCACACACTCGACTCCACAATGCTCGTAATTGCCGACGAAAAGAAGGCTTGCGCGCTTGCAGGTGTTATGGGTGGCGCAAACTCCGAGATCAAGGACGACACAACCACAGTTGTATTTGAATCCGCATCCTTCCTCGGTACAAGCGTAAGAGTTACCGCAAAGAAGAACGGTATGAGAACGGAATCCTCCTCCCGCTTTGAAAAGGGTCTTGACCCCGAAAACGCTATGGCAGGACTTCTCCGCGCTTGCGAGCTTATCCAGCTCCTCGGCGCAGGCGACGTGGTTGACGGCACTATTGACGTTTACCCCACAAAGCCCACAGTTCCCACTCTTCCCCTTGAGGTTGAGAAGATCAATGCCTTCCTCGGCGTTGAGCTTTCAAAGGAATATATGGTTGACATTCTCACTCGCCTTGAATGTAAGGTTGAAGGCGACACTGTTACTCCTCCCACGTTCCGTCAGGACCTCACTTGCATGAACGACCTCGCTGAAGAGGTTATCAGAATCTACGGCTACAACAACATCAAGTCCACCTGCATCAATGCGGAAACAACTCAGGGCGGCAGAACTCCCAAGCAGCAGCACGAGGTCAACACTGAGGCTCTTATGTACGGTATGGGCTTCGACCAGATACAGACGTTCTCCTTCATCAGCCCCCGCTACTACGACAAGATCAGAATGGCGGCAGACGACACACGTCGCAAGAGTGTTGTTATCACAAATCCTCTTGGCGAGGACACAAGCGTTATGAGAACTACTGCTCTCCCCTCTCTTCTTGAGGTGCTTGCAAGAAACAACAACCTTTCTAATAATAACGTTCGCGTATTTGAAATGGCTTCTATTTATATTCCCGCTGAGGATATCAAGAATCTTCCCGAGGAAAGAAAGATCCTCACACTCGGTATGTACGGCGACGAGGACTTCTACTCTCTCAAGGGCGCGGTTGTAAACGTGCTTGAGGCGGCAGGAATTGAGAAGGCAAAATTCGTGTCCTGCGCCGATAATAACGCATACCACCCCGGTAGATGCGCTAAGGTTTACACAAGAGGCGGTGTTGAGCTTGGTGTTATCGGTCAGCTTCATCCCTTGACCGCAAAGAACTACGATCTCGACGTTGACGTATACGTTGCTGAGCTTGACTTCGACAGAATCTGGGAATGCGCAGACCTCACGGTTGACTACAAGCCCATGTCCAAGTTCCCCAGCGTTACACGTGACTTCTCCTTCGTTTGTGACGAATCCCTTGAGGTTGGCACAATTGAAGAGGTTATGACTCGCGCGGCAGGTAAGCTTTGCGTAGGTGTTTCCCTCTTTGATATCTACCGCGGCGCGCAGATCGGCGAGGGCAAAAAGTCGGTTTCCTTCCGTATAACACTCCATGCCAACGATAGAACACTTACTGTTGAAGAGGCTGACAAGGTATCAAGCAAGGTGCTGAGTGACCTCAAGTTCAAGCTCGGTATCGGCATCCGCGAATAAGGTGTACTATGGATCAGAAAAAGCTTGATAGAATAAACGAGCTCGGCAGAAAGAAAAAGGCGGGCATCCCACTCACTCCCGAGGAAGCGGCGGAGCGCGAAATTCTCCACAAGGAGTATATCGCCGAATACCGCGCGTACCTTCGCGGAATTCTCGATAACACAGTTATCGAGCGTCCCGACGGAACTCGTGAGAGAGTAGCGGACAGATATAATAAAAAAGATTAAAAGAAATCCCCCTCGGCAATTCCGAGGGGGATTTTCTATATACAAATCATTAATCAATAGACATATAATAGTTGGGCTCAGCACAATATACGTCCGCTCTTTGCTCAAGTGTTTTTATAACGTTCAAAACATTCTCCTTGGAATGAGTACCAAGCTTTAAGCTGAGAATTTTACAAAGCTTGCCTTCTGTTGGGCCAATAGTCAGATCCTTAACCTCAATACAACCTACGTACTCAAAATCAGCGACTGTATATTCCACAAAATTGTACTCGGGGAACATGACGAGTAATAATTCATAATCACTGAACAAATCATCCAGAGTAGCTTGACAATAAATTTTCTCCAAGGGTTCGGATGTGGACTGATTATTGCTTTCGGTAGTATTTGACTCTGTCTTATTGTTGCTTCCCTGAGTTGTGTTTGATTCAATCGGGTTGTTACTTCCCTGCGTTGTATTTGATTCAGCGGGATCATTATTACCATCCGTCATATTAGACTCGATCGGATTATCGTTATATTCTACATAATTACAAGATACAAGATTCAATAATAAAACGGCAGTCAGCAAAACAACGGTCAATAAAAAAAGCTTATTTTTCATAAGACAACTCTCCTTTATCTGGATTTTGGAAGTATTCCTACCTCTATTTTTATTATAATATAGAAAATGCAAAAAGTCAAGCGCGCTATTCTATTGACTTTTTCCGCAAAAAAGTATATAATTTATATATGTTTAAAATAGGAGGTGCTGCGGTTTATGTATATGCTTTTCCCGTACGGCAAGCGTAAGGCGTTGACGTTCAGCTACGACGACGGCGTTGAGCAAGACGAAAGACTTATTATGCTTTTCAATAAGTATGATCTTAAATGCACCTTCAATCTCAACAGCTTTCATCTTGAAGTTGAGGAGAGGTCCTTTGAGACAGGAAGAATTCATCGCCCTATGGGCCGCCGCAAGGCGCGCACAGTTTACGGAGAGCTTGGAGCTGATCACGAGATCGCCGTGCATTCCTATTCCCACCCCCACCTTGAACAGCTGTCAAGAGAAGAATGCAAGCTTCAAATAACGCGCGACCGCGATATGCTTGAAGAAATATTCGGCAAAAGGATCATAGGCAGCGCGTACCCATTCGGCACGTACAACGACACGGTAGTTGATGTGCTCCGAGAATGCGACATCAAATACGCGAGAACGGTAGAATCCACTCGCGATTTCAAGATTCCCTCGGATTGGCTCCGAATGCCCGCGACCTGCCACCACGACGATCCCGCCCTCTTCCCTCTTGCGGACAAATTCACAAACGGCGCACCCGACGAGCCGTGGCTCTTCTATATATGGGGACATTCGTACGAATTTGAATCCCACAATAACTGGGAAAGGATCGAGGAGCTTTGCAATATTCTCGGAGGCCGCGACGACGTATGGTATGCGACGAACGGCGAGATATACGAATATATCAAGGCATACGAAAGCCTCGTCTTTTACGATGACGGATCTATTCACAATCCCAGAGGCATCCCCGTGTGGATCAACTGCGGACAAGACGTAGTGCTTCTTCCCAACGAAACAAAAACATTGAAATAAAGGTATATATGGAAACAAAAAGATTTTCAAAGAATGACAGCGGATTTATCTGCGCGCACTGTGGCAAACAGGTTGAGCCGTTAAGCTACACCTCGCGCAATCACTGTCCGTTTTGCCTGTGGTCGCTCCACCTTGACATAAATCCCGGCGACAGGGCGTGCGAGTGCAAAGCACCCATGCAGCCGATCAAGGTCATAACCGATCCCAAAAAGGGCTATATTATAATCCACAAATGCACGGGCTGCGGTGAAATTCACAGAAACAAAGCCGCTCACGAGGCAAAGATTCAGCCCGACAATATCAAATTACTTATTAAATTAACGGCGGAAGAAATTTAAAATATGGAAAGATTACTTAAAACAAAGGGTAAAATACTCAGCATCGACTTTGGCGACAAGAGAACTGGGCTTGCTGCTTGCGACGTAACTCGCTTCCTTGCCTCTGGCATCGGCACAATCTCCCCCGGCGGTATGCAGAAGACCGCAGAGGCGGTAGTCGAAAAGGTACGCGAGCTTAATATCACGGGCGGTATCGTTATCGGTCTCCCTGTAAACATGAACGGCACCGAGGGTCCTCGCGCCGAACACGCGAGAAAATTTGCGGGAATTGTTGAACGCCTTCTTGACGCGGATGAAAAATACCGCGGTATCCCCATAGTTATGCTTGACGAGAGAATGACCACTATGGTGGCGGCAAGATATTTGAACGAGACCGACACGCGCGGAAGCAAAAGAAAGGGCGTTATCGACACCCTCTCGGCGCAGATCATTCTCCAGAATGCGCTCGACCGACTCAAAAATATGAAAGCTGATTGAGGATAAATAAATGGCAAAGAGAAAAATATCTCACTACGTCATAGGCTACGTCTTCAGGATCATTTGCATCCTTATGATCGCAACCGTTGTCGGTATTATCGGCTGGAGAATCCTCTCCTCGGGAGTTCCTACCGATATGAAGACGCTCATACCGAACGAGAAGCTCTCGGCGGCATACGCTCAGCACGGTGAAGATCTTAATATATTCTATCAGGGCGACCTTGATAACCTTACGAGAACTGAATACAATTCGGGATATTTCTCGGTGCATAACGTAGCGTTTATAGACCGTGCCGAGCAGCTTCAGGTGGTCGTGCGACACAACAACAGCACATTAAAGAGCCTGCAAAAGGATTTGGGGCTTGCCGAGGCGGACGCGCGCGAGGAGGACGTCTTTGACATTCAGATCACGGTAATGTATGACCTGACACCCGACAACAAGGACGATAACGACGGAAACACACCCTCAGCAGTAAAGAAGGTTACGTTCCGCCCCGTCGCATCAAAATCAATGCAAAAGAACCTCTACAATTACAAGAAGTACGTTGTTGACGGCATCAAGATCACGGATGACGTTATCGCGGTGTACGTCGATATCTTCTACGACAAGGACGTAATGAGCGAGGGCACGCTTTGTATCTATGATTATAGATATCCTATTGATAATTATAAGCTTACAAAGAAGGATCTCGCGGCAATTACAAAATAATAAAAAAGGCGGCATAGCCGCCTTTTTGCTTTTTATTTTTAATAATATGTCTTGATCTTTTTCGTGTACTTTACGTATTTGTCGTACACCTCAACCTGCTCGGGGAAATTCGCAGCGACCCAAGCTCTTCTCTTCTTAATTGTAGGACCTACCTGAACCGCACCGACAATTACCATTACTGCAACAATGATTGCAAGAGTCAGGATAATAAACTTTTCCCTATCAAGAAGAGTAAGGACGTATTCAAGAGTTCCATCCACGGGGTTCGACTTGGTAATACTGAAAATATAATTAAAAGCGACGATCAGCGCTACACAAAGCACGATGCTTATAAGAATATTCATAATAACGGTGAAAACGTTATTTCTCTTATAGCTCTTTCTGAACTTTTCGTAGTTATAATATCTCTCGGAGTCTATCACGTTCGCGAGCGCTTCCTTCTGCTTTTCAATATAATCGGGAGCCGCATTTGTGTAATCGATATTGAGAGTATTGCCTATTACGTTCATTAAGGAAGCTTCCTTGCCTTGAGCCAAGGGGAGAAGATTGTACATTTTCTTCTTTGGAATAAACACACCCATCAAGGTGCCAATTGTCGTTAAAACCAAAGCTATAACGATCAATGCGTATGTGGCGATCTGCGCCATAACCAAAATTGTGCCTTCAAGGTTAGTTGCGGCAAGCAAGGTAACCATAACTGCGGCTATAAGGATAAAATAACCTACCTTGTCTATGATTTGCTTTGATTTTGTAATCTTCGAATTCTTAAAAATGTCATCATTTTCAGAGCAAAGATCAATTGCGGTTATAGGTCTTACGGTCTCTTCGCCACCCTCATTCTCAGGTGTCTCGGGGGCCTCAAAGTCATATCCGCATTCGGGACAAAGACCGATCTCGTCCGAGAACATTGCCCCACACTTGGGACAGTTGATAACAGCCATGTTAAGTCCTCCTTAATAGCTATATTTGTTTATAAATTCATTATATCATATATCAAGGAGCTTGTAAAGGGAATTTTTAAATTATTAACAAGAACGGCGGGAGCAAGCCCCGCCGCTTATATTCGGGCAATGAAATAAATCGCCCTTTGCTTTATTTAACCTTTTTCCCCGACAAATACTTGTCGTATACCTCTATGTGATTAGGATAATTCTTCACTATCCACTCGCGACGTTTTTTATTTGAATAGCTTGACAGGATAATGTCATATATTATTTCTATAATAGAAGGTAGTATCAGCAAAACAAGAAGCACCCACTCATCTTTAACTAACTGCCAACCAGACAGTATCAATCCACTATCAAGTATCATAAAAACCTTTGAAAGAGCGGAATAAACAAATATACTCTCAATGTAAGTTAAAATAATTTTAATTATTAACTGCACGTTAATCACTCTACGAAATGAATAATCAATATTACTCAATTCGGATTCCAAAACGCCTTGTAATCCTTCGGCTTGCTTCATTATATATTCAGGACTCTTAGTTGAGTATTTGATAATCAACGTATTATCAATAATTGTCTTTAAACTTCTCCCTGTACTCTTTGCAATTTTATCACGGTAAATAATTGAATTTCTTGTAAAAACCCAATCGAAAACTCTCATAGCAACGTAAAAAATAGGGCAAAAGAGCATTCCAATAAACACAAACGACTGAAATGCCAATGCATTCGCAGAAGATTTCGCCATATCCATCACCCACAATATAACAAACAAAACTGTAAATACAAAAGAAACGGTCCATAATATGTGAAAAACTTTCCTTATCTTTCTATTCACGGAGATTTTGCCCTTATTTTTACACTCCTCAAAAAACTGCATCGCGGTAATTTTTCTCGGCTTCTCTTCCTCGTCGGTGGATTTAGTTTTTCCCTCTTCGAGCTTTTTGAAGCTATATCCGCATTTGGAACAAGCCTTAGTTGTCTCCACTGCCACGCTCTTACATTCGGGGCAAATAATAATAGACGCGCCGCAATGAATACAATTTTTACAGGTGTCGGATATTTGTCCGTTACACTCGGGACAATTGATAACAGCCATGTTAAGTCCTCCTAACAAATTTTTATTACAGGTTCATTATATCATACATTTTGTCCGTTGTAAAGTGCGATTCCCTTTTTCTTATAAAAAAATGACAAATTTTACGCAAAAGCAAAAAGAGCGACTGTGTCGCTCTTTTCCTTATTCAAACTCGGTATAAAGTCTGTCGAGATTGTAGAACTCTCTTGCCTCTCTGTCAAACACGTGAACGATAACGCACGCGTAGTCGAGAGCGATCCAGCTTCTGCCGTCGCCTGCATCTGTGTGGAGAGGATTAAGACCCGCCTGACCAAGCTTGTATTCAACCTCGTCAGCCAAGCTCTTTACATGAGTAGAGGACGTACCGTTTGCGATTACAAAGTAATCTGCGATAACAGTCTTGTCTCCAACCTTAATTACCTTAATATCTCTACCCTTCTTGGAATCGAGCGCATCTGCGATCGCCTCAGCGATCTCGGTCGACGTCGCACCAACAAGGCTCTTAATTTCATTGTTCATGTTTTCCATATTAGTTTTCTCCGTTATTTACTTTTTTTGATATATATTCCTTTGCCGCCAGTGTGTCGGAATTAATTACTCTGCCGCATTCAACAAGGTCTGCCACCGTCATTTCAAGCGAGCGCAAAACCACGCGATCAAGATGCAAAAGTTTCTCCGCTTCACTCATTCTGTCAACGTCGGCTCCCCAGAACATTTCGCGCAGGGTTACACAATCGGGAAAGGTTCTCGTTTCGTCGATATAGTCGGCAATGTAAATTATCTTTTCCGTAAGAGTCATTCCTTCCCTGCCCGTCGTGTGATAACGAACCGCGGATATTATTTGAGCGTCGTTAAATTCGGGAAATTCCACGGGAATCATTGCCGCTGCGGTAATCGCATGAAAGGTCTTTGGCGCTGCGACGTTTTCATTTGTGTATTCAGCTCCGTACCGCTCACAAATCGCAATGTGCTCCTCGGTCGTTTTCTCCTTCGTTATATCGTGAAGCAAAGCCGAAGCGGCTAAAATGTCCGTCATCTCGGGACAGTAAATATTGCCGATGCGTACCGCCATCCTTTCAACGGCAAGCGTGTGAGCGAGTCTTTTGCCACTCATTCTCTCCGATATTTTCTCTCGGAGCAGGCTCAAGGATTCTTCACTTATTTTCATAAATAAAGCCCCTTTTCCTTTATATACCTTGCAACCGACTCGGGAACAAGCGCGGAAATATCATCACCGTTTTTTATCTTCTCTCTTATCTCGCTTGAGGATACGACAACCGCATCGCCCACGATTCTCGTCGCGATCCTGCCGTACTTCTCCTTGTATTCCGCGTTCTTCTTAATGATAAGATTAGTTATAACCTCGTCGTTTTCACGGCGCATATACACGGGATAGCAGAGCTTAAAAATCTCGTCGGCATCCTTCCACTTATCAAGGGTAAGCATCATATCCGTTCCGCAAAGCAGGAAAAGTCTGTTTTCGGGATCATAAAGCTGACGAAGGGTGTCAACCGTATAGCTCTTGCCCTCGCGCTTTATTTCCATGTCGCTGACGATAACTCCGTCAACACCCGCAAACGCCGCCTCGCACATACGAAGTCTGTCATAAGAATTCGCGCCGTCGCTCATTTCCTTGTGCGGTGTATTTCCCGTCGGGATAACGAACAAAATGTCAAGCCACATTTGCTCCATAAAGCTCTTTGCGGCTGCAATATGTCCGTTATGCACGGGAGAGAACGTTCCGCCAAAAATACCAATTCTCATAATTATTTCTTAGGAAGCTCGATTGTCTTCTTGTTTTCGGATTCTCTGTAAAGGACGATCTTTCTGCCCACTACGGACACGCCCTCTGCCTCAAGGATCTCGCAGAGCTGATCACACGCCTCGCGGGGTGTAAGCTCGCAGTTTTCAAGAACTGAAAGCTTGATAAGCTCTCTTGCCTCGAGCGCATCGTAAAGTGTCTTACAAAGATTTTCCGTAATGCCCGCCTTGCCGATCTGCATAATTGCAGGACAGTCTGCCGCAAGCGAGCGGAGATATGCTCTCTGTTTTGATGTAATCATTTATTTTTCTCCAAATATTTTTACTGTATGTTTAACTTCTTTAATTCTTCAGCTAAAAGCTTCACCGCCTTGCCTCTGTGGCTGACGGAATTCTTCTCCTCTGCCGTTACGTCGGCAAGAGTCTTATTGAAGGGAGGATAGAAGAAATAGGGGTCGTAGCCGAAGCCACCGTTACCGCTTCTGTTCTCCGTTATCTCACCGAGAACCTCGCCGCGAACGACGATAGGATCGATGCTTCCGTAGCTTTCAGGAAAAACGCACGCGATAGTGCAAACAAATCGAGCGCTCTTATCCTCAAAGGGAGCAAGGTTTTTGAGCACGAGCTGATTGTTAGCCTCGTCGTCGCCGTGCTCACCCGCATATCTTGCAGAATAAACACCGGGAGCGCCGTCGAGCGCATCAACTGAGAGACCCGAGTCGTCGCCGACGCCGATATAGCCCGAGGTTGCGGCGCATCTTGCCTTTATTAACGCATTCTCCTCAAAGGTCTCGCCGTCCTCCTCGATTTCATCATAGATTCCTACCTCGTCAAGAGAGAGGATCTCGATATTGTCAATATACTGCGAAAGAAGAGTCAAGAGCTCTTTTTTCTTTTTCTGATTTCTTGATGCAAGTACTATTTTCATATTGTTTCCTTATTCAAACAACGCGTCAACGAAGTCCTGCGCGTCAAATTCTCTCATATCGTCGATCTTCTCGCCGACACCGATGAACTTAACGGGAATTCCAAGCTCGCGCTTAATAGAAATAACGATACCGCCCTTTGCGGAGCCATCAAGCTTGTTGAGTGTGATACCCGTAATATTTGCCGCCTTGGAAAATTCCTTTGCCTGAATGATCGCGTTCTGTCCCGTAGTCGCGTCAAGCACGAGAAGATTCTCGCGGGATGCGCCGGGAAGCTCTCTATCAATTACTCTGTTGATCTTTGCAAGCTCGTTCATAAGGTTTGTCTTATTCTGGAGTCTGCCCGCAGTGTCAACGATAAGAACGTCCGCCTGCTTCTTCTTTGCATAACTGATAGCGTCGAAAACAACTGCCGCGGGATCACTTCCCTCGTTCTGACGAACCATATCGACCTTTGCTCTCTCGCACCAAACCTCAAGCTGCTCGATAGCCGCAGCTCTGAACGTATCCGCCGCCGCTACAACTACCTTCTTGCCCGAAAGACGAAGTCTCTTGGATATCTTACCGATAGACGTGGTCTTGCCCGCGCCGTTTACACCGATAACGAGAATTACAGAGGGAGTCGTCTCAAGCTTTAATGGCTGATGCTCGCCGATCATCTCGCCGAGTATCTCCTTGAGCGCGCCCATAACCTGATCCTTTTCCTTGAGTCTGCCGTCCTTGATTCTGTCGCGAAGCTCCTCAATAATGTCCTCAGTCGCGCCGACGCCGATATCCGACATAATAAGAAGCTCCTCAAGCTCGTCAAGTAAGTCCTCGTCAACACGGACAAAGCTCTTCAAGAGATTGTCGATCTGACCGAAAAGCGCGTTCTTTGTCTTTGAAAGACCGCTCTTGAGCTTTGACCAGAAGGACTGCTTAGTGGGAATTTCCTCGTTCTCCTCTGTCTCCTCAACCGCTTCCTCGGATACCTCTTGGAGCACCTCTTCTTCTATCTCCTCGAAGGATTCCTCGGCTGCTACGTCAGCAGCCTCGGTCTCAATCTCGGGAGTGTTGTCTGTATTTTCATTATTCTTTTTACCGAAAAGCTTATTCAAAAATGCCATTCCACTCGCCCTCCTTGTTCTTTTCAATATCTCTTATATCAAGAGTAAGGATTCTCGATATACCGTGCTCGGGCATCGTTACGCCGTAAAGACGTGTTGCAGCCGCCATCGTGCCTCGTCTGTGCGAGATCATGATGAACTGCGTGCCGTCGGAATATCTCTTTATGTACTGTGCAAGTCGTTCTACGTTAACCTCGTCAAGCGCCGCCTCAATTTCGTCGAGAATGCAGAACGGTGTGGGGTTAACCTTCAAAATTGCAAAGAACAACGCTACGCCTACGAATGCCTGCTCGCCACCCGACAGCTGCATAAGATTCTTGATGATCTTGCCGGGAGGTGCCGCCTTGATCTCAATACCGCTCTCAAGCACGTTCTCGGGGTCTGTAAGATAAAGCTCTGCAGAGCCACCACCGAAAAGCTCTCTGAAGGTAATGCCGAAGTTTTCGTTGATCTTATTGAAGGACTCAATAAACGCCGCCTTCATCTCAACCTCAAGCTTTGAAATAACGCCCGTAAGCTCAACCTTCGACTTATTAAGGTCGTCGATCTGCGCCGACATATAGTCATATCTTTCCTTGACCTCGCGGTACTTATTCACGGAATCAAGGTCAACGTGTCCTATACTGCGAAGCTTGTTCTTGCACTCGGTCTGAATACGAACGTACTCCGCGTGATTCTCTCGGGTAACCTCGGGATATCCAAGAGATACCGCATCCGCGCGTGTTAATTCGTAGTCGTCCCAGAGCTTGCTTGCAAGCTTGTCGTAAGCTTCGCGAAGATTTGCCAGCTTGGATTCGTTTCGGGTATGCTCCTGGAATACGACCTCCTTGTGCGACATCTTCTCACGGATCAGGGCATTTATCTCGTTTGTCTTCTTTTCAAACTCAAGATTGCCCTCGTCGATCTCAGCGCGCTTCGCGTTAAGCTCGGCAAGATTCTTCTCACCCTCCGCATACGCGCGACGGTTTTCGATCTGCGCTGCCTCAATAGCATTTATTTGAGATGCATAGTCCGCAATTCTCTGATTGTGAGAAACGATATCGGTCTCAATAATTCTGATTCTCTCAAAGGAGACGTCAAGCATCGTATTTGCGGATTCAATATCCTTATTCTTTTCACTGTAAGAAATAATAAGCTGTGTCTTATTCTTTTCTATATCCTCAAGGGAGAACTCGCGCTCAACTCTATTGGCGTTCTTTTCCTCACGGAGAGCTGTGAGCTCCTCGATTCTCTTTGTAATCTCCGCCTCATCCGCAGTAAGAGAGATAATATCATCGTCATACTGCTCTGCCTTGGAAATAAATTCCTCGTAGTCCGCGCGGAGTCTTGCGATAAGCTGCTCGTTCGCATCAAGCTTCGCGTTGATCTGTTCAAGCGCCGCCGCTTCGGTATTCTTCAACACCTCGATAAGACTGCGACGGTTGTCAAGGTCTGCAATATCGTCATTCGTGTCGTCGATATTACTCTTGAGCTTCTTGAGCTCGGCATTATCCGCCTTGATCGCCGCCTCAAGCTCACGCGCCTCAACAGTAAGTCTCTTGATCTCGTCTGCGCGGGAAAGCACACCGCCCGCAGTCTTTACAGAGCCGCCCGTAAACGAACCGCCCGCATTGATCTGCTGGCCGTCGAGAGTAACCACTCTCACCTTGTATTTCATCGCCTTCGCCATAACGGTCGCGTTATCAATATTATCAAACACGAGAGTTCTGCCAAGAAGCGAGCTGATTACGTTTGAAAATTTAGCATCATAGGAGCAGAGCTTGTCCGCAGTGGAGATATAGCCGTTAAAGCCGCAAGCATCTCTCATCTCGGGAGTCTCGCTCTGGGGACGCATTGAGGTCAAGGGGAAGAACGTAGCTCTACCCACCTGTCCTTTTTTGAGTGCGAACATAGCCGCCTTTGCGGTCTCTTCATCCTCAACCACGATATTCTGCAAATTCGCGCCGAGAGCGGTCTCAATTGCAGTTACGTACTTTGAATCAACCGAAATAACCTTTGAGAGCGGGCCGTAAATACGCGCGCATCTCGCACCGCTCACGGTTGTAACGCGACCTGCCTCGTATTCCTTCATAATAAAGCGAACGCTGTTGGAGTAGCCCTCAAACTGCTCCTCCATAGCCTTAATGGTCGCGATTCTGTGGTTTGTGGAATCAAATCTATGTGTCTTTGAATTTACGTTCTCATAAAGCTCGCCGTACTCGGAATTCATACCGATAAGCGAATTCTTCTTTTCCGTAATCTCGTCGTTTATTCTGTTTATTTCTTCTGAATACTTGCCGACAGTTCTTTCCTTTACGCCGCTCTGCTTCTTATAATCCGCGGAAACCGCTTCGTATTCCTCAATGTCGGAGAGAATCTGCGCGTTTCTGTCGCTGCCGCTATCCTTGGCATTTTCAATTACGGAAATGCGGACTCTGATATCAGTAGCCTCATCCTCAGCCTTCTTTATATCAACAAGAGCGGTGTCAATTTCCTTTGTAAGCGTTGCGATATCGCACTTAATTGCAAATATCTCGTCCTCAACTGCCTCAAGCCTTGCCTGAATTTCGGACTTTTCACCCTCAAGAGCCTCTATCTTGCTCTTTTGTGTCTCAACTCTCACCTGCTCGTCGGAAAGATTTGCCGCGAGTGTATCGCGTGTCATAGCGGATGCCGCGCTCATTTCTCTTGCGTGAGCGAGGTTGCTTTCGTTTACCTTAAATTCACCCTCAAGGGAGAAATTCGCATTCGTCTGCTCGCGGATAAGATTAAGCACCTGTGCGGACGCCATTCTGCCGTTCTGCGCCGCCTCAAAAAGCTTCGCGCTTCTCGTATCAAGCGCCTCGATCGCATCCTCCGCGCTCTTCAAATCAAACGTGGAATGACGAAGACGCTCCTCAGCCGTCGCGATATCCGTCTTATAGCTCTCCGTGTCATAAAGCCAGAGGGATACGTCCGCCTGCTTCTTGCGGTCAAGAAGCTCGATGGCACGCTTCGCCTTCTCGCTCTCCTTCTGGAGAGGTCCTACCTGAGACTCGACCTCGGTAAAAATGTCCATAATTCTGGTCATATTATCCTCGGTCTGGGAGAGCTTTCTCTCCGCCTCACTCTTCTTATGTCTGTACTTAGCAATACCCGACGCGTCCTCAAAGATTCCGCGGCGCTCGTCGCTCTTTCTGGATACCATATCGGCAATTCTGCCCTGACCGATAATAGAATAACCGTCACGGCCGATACCCGTATTCATAAAGAGCTCGTAGATATCACGAAGTCTTACGCTTCTGCGATTGATAAAGTACTCGCTCTCGCCACCTCTGAAATAACGTCTGGTTACAGTTACCTCATCATAGGGGCAATCAAGCTTTGACTCCTCTGCGGTGTTGTCAAAGGTTACGGAAACCTCGGCATAGCCCATGGGTCTGCGGCTGTCCGCACCGCCGAAGATAACGTCCTCCATCTTTGTTCCGCGAAGAGTTTTAGAGGATATCTCACCCAAAACCCAACGCATCGCATCGGCAATATTCGATTTTCCGCTTCCGTTAGGACCTACGATTACGGTAACGCCATTGGCACTCTCGCCCGCACTCTCATCAAAGATGAGCTTGGTCTTGTCGGGAAACGATTTAAATCCCTGAAGTTCAATCGACTTTAAATACACGTTTTTTCCTTTCCGCCGAATTCTCGGCAAGATAGCTTAACAAATATTAGGAAAGGCTTACAAGCCTTATATTTTCTATGTCTCCCCTCTCGCGTATCTTGATTTTCTCGATACCGAAGGTGTCTTTTATTCTCTCGCGGTTACGGCCGCGCTGACCGAGAAGCTTGGATGTGTGTCCCGAAGGGATCTCAAATTCGGCTTCACTATACTGTTTACCGCACGCCGCGCCCCTTATGCTCTCGCACATAATATCAAAGTAAAGCTCGCCTATGACAAGCTCTCCCATAGCCGCGTGATTTGCGCCTCCGAGAACGCAGGTGTCGTCTGCGAGGTTGTCCGATGCGCAAAGACCGATTCTTATGCAATCAACTCCGCGAGCATTGAAAACGCCAAGCGCCGCGGCGCTTCTTTTTATCGCATCTTCAAGCTCAAGAGGAGTATATTCTCCATTCCTTGTCATGTCCGCAAGCTCGGTGTCGTAGAATACAACTGTGGGATAAATTCTTGCGCCGTCGCATCCCATATCCGAAATTTTATGTGCGGTATATATCTCTTTTTCCATACTTGAATCAGGCAGGCCTATCATCATCTGACCGACAAGATAATGGCCGCGCTCCTTGATCATTCGGCACGCCGCCTCAGCCTGTGCCGCCGTATGACCTCGCTTTGACGATAGGAGCACCCCGTCGTCCATACTCTGAAGCCCTAATTCAATCGCGCTTACGGTGTAATTTGCAAGAATATCAAGTATCTCGCCGTCTATATAATCAGGACGTGTAGACATTCTCACACCAACGACACGGGCACGTCCGTCGTCATCGCGTCTTACAAACTCCTCTGCAATATCAAGCAAACAGATCATCTGCTCGCGATCAATTCCCGTAAACGAGCCGCCGAAATACGCGATCTCGACCTCTGCATCGGGATGAATCGTATCAAGCGCGGTATTAATTTCATTTCTCACACCCCGGATATCAAAGCAGCTCTTTCCTGAAATTGATCTTTGGTTGCAGAAAACGCACATATTCGGGCAACCCATGTGAGGAATGAATATCGGAATATTTTTGTGTTTATTTTTCATTTTCAAAGGCTCTCAACCGAGAAAAGCTTCAATGCTTCCTTTGCGGCGTTCTGCTCCGCGGCTCTCTTGCTTCTTCCCTCGCCTCTGCCGATAACGTTGGAATTAAGTCTCGCCTCAACGCAAAAGACCTTCATGTGATCGGGGCCCGACTCACTTACGGTAACGTATTCAAGGAAGTCGCCCTCTGCCTGCTGAACGAACTGCTGAAGCATGGTTTTCGCATCTGCGGAAAATCCGCTCGTACGAAGGGACGCGATCTCTTCCTTGATAAACGGCAAAAGAAATCTCTCGCACTCGGCAAAGCCACCCTCTCCCGCGTCTATGTACATTGATGCTAAAAGCGCCTCAAACGCGTCGGCAAGAATCGACTTTCTGTGTCTGCCCTGATTCTTTTCCTCACCGATACCGAGAAGAAGATATTTGCCAAGACCGAGCTTTTCAGAATAGCCCGAGAGCGCTCTCTCGCAAACGACCTCCGCTCTCATTCTCGTAAGTTCCCCTTCGGGACAGTCGGGAAATTCACGGTAGAGATATCTGCTCGTGATGAGGGACAGAACGCTGTCGCCGAGGAACTCAAGTCTCTCGTTGCAAAGAATATGATGATTCTTCGCGCCCGACTCGTTTGAATAAGACGAGTGGGTAAGCGCTCTTTGCAAAAGCATCTTATCGCGGAACTGATATTTAATTTTTCCTTCAAGCGCATGCTCTCCAAACGGACTTACGTGCGACACGGTTAAACCTCCATTTATACGGGCTCATTGCCCTTTATCTCATATTTTTCAATAATTTCCGACAAAGCGGTAAGCGCTCTGTCCGCAACCACCTCGTACTTTGCGACCTTGCCGCCGCGCACTCTGTATCCGAGGGGCGCGATAATGCCGAAATTCGCGTTCATCGGAACGAAATTTCCGCTCATATTACCTGTGCTGATATAATTTGCCATAGCGCCGATCATTGTCGTATCGGGGAATATAATGGGCTCTTCTCCGAGCGCACGTCTTGCCGCATTTACACCTGCGACAAAGCCCGAGCCCGTGGACTCGATATATCCCTCAACGCCCGTCATCTGACCTGCAAAATAAATATCGGGCTTCTCTATCATAGCGTAATCTCTGCCAAGCACACCGGGAGAAGAAAGATACGTGTTTCTGTGCATAATTCCGTATCTTAAAAATTCCGCATTTTCAAGACCGGGGATCATTGAGAACACTCTCTTCTGCTCGGGGAATGCAAGATGTGTCTGGAAGCCTACGAGGTTATACATAGTTCCCTCTTTATTCTCCTTGCGGAGCTGAACTACGGCGTATGCCTCCTCGCCCGTTCTCTTATCAACGAGACCTACGGGCTTGAGGGGACCGAAAAGAAGAGTATCGTGTCCGCGACGAGCCATAACCTCAACGGGCATACAGCCCTCGAATACCTTAAGCTCCTTCTGGCTTTCCTTATCAAAATCGTGAAGCTCCGCCTCACGAGCTGAAATAAGCTCGTTATAAAACGCGTCGTACTGCTCACGGTTCATAGGACAGTTGAGATAGTCCGCATCGCCCTTATCGTATCTTGAAGCAGCGTAAACTATGTCGTAGTTAATAGAATCCGCATCAACGATAGGAGCCGCCGCATCAAAGAAATGAAGCGAGCCGATGCCTATCTGCTTTTCAATATAGTCCGCCATTCCCTCGCTTGTTAGGGGACCTGTGGCAATAATAGTAATTTTTCCGTCCTCAACCGAGGTAGCCTCTTTCTCGATAACCTCAATGTTAGGATGATTTTTTATCTTATCGGTAATGTAGCCCGAGAAGATATTTCTGTCCACCGCAAGAGCCGAGCCCGCGGGAACACGCGCAAAGTATGCCGCCTGCATAATGAGTGAGCCCATTCTGTGAAGCTCCTCCTTAAGAAGACCTGATGCGACGGTAACTCTGTCCGAGCGAAGGGAGTTTGAGCAAACAAGCTCCGCAAAGCTCTCGGAGTGATGAGCGGGAGTAAACTTATGAGGCTTCATCTCAAAAAGTCGAACGTGAACTCCGCGCTCCGCCGCCTGCCAGGCTGCCTCGCAGCCTGCAAGACCTGCGCCAAATATATCAATTGAAATTCTGTTTTCCATTAATTTTTCCTTTAAAGCTTAATTAAGCCTCTACGCCGTCATTTTCGGCGGGCTTTGTAAACTTACAGCCGTTTGTATGACAAACGAGGACGGGCTTACCCTTCTTTCTGAAAAGGATCTTACCGCAATCGGGACATCTTTCGTTCGTGGGCATATCCCATGACGAGAAGCCGCACTCGGGATACTTTTCACAGCTGTAGAACACGGTCTTGTTCTTACCGTGCTTCATAACTACCTTAGATCCACACTCGGGACAAGAAACGCCGATATCCTTCTGCTTTGCCTTTGTCGTCTTACAGTTAGGATAATTTATGCAAGCATAGAAGCTGCCGAAGCGTCCTGTACGAAGCACCATATCGCCTCCGCACTTATCACACTTGAAGTCCGCCACGATAAGCTTCTTCTCTTCCTTTATTTCCTCAGGCTTTACCTCGGGAGACACGGGGATCTCAACGACATCCTCCTTCTCCGCTACCTGATCCTCGGTCACAAAGGGCTTTGTGTTGCGGCAACGGGGGTAATTGGGACAAGCCACGAACTTACCGAACTTACCGTTCTTTACTACCATGCGGGAGCCGCACTTTTCACAAATGATATCGGTCTCCTCAACGGGCACCTCAATGATCTTCTCCTCAAGCTTGCGCTCCGCCTCGGAGAGCTGAACCGAAAAGCCACCCCAGAAGGAATCGAGAACCTCGAGCATCGTAACGCTGCCCTTTTCGATTTCGTCAAGACGTGTTTCAATATCAGCCGTAAACTTATAGTCAACTACGGAATTAAAGTTTTCAAGCATAAGATCGTTTGTGATCTCGCCCAAAGACGTGGGAACGAGGGACTTGCCGTCTCTCTTTACGTAGTTTCTCTGAATAATTGTCGTGATAATAGAAGAGAAGGTACTGGGTCTGCCGATGCCCTTTTCTTCAAGGAACTTAATAAGAGTTGCTTCAGTATATCTCTTGGGAGCCTCTGTAAAATGCTTCGCGGGCATTGTCTTTGAAAGAGCAAGAATATCTCCCTCGTTAATTGCGGGGATCTTGCCGTCTCTTACCTCGCGCAGCTCGTCGTGAGTCTTTGTCTGCTCGTCCTCACTCTCCTCGTAAATAGCCATATAGCCGGGGAACGTAACGGTATAGCTTGCCGCACGGAAGATATAGCCCGAGTTTTCAATGTCAACCGAAACGGTCGCAAGAGTTGCGGACTGCATCTGGCTCGCTACGAATCTTTCCCAAATAAGCTTATAGATCTTAAACTGATCGGGTGTAAGATATGCCTTGATCTTCTGGGGCTCAAGGTTTACGTTAGAGGGACGGATCGCCTCGTGCGCGTCCTGTGCGCCCGACTTTGTCTTATATATTCTGGGCTCGTCAGTATTGTACTGCTCGCCGTACTTTTCACCGATAAACTTACGTGTAGCCTCCTGAGCCTCAGCGGACACACGGAGAGAGTCGGTACGCATATATGTGATAAGACCCTGTACGCCGCCGTTCTCTGCGCCTACGTTAATACCTTCGTAAAGCTCCTGAGCCACTCTCATGGTTCTCTGGGACTGGAAGGAAAGCTTCTTAGACGCCTCCTGCTGAAGCGTGGAGGTAATAAAGGGAGGAGTGGGTGCCTTTGCTCTTTCAGCCTTTGTAACGCCCGCAACCTTAAAATCGCCATTGGAGATCGCTTCAACGATAGCCATAGCCTGCGCTTCGTTCGTAAGATCCATCTTACCGTTAGCGTCGCCGTAGAATTTAACCGTGAAGGGCTTACCGTCGGAGAGAAGCTCCGCGTCGATCGTCCAATATTCAACGGGAACGAAATTTCGGATCTCCTCCTCGCGCTCAACGATAATTCTTGTCGCAACCGACTGAACTCGTCCAGCGGAAAGACCGCTCTTTACGTTTTTCCAAAGCAGCGGAGAAAGCTTATAGCCCACGATTCTGTCAAGAATTCTTCTTGTCTGCTGAGCGTTTACAACGTCCATATCAATAGTTCTGGGCTGCTTGATCGCACTCTTCACAACGCTCTTTGTGATTTCGTTAAAGGTAACTCTCATCGTCTTTTCAAGCGGAATGCCAAGCACGTTTGCAACGTGCCAAGCGATCGCCTCACCCTCGCCGTCAGGGTCAGTCGCAAGGTAGATCTTATTCGCCGCCTTGGCTTCCTTCTTGATTTCCTTGATAAGGTCGCCCTTACCTCTTATGTTGATGTAGTGTGCCTCAAAGTCCTTGTCAATGTCAATACCCATGCTGGACTTGGGAAGGTCGCGCACGTGTCCTACGGTCGCGATAACCTTATAATTTGAACCAAGATAGCTCTTGACCGTATTACTCTTTGAGGGAGACTCCATTATTACGAGATTTGCCATTTTTATTCTGTACTCCGTTTATATTAATTTTATTATTTTCTTATGTAAAGCGCCCCGGGAAGCGAGGAGATAAGACCCTTGATCTCAAGGATGGTGAGTGATGACATGATCTCTCCCATCGTAAAGCCAAGCTTCATAAGTCCGTCTACCGTAATGGGCTTGTCAAGAGGAATTTCGTTGAAGACCGCTCTCTGCTTTTCGTTCAGAGTTTCGATTATCTTCTGACTCATATCCGACACGTGCGCCTCCTCTTTAGGCTCGGCGGTCGGCTTTGCTTCTTCCTTCGGAGTGTCTGCCTTCGCCTTACTAGTGGCTTTTCTTGAAGCCTTCTTTTCGGCGCGACGTCGCTCCTCCATATCGGAGATCTCAGCCTTAAGCGGATCGCTCACAGGCTTCTCCGAATAATACCTTACGCTTACCTCCATATCTCTTACGGCGCGAAGGTCGATGTCCGAGCACTTCTCCGCCCTTGAGAGCGCTGAGGTATTCAAGGTATCTCTGTAAATATAAGTGTAATTCTGTATAACATCTCTGCCGCACAAAACTGCCTGCGCTCCGTCGCGGATGAGGGAATTCGTGCCGCTTGTGTTTCTGCCGTCAATGTTACCCGGAACGGCATAGATATCCCTGCCCTGAAGGATCGCTTCCTTGGCAGTTATCATAGCGCCGCTTCCGATGTCGGCGTCAACTATAAGTGTGCCCTGAGCAAGACCGCTTATAATTCGGTTTCTCACGGGGAAATTTATGCCTTGAGGCTTTGTAGACGGCGGATATTCGGTAATGATCGCGCCGTTGTGCGCGATAATCTTTTCTAAGGTTGCATGCTCCTTGGGATATACCACGTCAATACCGCAGCCGAGCACCGCGATGGTCTTGCCGCCCGCGGTAATTGCTCCGCAGGATGCGATGCCGTCAATTCCGAGCGCCATACCGCTGACAATCACAGCACCTGCCGACGCCATCTCGTATGATATTTTATACGCGTGTCGCATTCCGTATTCGCTCATTCTGCGAGTTCCGACTACCGCGATACAAAGATTGCGGTTAAGGTCGGGCATCTTACCCCACACGTAAAGCAATATAGGGGGATTTTTGAGTGAGCGGAGACTCTTAGGATATTCCTCGTCGCCAAAATTCAACGTCTGCACGTTATATCTTGCGCAGTACGACGTAATCTTGGACGCATAAGTAAGGCTCTTGTCGGAGAGGAGCTCTGCATATTTTTCGCCAATACCTGCCTCGGTATAGGTGTCAAAATCCGCGTTATAAATACTTTCAATATCCGAAAGCTTATTGTAGATATCATAAAATACGGGCGATGCCGCGCCGAGCTTCAACGATAACCACATCCACAAAAGATCTCTATTCATAACTCTCCCCACCTTTTAAAATTTTACTTGCCGAAGAACTCCCACATAAGAACGGATGCCGCTACGCCCGCATTGAGAGATTCAACGCCCTCCGCCATAGGAATGTAGACCGTACCGCTTGCCGCCGAGATCGCCTCCGCGGAAAGTCCGTGTCCCTCATTGCCTATTACGACAATACTGTTGCTCTCAAAATTATCACATCCGAGCTTCTTGGCGCCACTATCAAGTGCCGCCGCATATACCGCTCTGCCCTGCGCTCTCAAATGCGAGATCGCATCCGGAATAGAGTCTACAAGATCGATCCTCATACCGAAGATATTGCCCATAGAGGCTCTTACGGTCTTTGCGCTGTATATGTCCGCACAGTCCGAGCTCATAATGATTTTGTCAACGGAAAACGCCTTTGCGCTTCTTATGATCGCGCCCACGTTCTGCGGGTCGCGAACGGATTCAAGCATCAAAATCTTCTCGTTCTCACCTACTGTAATATCGTCCGACACAGGACAATTTCGGTGGATGTCGTCAAGAAAATACGCAGCGGTTACCACTCCCTCGGGAGATCTCTCGTCGGTAAGACGCTCAAACACCTGAGGAATGGCGTATAAAATTTTAGTTTCAAGCGAGAAAATATCAATGCCGTAAAGGGATAAAAGCTTCTCCGACACCGACTCCGCAAGAGAGGAATCAAGCACGATACAGTGTATTTTCGCGCCCTTTTTTACCGCCTCGGAAAGCAGCTTTACACCGTCAAAAACGAATATTTTCTCCTCCTCACGAGCCTTTTTCTTCTGCAAGGATGCGATGAAGGATATGGTTTTATTCTGTCTTGAAGTGATAATTTCCATACTGTTTGCCATAAAAATCCTCGATTTTAAGTGTTTATAATAACCCCTATGTATGACAAAAACCCAGAGAATATCTCCGGGTTTTATATGTCAAGCTCAAAGAGCAGCCTTTGCCTGTTCTGCGAGTGCTGCGAATGCTTCCTTGTCGGAAACTGCAAGCTCTGCGAGCATCTTTCTGTTGAGTGTGATACCAGCCTTCTTGAGACCGTTCATGAATGTAGAGTAGTTCATGCCACAAACCTTTGCCTGAGCAGAGATTCTTGTGATCCAGAGTCTGCGCATGTCTCTCTTCTTCTGCTTGCGTCCTACGAATGCGTAGTTGCCGCTCTTCATTACTGCCTGCTTAGCCATCTTGAAGTGCTTGGACTTTGCACCCCAGTAGCCCTTAGCAGCCTTTAACATCTTCTTTCTTCTCTTGCGCGTCATAAGTGCGCCCTTAATTCTAGCCATTTTAATTCCTCCATGCCTCGCGTATCGCGGGTCTAATTGTTAATGTTTGTTTTTCGTCTTTCGACGAGCCTTTGTGTCCCTACGGGACTTAAATTAGTTTGAAGCTGTAAATTAGCCCTGGATCATCTTTCTGATGTTGGGAGCCATAGCCTCACTCACGATACCGCCACCGCGAAGCTGTCTCTTTCTCTTAGCTGTCTTGATGCCGAGCTTATGACGGCGATTTGTGTGGTTAATCTTAACCTTACCTGTTCCTGTTGTGGAAAATCTCTTAGATGCAGCCTTATGTGTCTTAATCTTTCCCATTTTAATCCTACTTCCTTTCTTGGCGTAAGAATACGCCTGTGCTTTTGCTTATTTTATCGTAACAAATATTATTTTGCCGACTTTGTATTTATCGGAGAAATAACCATACTCATCATTCTTCCGTCAACCGAGGGCTTCTTGTCAACAGTACCTACCTCAGAGCAGAACTCGCCGAACTTATCAATGATCTCGCGACCGATTGCCAAGTGGCTCATTTCTCTGTTGCGGAACTTCATAACTACGCGTACCTTGTTTCCTGATGTAAGGAACTTGCACGCCTGCTTTGCCTTCGTCTCGAAGTCGTGCGTATCGATTCTGGGCGACAGCTGAATCTCCTTGAGTTCAATTGTCTGCTGCTTCTTCTTGGCTTCCTTCTCACGCTTTTCACGTTCGAAGCGATACTTGCCAAAATCCATGATCTTACATACGGGCGGATTTGCCTGCGCGGACATAAGTACAAGGTCAGAGCCCTGATTGTATGCCAGCTGGAGTGCCTTATCCGAGCTCATCATACCGAGCTGCTCTCCGTCTGTTCCTATAACGCGTACCTCGGGGAAATTAATTTCCTCATTAACGAGAGTATCCTTAGAGTTGTTTGCTGCTATGGTCGTTCACCTCCGAAAAATAATTTTTGCGATAATATTTGTTCATCAGCGCGTTTTAAAATAAAAAACGCACCGAAGCCAAGACTCCCGTGCACACAATTACCGCTTTTTAGCGATTAAAGTTATTGACCACTGCGCGACCTTTTCGGCAGGGTGGAAGCATGGGACTTCGCTTTATTCCCAAGTATTATATCATACTCCTTCCCTTTTGTCAATAGCCGAAATGAAATTTTTTCAGAAAAATTATTTACGACATTTCGTCTCAAAAACCGCGATTAAAGAGCAAAAAATTCCGCACAGTGCGATAAAAAGCCCTCCGTCGTCGCAAAATATACAAAAATTACCACGACATTTATAGCGAAATTTCTATACGCTATTTAAATTGCCGAAATTTTCAGACAAAAATCGTTGAATTTGGCTATTTACAAAAGTCGCTTTTTGCTGTATAATAATTAAGCAAGGGAAAAATTCCTTGCGAGGAGATAAAAGAGCACTTCCATTGTGCGGTGTCTACGCGGTATCAATCTTATGATACAGAGCAGCGGCCGTATTTTCGGGGGTGCTTTTTCCTTTTGTCTTTAAAATATTATATATTTTATATATAAAATGCAAAAAAATCTACAAAACCTATGGAAAAATACAAAAAAATGTGGTATAATATTATAATTGAAGGAATATTTTTATTTTTGGTTCGCCGCACGCGAAGAAAAACGCGTTTTCCTTCATACAAAACAAGAATTTACCTATTTTCAGGAGATATATATTATGTCAGACATTATTGAAAAAGTGGAAAAGCTCTCGCTTCCCTTGATAGTTTTAGAGGATATCGTAGCTTTTCCCGCGGAAATTATAAATTTTCAGGTCAAAAAGGACGACTACGGCTCTCACGTAGCCGCAAGTGAGGCTGCCGACGGCTCTCGCTTTGCCTTCGCGCTCCCGCTCGTTGACAACGGCGAGGGCGAGATGATCCCCTACGACGTCGGTACTGTCATCAAGATCAAGCAGCTTGTAAAGTCCAACGACGGCACACAAAGAGTAGTAGCCGAAGGCTTCTCGCGCGCGATTATGATGTCGTATAAGGAATCGGGCAAATACAATACCGCAGAGGTCATCTGCAAGACAATGGTGCTTCCCGAGGACGGAAGCGTTAAGGGCGAGGCATACAAGCGCCGTATGATCGAGGCGGTCGAGAAGATACATAAGCTCGTGCCCTCAATTCCGAAGGAAATCGTAAGCACCGCGAAATCCATCAAAAATCCCGCGCTTTTAGCGGATTTCATAGCTTCAAACGTACTTGTAAAGCACGAGGATAAGCTCGAGATCCTCCACATATTCAACCCCTATCAGAGAATGGAGACACTTCTCTCCCTTCTCGACAACGAAATTGAGATCTTAAAGATCCAGTCGTCTATCCACAAGAAGACGCAGGAAAGAATAAGCAAGACACAGAAGGACTTCTATCTTCGCGAGGAGCTTCGCGCGATTCAGGACGAGCTCGGCGACGGTATGAGCGAGATCGACGAATACAGAATAAAGGTAGAAAAGCTTGAGGCGGGCGACGAGGTAAAGAAAAAGCTCAGCCGCGAGATCGACCGACTCGCAAAGTCCCCCTTTGGCAGCGCGGAGGCGACCGTGCTCTCAAACTATCTTGACACCTGCTTGGAGCTTCCCTGGAGCAAGGCAACGAAGGACAGAGCCGACGTTAAGCGCGCTCGCGCCATACTTGACCGCGACCACGAGGGACTTTCGGACGTCAAGGAAAGACTCCTTGAATTTTTGGCAGTTAAGCAGTTAAATCCCGATCTTAAGGGACAAATAATATGCCTTGAGGGCCCTCCCGGCGTAGGTAAGACCTCGATCGCATCATCTCTTGCGCAGGCAATGAACAGAAAGTACGTTCGCGTGTCTCTCGGCGGCGTTCGCGACGAGGCGGACATCCGCGGACATAGAAAGACCTACGTGGGCGCGATGCCGGGCAGAATCATATCCGCAATCATTCAGGCGGGAACAAAGAATCCCCTCGTTCTTCTCGACGAGATCGACAAGCTCGCAAACGACGGCCGCGGAGATCCCGCGTCTGCACTTCTCGAGGTGCTTGATCCCGAGCAGAACAAGGCGTTCCGCGATCATTTCGTTGAAATGCCGTTCGACCTTTCGGACTGTGTTTTCATTGCGACCGCAAACACGCTTGACACAGTTCCCCGCCCCCTTATAGACAGAATGGAAATTATCCACCTTGAAACCTACACAAAGAGTGAAAAGATGGGTATTGCAAAGAATCATCTTATTCCCAAGCAGTTAAAGAGACACGGACTTACAAAGAGAAGCTTGAAGCTTACCGACGAAGCGCTCGAGGAGATAATTGACTCCTACACCCGCGAGTCAGGTGTCCGCAATCTTGAGCGCGAGCTCAGCTCCCTTTGCAGAAAGGCAGCTCTCCGCATAATAAACGAGGAAGTAAAGACGGTTACCGTCGGGGTAGCCGACGTAAAGAAATATCTCGGCCCCGAAAAGATACTTCCCGAGAAAATTTCTACCGAAAGTCAGGTTGGCGTAGTAAACGGACTTGCATACACGCAGGTCGGCGGCGATCTCTTAAAGATCGAGGTTGCTATCCTTGACGGAACGGGCAAGCTTGAGCTTACGGGCACACTCGGTGACGTAATGGAGGAGTCCGCAAAGGCGGCTATAACCTGCGCGCGTCAGCTGTGCGACAAATACAACATTCCTTCTGACTTCTATCAGAAGAAGGACATACATATTCACGTTCCCGAGGGCGCGATCCCGAAGGACGGTCCCTCCGCAGGCGTTACTATGCTCACCGCTCTTGTGAGCGCGCTCTCAGGCATTCCCGTAAAGAGCGACGTGGCGATGACGGGCGAGATCACCCTTCGCGGCAACGTGCTCGCGATCGGCGGACTCCGCGAAAAGACAATGGCGGCATTCTCCGCGGGCGTCAAGACGGTCATCATTCCCGCCGACAACGTAAAGGACATTGAAAAGACCGATCCCTTAGTACGTGAGAACATCACGTTTATACCCTGCCGCCGCGCAAGCGAGGTGCTCCTCGCCGCTCTCGATATTAAGAGAAACGAGGCGGCAAGTAACGAGGCGACGACTCCCGCATTCATTGGAGACGCCGCAAAAGGACATATTCACGTAAACGCGTAAAAGATTATTTGAGGTTACTTATATGGCACTTAATACACAGAACGTAAATCTTAAAATGACCGCAGGTCTTGCGAGTCAGTTCCCCCGCGATCCCATTCCCCAGATGGCTCTCTCGGGCAGATCAAACGTAGGTAAAAGCTCGCTTATAAACACACTTCTCGGCAGAAAATCCCTCGCAAGAGTGTCTGCTACACCCGGTAAGACCATTACCGTAAACTTCTACGAGGTTGACAAAAAGCTCTTCCTCGTTGACCTTCCGGGCTACGGCTTTGCGGCAAGAAACCCCGCAGACCGCGAAAAGTGGAGCTCACTTACCGACGGTTACTTTACAAAGAACCCCAATATTGATTTGGTTAAGGGCGTAATTCAGCTTATCGACTCACGCGCGGGCATCACTAAGGACGATAGAATGATGCTTGAATGGATGAACGCGACGGGAATGTACTACGTTATCGTCATTACCAAAATCGACAAGCTCAACAAGACCGACAGAGCCGCATGCATTGAGAAGATCACAAACGACCCTGTAATCAACCCCGACACCAAGATCATTCCCTTCTCTTCGCTCAAGGGCGAGGGCAAGGCGGAGCTTTGGCGCGAAATTTCCATTTGCACAAACGTTAAATAAGTGCAAAGTTAAGAGTGCAAAGTTAAGGTGGATTTTCGGACGAGCCGAAAATCTCCATTTCCAAACGTACTAACTCTGCATTCTGCACTCTGCACTCTGCCCCCTGCACTCTGCCCCCTGCCCTCTGCACTCACAAAAAACTAAAACAAAGGATAAAACAATGATTTTATACCCTCATCTTTCTACTAACGAAAAAGGACACTTGACCATAGGCGGTCTTGACACAGTTGAGCTTGCCGCAAAATACGGCACTCCTGCATACATTATGGACGAGAACGTCATTCGCGAAAATATGCGCGAATACAAATCCGCCGCAGAAAAATATTTCGGCGAGGGCGCTCTTCCGCTTTTCGCGTCGAAGGCTCTCTGCTTTGTTGAAATATACAAGATTGCCGCAGAGGAAGGACTCGGTATCGACTGCGTTTCGGGCGGCGAGCTTTACACCGCAAAGGTAGCGGGCTTCCCCGCAGAGCGCATTTATTTCCACGGCAACAACAAGACACAGCGCGACATTTGCGATGCTATGGATATGGGCGTCGGTCATTTCGTTGTTGATAACGTAAACGAGCTTTATGCGGTAAATGCCGAGGCGCAGAAGCGTGGCATTACTCAGGATATTCTCCTTCGCATAACTCCCGGTATAGACCCCCACACTCACAAGGCAGTCGTTACGGGCAGCGTTGACTCCAAGTTCGGCAACGCTATCGAAACGGGGCAGGCTATGGAAATAGTGAAGCTTGCGCTCTCTCTTTCAAACATCAAGCTTGACGGCATTCACTGTCATATCGGCTCACAGATCTTTGACGTTTCACCCTTCGCATCCGCGGCGGAGATTATGACAAGCTTTATTGCCGATATCAAGACAGAATGTAATTTTGAGATCAAGCAGCTCAACCTCGGCGGCGGGCTCGGTGTAAAGTATCTTGACTCCCAGCCCACAGTAAATTACACCGAATCCATTCGCGAGATTGCCGAGATCGTGAAGAAAGAATGCGACAAAAACAATATAAATATGCCCGAGGTGCGCCTCGAGCCCGGTCGCTCCATAGTTGCCAATGCGGGAATTACACTCTACACAGTTGGCGGCATCAAGGAGATCCCCGGATTCTTAAACTACATTTCGGTTGACGGCGGTATGCCCGACAACCCCCGCTACGCGCTCTATCAGTCCCCCTACACCTTTGTTATAGCAAACAAGGCCGACAAGGTGCGCGACTATACGGCGACAATTGCGGGCAGATGCTGTGAATCGGGCGACCTTCTCGGCGAGAGAGTTGAGATTCAGTCCGCAGAGGTTGGAGACATTCTCGCAACACTCACGACAGGCGCGTACAATTTCTCAATGGCATCAAACTACAACCGTATTCCCCGTCCCCCTGTTATTTTTGTCAAGAACGGAGAAGCACGCGTGGTAGTCCGTCGCGAAAGCTACGAGGATCTTATTCGAAACGATATTTTCTAATACTCATAAGGAGTAGCTATGATTTTAAACATTCTCCCCGATCTTATGTCGGGAAACTGGCGTGAGGCGCTCATATATCTGCTCTTTACGCTCGTAATAGTAATCTTTACTCTGTCTGTTCACGAGGCGGCTCACGGCTTTATAGCCAACAAAATGGGCGATCCTACCGCGAAAAATTTAGGCAGACTTACAATAAACCCCATAAAGCATCTTGATCCCATCGGATTTCTTGCAATGCTCGTATTCGGCTTCGGTTGGGCAAAGCCCGTGCCGATAAACGCGCGCCACTTCAAAAATCCCAAATGGGGAATGGCGCTCACAGGTATCGCAGGCCCCGTAGCGAATCTTTTAATGGGTCTTATCGGCTCGATTCTCTACGGCTTCACTCTCCCCATCTGGGCAAGACTTTCAGCTCAAGAGGGATTTGTGGGCAATATTGCAAACGTAATGCCTCTGTTCTTCTTCCTTCTCGGAATGTACAACTTTATCTTTATGGCATTCAACTTAATTCCCCTGCCGCCCTTTGACGGCTCGAGATTTTTCTACGCCTTCCTTCCTGCGAAGGTATATTTCGGTATTATGAAATATGAGCGCTTTATTTTGCTCGGACTTTTCGCAGTTCTTTTCGTGCTTACAAGATTTTTCGGTATTTCTCCGTTTAGTTGGATTGCCGAGAAAATATTCTACGGCGTAGCAAATCCATTTTTCCTCTTAGGAAAGCTCTTATTCCTATAAAAAACACGGAGGTCAGACCCATTGGAAGAAATTAAATATCATATAGGTGAGTTCGACGGGCCTCTTGACCTTCTGCTTACCTTGATACAAAAGAACAAGGTCGAGATTCAGGACATCCCGATCTCCCTTATCTGCGATCAATATATGGCGTATCTTAACGAAGCGCAAAAGCTCAATATGGATATCGCAACCGAGTTTCTCGTTATGGCGAGCGAGCTTATGCTTATCAAAAGTAAGATGCTCCTCCCCAAAATCAAAGAGGACGAGGAAGACCCACGCGCCTCTTTGGCTGACGCGCTTATCAAATACGCGCAGGCGAAGGAAGCGGCAAAGAAAATGGCGCTCCTCTACCCCAAATACAGTGGCAGACTTGAAAAGGACACCGACGAAATTTCCATTGACAAGAGCTTTGTCGAGGATCAGGAAGTCGAAGCATTAACTCAGGCGGTGCGCCGCATAATCACCTACAATGAAAACAGACCAAAGCTCGAAAAGAATATTTTCAAGCCTATGATAAGCTCTCCCATAGTTCCCGTCGAGGTAAAGATCGTGGGCATTTTAAACAAAATGGGCGAGACTAATGCTCCTACTAAAATAAAATCGCTGCTTGACGAGGCAACTTCTCTGCCCGATATGATCGCGATTTTCTTAGGTATTCTGGAGCTTATTAAAATACGCAGGATTCTTATCTGCGACAACGACGAATTTTCCACCATTCTCGACGACGAGGCAACCCTTGTAATGAATGAAAATTACAGCGAAGAGATGGCAAAGAAGACAGATACGACAAAGGAGGAAGAAACAAATGAATGATGAGCTCCGTCCTATAGCCGACGTTACCGCCGCAATTGAAGCGATACTTTTCGCGGCAGGTCATCCCGTAGAATACGAGTGCCTCGCGGCAGTTCTCGGTCTTTCCGAGGGCGACGTGAAGGTCATCCTGACGGAAATGGCAAAGGAATACGAGTCCCCCGACTCACGTCGCGGTCTTCTTCTCCTTATGTACCCCACGGGATGCCAGCTCTCCACAAAGGAGCAGTTCCTTCCCTACATACGTGAGGCCCTCGGTATAAAACGCGGCGGCAACCTCTCCAACTCTACTATGGAGGCACTTGCAATCGTGGCTTATAACCAGCCCGTAACCCGCTCCGACGTTGACAACATCCGCGGCGTTGACTCATCCTACGCTATGACCTCCTTGATCGACAAGGGACTTATTGAGGTCTGCGGCAGACTCGAAGCGCCCGGTCGTCCTATGCTTTACGCGACAAGTGACAAGTTCCTGCGCGTGTTCGGCATCTCCTCCCTTGAGGAGCTTCCTGTAACCGAGCTTACCCACATCAACGAGGATGCGGACACCGACACAGAAAACGGCGAGGAAAACTCAATAACCATCTGATTTAAGCGTACAAAAATCTTCAGAGAGGAGTGATAAATATAACTACACCGCAAATTATACTTACGGTGGTATTGAGCCTTCTTGGCTTGATTCTTCTGCTATTTACGTTGGCAATAGTATTAAGAGTCAAGATAACCCTTAAGATCGAAGAAGAGCTTTCCCTGTTTATCACCTTCCTCGGAGTAAGATTCAAAATTCTTCCCAAGAAAAAGAAAAAATACCGACTTTCACGGTATACGTTAAAGAAGATCCGCGCGCGTGAGGAAAAAGCCGAGAGGCGAAAGAAAAAGCGTGCAGAACGTGCCGAGCGCGAAAAAGCAAAGAAGGAGCAAAGAAACAAAAAGAAGAAAAAGAAGAAGGGTACGGCAAAGAAGACTGAGAAGAAGACCGAGAAAAAGTCCTCTATGTTCTCAAAATCCGATATCCCCGACGCTCTGAATCTTTTTATTGACATATTAAAAATAACCCCGAAAACCTTCCTTTCAAGATTCCATTTCCATGTGGCAAAGCTTCACTTAACGATAGGTAGCGACAACGCGGCAAAAACGGCGATCATATACGGCGCGATCGCGGGCGCGCTCTACCCTACCCTTGAATTCTTCGACAGACATTCAAATCTCCACAAACGGAACGCTGATATTTTTATCGAAGCGGACTACACTGCGGAAAAAATCACCTTCCGCGGAAACGTCGCATTCTCAATGAGCGTCCTCGGACTCTTACTCGCCTTCCTCAAGCTCGGCATAAAGCTTCTTGTCGGCGGTATCAAGATCCTTGCAAAATCAAAGGATGATTCAGACGGTGAAAATACGGAGAATAACACTGAAAATAAAGAAAAATAATTATTAATATACAAAGCAAAGAGAGGATTAAAATTATGGCATCCGAAAACAAGCTTCAGGAAGTTGTACAGGTAACCTTGGCTCAGATCCGCAATATGATCGATGCGGACACAGTTATCGGTACTCCCATTCAGACAGCCCCCGGCACGACTATCATTCCCGTTTCCAAGGTTTGCGTAGGCTTTGCAACAGGCGGTATTGACTACAACGACAAGAACGGCGGCGCTCAGGGTAAGCCCCAGAACTTCGGCGCAGGCGGCGGCACAGGCATTACAGTTCAGCCCATTGGTCTTATCTGCATCAACAAGGAAGGCAGAACGGAATTTATCAATATCGGCGTAAAGGTTCCCGCTGATCCCATTGACCAGCTTATCGACCTTCTTGACCGTTCCCCCGAGATCGTAGCAAAGTTCAAGGATATCTTCGACAAGAAGAGCGACGAGACAAAGAACTGATCAATTGTAATATATCACCCTCCGATAAAATATAAATTATAATGAAGCCTTATATTTTGTCGGGGGTGGTATGCTATGCCAAAATACGCGTGCCGATTTAAACGGATCGGCATTTTTCTGATACTTATTATTTTCTCCGTATGTCTTTCATCCTGCTCGGACACGGACAATGCCACAGCTATGCCCGAAAAAATAATTATGCGGGTGACCGATGTGGATGCATACGCCCTGCCCGAGGTATCCGCCAAGGCAGCTATCGGAATAGAGACGTCAAGCGGAGAGATATTCTACTCAAAAAACATCCACACGCGGCTTCCCATGGCATCTACTACAAAAATTATGACCGCCATCATTGCGCTCGAAAAGGGAAGGCTTTCCGACACGGTTAAAATTCACAAGAATGCCGTTGGTATCGAGGGCTCGTCAATATATCTCTACGAGGGTGAATGCCTGACGCTTGAGGACCTTCTCTATGCCCTGATGCTTGAATCCGCAAACGATGCGGCAATAGCGATCGCCATACACGTATCGGGCGACGTAGAGGGCTTTGTCGGGCTTATGAATGATAAGGCGGAGAAGCTGGGACTTGAGAACACTCATTTTGAAAATCCGCACGGGCTTGATTCAGGCGAGCATTACACTACGGCATACGACCTTGGAGTAATTGCCGCGTACGGCATGAAAAATCCCGATTTCCGCAAAATAGTTTCCACCTACAAAAAGGTTATTCCCTTAGCTGACGGCGAGGGCGCGCGGGTGCTTATCAACCACAACAAGCTTATCCGCAACTACGACGGCGCGATCGGAATCAAAACGGGCTACACCAAGAAAAGCGGTCGTTGTCTTGTCTCGGCAACCTCACGGGACGGTGTTGAGCTTATTTGCGTAACCATTTCCGCCCCGTCGGATTGGCAGGACCACGAAAACATCCTTGATTTAGGAAATTCGATATACGAGCATAAATCTCTTGCCGTTGCGGGAGAAATATCCCTTCCCTTGCCTGTAATTAACGGCAAAGACTCCGAAATTACGCTTAAAAATTCCATTGACGTTTCCGCGACCGTGCGCCGCGGAACAGAAATTACAACAATCATCGAAGCGCCGAGATTTGTTTTCACTCCCATAAAAGCGGGCGAGACGGTCGGCAGAGTCATATACGTTTTGAACGGCGATATAATCGGGGAATCCCCTCTCGTTGCCACACACGACGTCCAACAGATAAAACACAAAGGATTTTTTGGTATATTCAAAAAATAAAATTAATTATGGAAAAAATCAGACTTGCTAAATATTTTACCGACTGCGGCATAATGTCAAGACGCGCGGCGGAAATTGAAATACAAAAGGGCTTTGTCAAGGTAAACGGCATCGTTGCCGAGCTTGGCGAGAAGATAGATCCCGAACATGACGTTGTTGAATACAAGGGTAGACGTATCAAGCCCCAGACTCTTGATAAGGTATGCATTATGCTCAACAAGCCCCGCGGATTCGTTACGACGACCTCCGACGAAAAGGGACGCTCAAACGTAACCGAGCTTTGCCAGATCAAGGGCGCAAACGGAAAGCTCCTCCGTCTCTACCCTATCGGAAGACTTGATATGGACTCGGACGGACTCCTCTTGCTCACAAACGACGGCGAGCTCGCAAATATGCTTACCCACCCGAAGCATAATATTCCTAAGATCTATCACGTAACTCTTCCTTATATATTTAATGATGAAGAACTACGCGCGCTCGGTCAGTCTATCGTTATCGACGGACGAAGAACACAGCCCTGTCGCGTTCGTAAAGTGCGCGAAAACTCGCAGGGGTACAATTCCTATACCGTTGTCGAATTCGAGCTTTACGAGGGCAGAAATCGCCAGATACGCCGTATGTGCGAGGCAAACGGAAGGAAGATCAAACAGCTGACGAGAGTTGCGATCGGAGATATAAAGCTCAGAGATCTGCCTCTCGGAAAATGGCGTTATCTTACCGACAAAGAGATCAGATATCTCAAGGCTCAGGCATAAAAATATCGCACCTGAAAAATGACTTAATTTTCAAAAATAAAAGAACACCCGCAAAGGAAATCCTTTGCGGGTGATTTTTTGTATATCGGGAAATTACTCAGCAGTAAGACCCGAACGCTCAATACCTTCAACAAGGTATCTCTGCAGGAATGTGTAAAGAATTACGAGAGGAGCGATGATCATAAGCAACGAGGTGTTCTTTATCGTCTCGTTATAAAGCTTCTGACCAATGAATCCCTCCTGGATCAACTCGTGAGGAACGGTGCTGGCAATATCCTTCAAGAGATAGAGGCTATTGTTACCGTTATTCTTCCATACGCCCGACGTGGAGAGGAAGAGCTTACCTGTATAGAAGGTGTCTGTCCACTGCCAGCAGAACGCAAACAGGAATACCGTGATCATCATAGGAACGGACATCGGCAGAATAATCTGAATGAATGTTCTGAAGTCTCCCGAGCCGTCGATATATGCAGATTCCTCAATAGAGTCGGGAATTCCGCGGAAGAACTGACGGAGCATAAAGATATACAAGCCGTTCTTGAACGCGAGACCCGTTACCGAAAGCAGGATAAACGGAATTCGTGTATTAAGAAGATTGATGGAGTGATCCTTGGATATCATAACGATTTTCTTTGCATTTTCGTTGAAGATAGGTCCTAACGTACCATTATTCTTAAACATATTTGCGAAGAACATTGCGATATCGTGAAGGACTCCGCCCTCCTTAAAGATGTTGATCGAGGCGAGAGCATTATCGATTCCCTCAACTCCAACTGACGCGCCGCCACTCAAAAAGCTTACGATGCCGAATATATCGAAGTTCTTAAAGCCCGTATAAATAGCATAGTAAAGTGTCTTATGAGGAACTACCATCGTAAATACTACGAGGAGGAATATAAGCTTATTTCCCTTGAACTTGTACTTTGCAAGACCGTACGCGATAAAGCAGCAAACAAAGGTTTGAAGGATCGCGCAGGTGAAGGAAAGTGTAAACGTATTGAAGAACGCGGTCATATAGTGATTTTCTATAAAGATCGTCTTATACGTATTAAGTGTAAAGTTACGGGGGATAAGTCTTACCGTTGCGTCAACAAGGTCCTCGGGAGCCATAAATGAGCCCGTGATCTTTGTGAAGAAGGGGTAAAGTACTATGTACGCGATACCAAGAAGGAAGATAAATCTTACGATCTTGATAACGATACCTGAAAGGAAATAGAAATTTAAGAATTTAGCCTTAAGTCTGTCCTTGAGAGGTGTTCTGTCGAACTCGACTCTAATTTTATTCTTAGACTCTTTTTTCACTCTCGGAGCAGACGAAGTGTTCTGTGCATCCATGTTTCTACCTCCTTTTTAGTCTTTACGCTGATAGAATACGAACATCGACATAAATGCGGAAACCGCGCCGATAATAAGTATTACCATCAAGAAGTACATCCACGACATTGCCGCGCCAACCTCGGGTTCTTTCTTATTGACGTTGTCAATAAACATCATAACCGTGTTGTTTTCGGTAGTAAACGCGTCGATAACAGTATATACAGCGTTAACGAGGATCATCGGGCTGATCATCGGGAATGTAATCTTCCAGAAGGTCTCCCAGCCTGTCGCACCGTCAATCTTACAAGCCTCGTAGATTGCAGGAGAAATGGACTGCAAGCCCGAGAGGAAGATAAGCATCTGTACGCCCGAACGGTTTACAATGTCGTAAATATCGTTGATTATCTTTACTACGTAACCTACAAGCTCTTGTCCGACCGCCATATTGGAGAATAGCGCCTCAATATCCAGCGCCGAGACAATGTCCGAGGTCGCGCTTGACTCCGCACCGCTGTCAAAGCCCATGGAATCCATAGGAGCTGAAGAGGATGCGGGTGTCATAATACCTGTTGCAAGTACAACAGGGAGGAAGAAGATAGCTCTGAAGGCTGCTCTTCCCGCCATCTTCTGGTTAAGAAGAATAGCCATGAAAAGTGAGAACAGAAGAATCGCAGGGATATCGAAGATCATCTCACCAAGACCGGGGAGAAGAGTTTCGAGGAATGCGTGCTCTGTAAGTGCTGTCTGATAGTTTCTGAATCCTACGAAGCGGGGCTCGGAACGAATCGTCTCCGCAAGGTAGAACGTATCCTTCAAGGAATTGAAGATAATGGGAAGGTAGATGCATACAAAGCCAAGGATAAAAGGAAGAACGAATACCCAGCCCACACGAGCCTTACGCTTATCCAGAGATGCAATTTTTCTTTTCTTGGGAGCGGCATTTCTGCCGCTCTTATTATTAAGCTTTACTTCGCTTGTCATATTCACATCTCCTCCTTAGTTTTTGATAACTACAAAACCGTATGCGGGAATTGTATAACGAACACCGTTGAATACAAGAGTTACCATATAGTTATTGTAGTTGAGAAGCATTGTCTTATATGCCTCGCCTTCAAGTGTACCGTAGGTTACCGCAATGATGTTGCCTGTGGAGTAACGGGACTCTTCCTTTTCGTCTCCGTTATCGTCGTCCTTGTCCTCATCATCGATAACTATTCTGTCAAGAACCTCCTGCTTTGTGATCTTGAGCTCCTCGGGAATATTGCCCTCGTAAATCATAGCGTCGAAATAGCTGTTTACGATCGCCTCAAGAGTCGCGCTGCTGTCGTTCATTGACTGCATAAGGATATATTCTGCGCGGTTGTCAACATCAGAGCCGGAGCGATACATTCTGTTTCCGTTAGAGTCAAGAATGTATTCACCCGCTACATCAACAAGCGCGTAAATCGTAATACCGTCAAGTGTTCCCTCTTCCTTATACTTGATAGCGGTGTAATCCGTACCGTCAAAGAAGTAGTAATCCTTGATAGATCCGTCGGAGTTCTTGGAGTAGTAATAATACTGACCGTTTGCCTTTCTGTCCTTGAAGACACCGTTGCCGAGGTCCTCTTCAACGTAAGGTGTAACGATTACCTTTCCAAGTCCTTCAACGTTGAACGCGTCAGGGTCGTCGGGTGCGGAAACGATCGTAAAGAACTTATAGTTAGTAAGATTGTCACCGATAAACGCAACCTTTTCGCCGTCAATATTTGTAATGTAGTAAAGTGTTGTAGGTCTGCCTACCTTGTTGCCGTCCTCGTCGTACGCGTAGTACATGATAACGTCGCTACCCTTGGAGGGCTCACGTGTTTCAGTCTTCTTGAACGTGAACTTCTGCGCTGTCATGTTTGCCTTCGCGGATTCGATCTGGGAGATAGCCTGATTTGTCAAGGGAAGCGCAGGATTGTCAAGAATTTCCTTGTTACGGATGATCTCAACGGATTCATAAGCAGCGTCGATCTTTGCATTGAGTGTTTCAATGGATTTTTCTATCTGCATAAGGTCCTGAGCGAGCTTTGCGATCGCCTTGATGAGAATGCCCCTTGTATTCTTAACAAGATTGTACTGATCGGAATACGTCTTATATTCGGGAGTGCCCTCAGCAGCCTTATCGTAGCCCTTCTCAATATACTGAGCGAGAACCGCACAATAATTCTTGTACAATGCGAGCTGAGAAACAACCTGCTCCTCGTCCGTCTTGGCTGTTACGCTGTAAAGGTTCCAAACGTTTTCATATTCCTTATCAGCCCAGATAAGAAGCTGACGGCACGCCTCTCTTGCAGAGGATACGGAATTGAGGATCTCCTGCTTTTCGATCTCAGCCGCATTTTCCTGCGCATCCTGGAACTTATCCATAGCATCAAGAATATCGTTCTGAATTTCATCAAGGTCGGGAACTCTCAAGCCTGTTTCAATTATCTCATGACCGATAATGAACTTATCCTGTACGTCAAAGAGGGCGGAATTAAGCTCGTTGTAGGTTTCAACGATGTCTTCCTTCCAAATATCATATCTTACGGAGTAATACTTACTGAAGTATTCGTTCTCCTTAAGATTCTGTGTATTTCTGTAAGAAAGAATGAAGTAAGGCGACGCGCCGTTTTCAATTGCCTTGAGCATAGCGTATTCCATATTACCCTCCATGTTAAGAGGTGCGCCTGCGAACTGCACGGAGCCGTGGAGAACAACGCCAAGGAAAGGAACGGAGGAAGCCGAAATGTTATAACGGGAGGAGTCGAGAGCCACACCGAGAATGTGGTCAACGTACTGCCACGAGTACGCGTTGCCGCCCTCTGTCATAACCTGATTATAAGTATTATCAAGATACTTGAACGCACCGATAGTATAGCTCTTGGAATCCTCTCTGTTGTAAGGCTCATCCTCGTCAAAGTCGGAGTTGAGAGCGCTACCGAGGGACGCTGCGGAAATACCTACGATGTTATTGAATTTTTCCGCATAGGTCTTCGTGATCTTCTCATAGAATCTCTGGAAGTATGCGGGAGAGATCGCCATTTCGTAGTAGTTTACCATACCCTGAGTTGCAGTGTATGTTCTACGGCTCGCGTAACGGTCGTCGATCGTCTTAACGATATGCTTGTTAAGGTTAAGACCGTCGAATCCGCCTGTATACTTAACGTAAGCGAAATCAAAGTCGGGGAAAATACCGAGATTTGTGTTTTCACCCTTGTTTACGTCAGCAGCGTAGTTGAGAAGCTCCTGGAAGCCCTTCTTACCGCCAACTGCCTTTTCGATCTTGAAGCGGTAAGGAACCTTGGATTCAAGACCGCCGTTTGCATAGCCCGTGAGCTTGAAATTAACGTTCTTGATACCGTCCTCGCCTGCAGAAATGTCCTCATACATAGTTTTGATATCCTCAAACGTCGTAAGAGGAGTCATTGTCTTTACGGGAACGCTGAGCACCTTTTCAAGTGTTTCAAGTGCGCCGAAGGTCTCAATATAAAGAGGAATATCCTTAGTAAGCTCATCCTTGCCAAGAGGAGTAAGAATGGGTGTTTCACCGGACATAAGGTAGTCACGGTAAGCTACTGCCATACCGAACCAGGAGGTATCGTACGTCTTGTACGTCTTGCCCTCGGGCGCCTCGTAATCGGAGAGGAGAACGTACTTGATTCTGTAGCTTCCAACGTACTTCTTGTCACATACTACCGTCCACTCGTTATTCTCCGCGTTAACCGAAAGAGAATCGGCTACCTTATAGGAGTCAGTAGGTCTGGGAGTTACCTTGATCTGAAGCGCGTTGTACTCACTCTTAGAGCCGTGGTGAGTTGTGGAAAGCTCGGAGAGAGCGTCACCCTCTTCGATAACAGCCATAAAGCCGCGCTTGTCCTCAATAACCTCAACCTTAGCGGTGGGGCTCTTAAGAATTTCGGAATACTTGAGTCCGCATTCGGCAACTACGTCACCGAGCTTCTTCTTGAGTGCCTCGTTGGCATAATTCTCATCAAGATACTTATCAACGATAGCCGCGCTGATAACTACCTCGTAATCGCCAACCTTTTCATTAAAGTCTGTGTACTTGTAGAAAACCGTTTCCTCTACCGCGCCAAACACGGGATAGGAGATAGTCTTCTGATATTCGCCTGTAACGGCGTGATATGCAAAGTCCTTACCGTAAACCTTGCCGCTTACAGTCTTTGCAGTATTTGTATTGAGGTCCTGATAATCAAAGAGTGCGCCTGAGCCGTCGGGGAAGAAGTTGTATCCCTCGTAAGCGTTGTTACCTGCGCCCATATAAGGAAGAACCGTAATGGATTCAAGACGGAAGAGAGATTCATTGAATCTGATACCGTTTGCAGGAAGACGTACGTTCAAACCGTTTTCGTCAAGCGTGTATTCAAGAGCCATCTTGAAAAGCGGCGGGTTAGCATCGTCAGAAACGTACTGAGTAAGCTCGTGATCCTCGTCAAGATCCTCGTATGTATAATCGGGAGCAAAGGTCTTGATGATGTTTTCACATCTTGCAACCTCGTTTTCATTTACGGTGGGGTCGAATACGTATACCGCCATCGTCTTTGTTGCGGGATACTTTGTCTGAACGTCCTCTGCTTCATCGGGATCCATCGTGGACGTATCCTTCAAAACGTAATAGGACTTAAGCTTTGTCATCTGGTGCTGGCTGATTCTGTCGTCGGGAGCAATATTCTTTTCCATCGCCTCAACGAGCGCGTCGAATCTGCTCTTTTCGATGAGCTTAGGAACAAGCATCTTTGCCTGCTCACGTCCCATCGTGTATTCAACACGGATACCGTTTTTAATGTTCTTTACTCTGATCTGATTTCTGTAAGCCGCTTCTCTGAAGCTTAAGAACGTATTGGTCGTATTGTCCGTAATGTTTGTAAACTTAACGATGATCTGAGAGAGAAGCTCTTCCTTAGTGGAATTCTCACTGTCGTCAGCCTTGGACGAGCCAATATCGTAGGGGTTTGAGAATATAATCTCATTTGTAACTGTATTCTTGAGCGCAACCTCACCGCTGTACGTATCAACGTAGAGCTGATAGTCGCCGCGCTCTCTTTTGAGAGTCATTGCTGCAAGCTTTTCCTCGGGAGTCGCATAAATCGTATTCTTGTAGGAATCCGGCTTAGCGTCAGGCCCCTCGGGTTGTTCTGTGCCGGGAGTCTCGCCGCTATCTCCACTGCCCTCTCCATCTCCGTTTGTATCGGAGCCGTCGCCGTCAGTTACCTCATCGGCGAGCGCGTTAACTGTGAAGACTGCTGTCAAAGAACCGAGCAATAACATAACAGTTAAGAGCAGCGATATTAATTTTATGTAATTTTTCATACCATCTTTCTCCTATCTGTTATTTAAAGTCGGAATTGAATTTCTGTAACAATGTTAGTAACAAGGCTTACCATCTTCGTAACGAGTGTTGAGAAGAGGATCGCGATAAACATAATAAATACCATTGCCACGGCTGTTCCCGCGATAGTGATAATATTCTTGCTCATCGTGTAGTCGTGAGTTACCTGTGTGCCGAAGAATATAAGCAAACCAAGCCAGATAAACGCGAATGTCGTAATAAGGTTGATAATGCTTACCTCGGTAAGGATACAGAAGTTGGAATAGATCGTTACGGGTATAATGAGCAACGGAAGCGGGAGCAAGCTGTAGGAGCATGCAATGAAGATGTCCTTAAAGCTACCTTCACCGTCAAAGAGCGTTGTCAAACACCAGTTAGCAACCACGAAGAGGAAGAGAGGAACGAGGATAGATAACGCCTGTCCCCAGATCGTACCGTAATTGCCCTCGGGATTCATAAGGTAACCCGAGCCAACGGACTGATAGAAAAATGCGAGAATGGTTACTAAAATGTAAACCAGGGACGCTCTTACCGATCCGCGCTTTTCATGCTTAAGGTCCCAGAATCCGTCAAACGGATGTAGCATCAGGTGGAATCCAAACAAAAGCTCCTCAATGAAGGTCTTCTTTTTGCCCGAAACTGCCGCCTTAGCATTGACCTTGGTAATATACTTGTTCGCAATTACAACACCTGCGATAACCACGCCGATGATCAAAATAAGAACGAGGAAGTAGTTGGACATCCATTCCTTTCTGATTTCCTTGTAGGATTCAGACCAGTTCTTGGTGTCGTACGCCGATTCAAAGTACTCAAGGGACTTCTTGTAATCGCCGTTTCTGTACATTGCCTGACCGATACCTACGTAAGCCGCGTCGAAGTTCGAGTTGGACTTAAGCACGTCGGTCCATTTGTTGATAGCCGTATCAAAATCCTGATTATTCTCGGCTGTAATAGCTTCAATAATCGTATTGCCGTAGGGCTCTCTCTTGAATACGGTAAAGTTATTTGTAGAATCCGAGGAGTCAAGGACGAGCATCTTGCTTCCCTGATAGGTAATAGCAGTGATTCTCGTAATGCTTCCCATCATATTGCCCGATTCACCGAACGCGAAGAGCAAGCTACCGTTCTTATCGTATGTGTAGATACGGCTTCTCTTCTGGTCAATGATGGACCATGTTCCCTCTTCGCCCTCAGCTACGTCAACGATCTTGGAAACACCGTTGTCGTCAGCACCGGGAGCCTTAGAGGCGTTATTGAAGTCAACTTCACCCGCAGGTGGCCAGAAGCCGTTACGCGCCATGATCTCATCACCGCTGGTGTTGAGCTTCTTAACGGGCATATAGGTACCGTCGGTAACCTTACCTAAGATCTGGCTCTGAACCGTACCCTCTGCGATAGTAGACGTTGTAACGTAGATGAAGCCGTCCGAGCTGAGAGCAATGTTATTAAACTCGCTCGATACGTTTTCCATCTGCTGAGACTGCTGCTCCTCAGTACGGAGCTTTCTCCAGATCTTTTCCCACGCGGAGATCTCTGTTGCCTGCGCGCCGATAAATTTCTGGAACTGACCGTCGTCGGTCATTACGATAATACCCTGATAGGTGGATGCGGATACAACGAAGAGACGGTTGTAATCGTCAACCGCGAGCGCGATAGGCTCGTACTTGGCATCGTCACCGAAGAGGTGAGATTCGGGAGCTTCAAGGATCTTCTTGAAGTTACCCTTCAAGTCAAATGCAACTATTCGGGATTTGCCGGTATCGCAAACCCAAATCGTATCGTCGCTTACGAAAACGCCCTTGGGACCCTTCAAGGTGTCGGTATTACCAACGCTGTTCTTGAAGGTGGTAATTTCAAATTCAAGTCCGTAATAACGGTTAAGAACGACGATTCTATCGTTGCCGGTATCCGCAATGTAAACGTTGCCGGCTTTGTCTGTAATAATATCACTGGGCGCCTTCAAGGGAGTTGTAAGTCCCATCTTTTCGGACGTGATCGTATTCTCAACGTCATACGCGTCAGGAGAAAGAAGCGGATAACCGTCAATGGAATACGTGTACGTCTGATAAGCGGAGGATGCGTGAATTCCGATTATAGCGCAGGAGGCAATCATAATTACAGCGAAAGCTATGCACAATATCTTTGTGATGTTTTTCATGTGATTTCCTCCTTATATTAGTCTTTCATACCACTGGATCCCATTGTTTCAATAATGTTGGACTGAGAAACAACGAATACCAGGATCGGTACCATCATCATAATAACCTGTGATGCAGCAGATGCGCCCGCACGCTTGATACCGCCCGCGGTGATCTGACCGATCGCGTAGTTAAAGGACTTGAGCTGCTCGGAGTGAATGTACATCGATGCACCCTGATTCCAGAGGCCCTGGAAGGAGTAGATGATAAGTGTAAGCCAAGCAGGCTTAACCATGGGCATTGCGATTACCCAATATGTACGGAGCTCGCCTGCGCCGTCAAGACGTGCGGACTCGAGAACTGTATCGGGAACGTTGGTATCCATAAACTGCTTCATAAGGTAAAGACCGAGTGTGGATGCCCATGCGGGAACGATGATTGCAAGATAAGAGTCAAGCCAACCGAACGTCGACATTATAATAAAGGAAGTAATAGTCGTAACCGTAGAGTTAAACATAAGGGACGTCTGAACGAGCTGGAACATACCCTTAGCGCCGGGGAACTTTATCTTAGCAAGTGTATATGCTGCAAGAGACGCGATGAACAAGTGTCCAAAGGTACCTGCAACGGAAGTGAAGATCGTATTGAAGATGTATCTTGAGAAGGGCGCTACGGAGGTATTCATAAGCGCGAAGAGGGATTTAAAGTTATTGAGCGTAGGGCTCATAACGATAAACTTGGGGGGATACATCCAAAGCTCGTCAAGAGGCTTCAACGACTGCATTACTACGTAGAACATAGGAAGGAACATAAAGAGTCCCAAGCCTACGAGAAGTACCGTAATAAACGCGTCGCCGCCTGCCGAACGGGCAAGTACGACTTTATGTTTTCTGGTTCTCAGCTTAGCCATATTACGTACCTACCTTTGACAGAATTTTCTTAACGAGGAAGTTTGCTCCGATCATGATCGCAAAGAGCACAACGGCGATAGCCGATGCGTAACCCGTCTCATAACGCATACCACCGTAGTCGGAAAGGTGGTGCATAATAGTATGACACGAGTAGTTTACTGACGGGAATCCGCAGAGCGCGTCAACGACGCCACCGAAGCCGAACGCGCCTGTGATTGCCATTACGGCACCGAACATAAGCTGAGGCTTCATGGAAGGAAGCGTTATGTAATAAAGCTCCTGCCAACGGTTCTTGATTCCGTCAACCGCGCCCGCCTCGTAAAGCGAGCGATCTACGCCCTGAAGTCCCGCGATAAAGGACAGGAAGGACGTACCAAGGGATGTCCAGAGGGCAACGACGATACAAAGAGCCATCGCGTATTCCTCTCTCTGGAAAAAGTTGATTTCTTCTTCTATGATATTGTATTCGAGAAGCATCGCGTTTACCCAACCGTAGGAGTCACCCGAGAAGAGTGTACCCCAGATAAGATAAACGTTACCCGAAATAGAGGGAGCGTAGAATATAAGTGTTACTACTGCACGGATCTTGGGAGGAAGCTCATTGATGAACCACGCTACCAAGAATGACATAAGGTAGGATGCAGGTCCTACTATACAAGCGAAAATAAACGTATTCTTGCATGCCGTTAAGAATATATCATCGTCGAAGAACAAAGTTATGTAGTTATCCAAAAATACAAAGCCCGGGAACTGGAGCATATTAAAGTCTGTAAAGCTCAAAATAATTGAAAGCAATACAGGGAGCACGGTGAAGATAGTGAAAAGAATCATATAGGGCGCAACCATAACGTATGCTATCCAGTTACGCTTCATTTCTTTCCAAACCCACTGAGCCATTGTCATGTCCTTACGGGCGGCAGCTTGTTTTTCTGCTTTCTTAGGCATTTGTTCTCTCCTTTACTAGATTTTTACTGTTATTGAATTTAGATCAATATCAATACTTTGACATTGCATTTGCCGCATCGCTGAGCGCTACGGAAAGGAAGTAGAGAACATTTTCCTCGCTGAATCTGTTCTTATCAGCGATATCCTTGTTCTGAACCTGCATTGTTCTGATATTCATTGCATCGCCCTTAAGGTCAGTCTTTGCAGACTCGCCAATGAGCTTTGCAACCTCCTCGGATGCTTCCTTGATCGAGAGCATATCGTCACTCTTGATAGCCGTTCTTATAAGATCGAGAAGAGCCGTATTGCCATAGCCTCTTTCGCTCAAAAGATCAACTGCCGTCTGTGCCTGAGAGAGACGCTTGGATGCAAGCGTTTCGCCCTGCTCGAGAGTTTCAAGACCGAACTCAACTCTCTTTCTGGAAATTTCCTTGTTGATAATGTTAATGTAAGAAAGCAATTCCTTTTGAGGATCCGCCTTCTCGTTGTAAGCCGCGAGGAACGCGAAGTTTACGTAACGGTTGATAATGTATGCACCGGGGTAGTTAGGAATGGAAGCAAGGCCGTCAAGTCCGCCCTCACCGTCATAACCGTTGATCTGACCCATGATCTGCGTGAATTCCTCGGTTGTCCAAGGCAAGCTCTCGAGAGCCTCGATATTTGCCGTAGGATGCTTAGCGGAGGGACCCATGATAGCAACCATTTCGTTTGTGTACTCGGTCTGACAATTCTTACCGGTGTACCACTTCATAAATTCCCAAGCATCCTCACGTCTCTTCTCTGCGCCCTTAACCATTACAGTTGCGCCGACGCCGGAGATAGACTGATTGTTGATAACGCCGTCCTCGTTTACAATACCGGGCAGCGGAACGAACTGCCAGAGGCCTTCAATTTCAGTCGCGAATACCTTGAGCTGATTGTAAAGACCTGTGTAGTCACCGATAAGGATCGGCATCTCGCCCGTTCTGAAACGGTTAGCAGCATCGTACATATAGGGGAACTTATAGTCCGTGAACATCTTACACATCTTTTCGAAGGCTTCAAGACCCACCTTGGAGTCAAGGTTGATTCTCATGCCGTCGTCAGCGAAGAGCTCACCGCCCATCTGGTAAAGGAACATTCTGTATTCAGTCGTAAGACCGATCTCCATTTCTCTTGCCTGAAGCAAGGGAATGAGAGCCATTACGTCCTCCCAGGTTTCGGGAATAATATTTTCTTCCGTCTTATCGGCATTATCCATCTCGCTATAGAGATCGGCTAAAACGTCAAGACGAACGTACATCATTGCAAAGGACTGAATTTCGGGAAGACCGTAATAGTGTCTTACACCCTCGGCGTCCTCAATACCGAGAACGAGCATAGCGGCATTCGTAAAGGACTTTGTAACCTCATCGAAGCCTTCATTCTGCTCAATGGGAAGGATTGCGGAACGGATCGCGTAGTTGATTACGTCATCCTGTCCGAGCGCGAGGTATACGTCAGGACCCTCACCCGCAAGGATAGAAGGAAGAAGCGTACCGCCCGCTACGAGCTTAAGATCCACCGTTATATTCTTGGAGGGAGTAAAGTCGTTATTTACAAGAGAACGAACTACCTGGAACTGGTCACGACCGGAAACCATCCATACCTCAACACCGTCAACGTCTTCCTTTGTTGTAGCGCCAACAGCATTATAGTCACGTGTAAAGCTTGCGAAGAACGCTCTGATCTCGTGCCAGATTGCTCTGAAGAAGCCCGCCTCAGCCTTGGGCATTGCCTCATCGGGAGACTGGATAATAATATAGTCCATCTGAAGAGGCTGAGTCTTTGCATCGGAAAGGAACGTACCGAGCGTACCGATATAGGACTTCAAGCGCGCAAGGTTCTTTGCGATTTCCTTTTCGTGCTGACCCATCTTGAGAAGAAGGTCCGCGATCTTCTGAAGAGTACCTACGTTTGCCGACTTCTGACCTGCAAGCTCGGTAAGTATCTGAGCGACACCGGGCTCGGGGAACTGCTCGTCGGTTGCATAATTGGGGTTATCGAGAACCTTGGACTGAATTACCATATCTATAAGCTGGCTGGGCATGATTCTCGAGAAGCCGTAGTCACGGTCGGAGTCGGGAGTCGTACCTGTAAGCTGGATAATGGAAAGGTAGTCACCGTTGATTCTGTCAAGACACTCCTGAACTCTGCTTACGATCTCACCCATCTTACCGAGTGTAACCTCAAGCTTGATGGTATAAACGACACCCTCCTTGAAGTAGATGTGGTAGCCGTCCTGACCGTTGGAGCTCTTAAGATCCGTAACCTGCCAGTTATCATTGTAGTTATATACGAGAGCCTTTGCTTCCTCAAAGGGAATACCGTTGTAATATCCCGCTTCGCCTTCGCTAACACCCTCGCCGCTATAGATGTAAAGCGCACGGTTTACGTACATACCGTCGAGAAGATTCTGTCTGAATCTTGTAACGATATCGTAAAGGCCGCTTTCACCCTCGCCGAGCTTGAACTGATACGTTACCGCCTGTCCTGCACTCTGCCACTTGGATTCGCCGATCGTGTTGAGCAACGTTACCGCGGGAGAAGAGGGGGACGTAGCCGCGCTGGACTTGTCCTCAAGAGCGTATATAGTCTTATCAGTCGTAGTATTTGTAAATTCCGCTTCGATCTTGATAGAACCGTTTCCGTAAGGAACGTTTCCGAGAGAAGCGATATATTCCTCATAAGTGGGAAGCTTTTCCGCGGGAACAAGAGTAATACTCTTGATCGCAACGGCTTCGTTCTTACCCTCAAGAGTAATGGTGTTCACCTTACCCGCCTCGAAAACGAATTCGAAGGGAGAGGAATAGAAGCCCGTGCTGTCCTTAATCTGATAGGTCGTCCACAAGGGATCCTGCTGCGCGTCGGGACGAAGCTCGTTGCCCCACACGTCGACCTTCATAAATCTTATGGAATATTTTTGACAGAAGTCCGAGATAGCTCCCGTCCAAACCTTGGGATACTCAAACGCAAGGTCACCGTTGTCCTTATACTTGGCAACAAGACCCGCCGCGCGTCCCTCAGCCTCAACTGTTCCCTTGTCCTCCTTACCGGAATAAACGCCGTCCTGGTAAAGATTTATCCAGTTCTTCTGAAGTGTGAGGTAACGAGCCTCCTTAAAGGGAACCTTATCGTTTATTTTAAGGACTCTTTCAATGGGTGCGGGCTTACCCTCAACCGCGTAGTATTCAATAATAATTGTGTACTTCGCCGTTTGGGGAACCTCTACCGCCCAGGTTACAGAGCCCAAGCCCGAAGTGTAAAGAGCTTCAACACCCGCGTAAGTGCGAATGTGACCCGTTCCGTCTTTATCATATTCGGGGTCGGTTGTCAAATCGGGAATAACGCCGTCAATAGCATCAATGATCACCGTATTTTCAGGTAATGCCGGCTTGTACTGAGACGTTTCCTTCAAGTACTCATCATAAGAAATGGCATTGAGCATTTCTCTGATTTCCTGAATTTTGCTGGTATTTGCCGTAGAAGCAGAGTTAGCGGATCCGTCGCTGCTCTTTTCCGAAGCAAATGTCGGCAATGAAAAACAACCAATAACAAACATTAAACAAAGCAATAATGCCGTCAATCTTTGAAATTTCGTCATTCTCATTAAAGTTTTTCCTCCTGCTGAATTTTTCGGCGGATGTAAAGCCGCCATTTTAGGTTAAGCTTACGCATAATGCAGTGCGGTACGCGTAAACCGAAGAAATCAATAGCCCCCGCGTTTGGGAGCGATCAATCAAAAACACCTAAAGGTGTTTCGGACGGCACTGGCAGCACTATGCTATGCAATTGACCGTGAAACAGGATCCGTCCTTCCTATTGTAAAACGGTTTTCCTTTTTCACACAAAACACGTATTTAAGCCCTCTTCCCATCTGAGACAGCCGACAAAAGCACGTGTTAAACTCAGGTCATTGCATAACAAATACGTTGCGCACTATGCCCTAAATTTACTTTAATATAATAACATAAATAAAGTTCGTTTGTCAAGATAAAAAAATCCCGCAAAATCCTTATGAACAATAGGATTTCGGGGTTTTTCCCGCTTTGAATGAACGGGTATCCCGACTTGAAATGAGCAATTTTTGCTCAAAACTGCCATTTTAATTTATTAAAGCGTCAATATGTAAATATAATTTACCCTAAAAGTGCATATTTTGAATATATTCAAATCGTTTTGTATATATTTTCAAGCTTTTTTACAAATTGGCGCGTGGAAAGTCAAACAAGGTAAATTCTTTTTACTTTACCTATCATCATTTCACTATTGAAACAAGCGTTCTCACACACATATCAAAAATACGTTTTTGTGCAACTTTAACAGTTTTTAAGACTTTTTTTCTACATCCAAAAAATGTGCTTTTTAGAAAAACTTTTACTGTTTTATCCCCAAATTCAAAGATCGCGTCGAATTTTTGAGGTTTTTCATAAAATCCGCGAAATACCGCAAAGTTATTTACAGTTATTTCCATTTTTCTTAACAAGTAAACATTTCCCATGCCGCGCCTTCCTTCAATGCCGCAAAGCCCTTCGCTCCGATTGTCTCGGTGCGCCGCCCCTTAGATTTATCCGACAAGGCACTCATCATAGCAGGCACAAATAAACGCGGAGCTTAACCCACTACTACGCGAAAATGCAATTGGGGATATACACGAGAGATCCATAAAAACGCCTCTTGGTACCTGACGCCTCCTAACAATCGTCTTCTTGTGCGCCGTCCCTTGTGGTGCCTTTTACAATATCACATAATGTCAAGTGATGCTTATGTGCTCGCAGCCATATACCGCCGTGCTTCGATCGCAGCCTCCGACGGATGCCAAAAGCTGTTCCGCAAAGCGCCGCCGAGCAGAAACGTCCCGCCTATCCAAGCAAACCGTATCCCATCACCGACATTATACCAATAAGCACCTCGGTCATCAGCCTCTTATTCCACTCGCAGATCGGAACCGACGAACGGCGCATGATCAACGAGCGACGTTATCAAGATCCAAAGCGCACCGAATTCACGGCAACCGCCGCCTCTTCTATAAATCTATCATTGGTTTATTTTTAAACCTTTTGTTTGATTAAAGTATAAAAGACACACCCCCGATACAAGATCAAGGGTGTGAAAATCGAATTATTCAATTATTTTCTCAAGCTCGGAGAAATCATCAAACACCGCGGCTCGGCAGGAAGAGAGTCGCTCTCTGTCGTGATGACCTCCCGTATATAGCGCGCAATCCGCGCCAAGAATCTCGGCAACCTCAAAGTCGTGTGTCGTATCTCCTATAAGCAGTGCTCTCGCCTCAGGGTTCCTCTCCCTCCACGCGCGAGCAAGATCCGCCTTACCTGCCGCGTGAATATTGGAAAGACCAATTATTTCGCCAAAATAGTCCTTTACACCAAGCTGCTCAAGCTGAGTTGTGAGCATCTCGATCTCGCAAGCCGACAAAACAAGCTGATCCATTCCCTTCCCTTTGATATATGCGAGAAGCTCTCCGACTCCGTCCATAAGCTTTGGAGTCTTAGTATGCTCAAGATAAAGCTCGACCCACTCAACCGCAAGCACCTCATAAGGCACCTTCGAGAAATCAAATCCGATCTTCTCATAATAATCGCGAACGGGAAAGCCGAAAACACGTCTGTACGCATCAACGCTCTCAATTTCCTTTACTCCGTACTTTCGGAGCATAATATTTACGCTCTCGATCCCCGCCATTACGTCGTCAAGGATCGTTCCGTTAAAATCCCAAATAATATGTGTGTACTTCATTTCCTTAAATTAAACAGCCCCCACGGTGTGCAGGGGCTGTATATCATTAAAATTACTTTTGTGTTGCTGCCCACGCGAGATAAAGTGTGGACGCGTAGTAGATCGTGCTTTCACCCTCGGGTCTTGCAGTTCCGGAGCAATATCTATGGAAGTCGATATTCTTATCGCCGAACTTAACCATAGTGCCTGCATCATACTTAAGTCTATCAACCATGGGCTTAATCGCAATGGATCCCGTAGGACCGTTTATGAGATTACGATACTCAGTATAGCTCGTGCATGCCTCAAGCTCCGCCCAAATAGCCTCGGACATTGCCTTTATGTCAGCGATCTGATTGTTGTCAAGGGATGCGGGAGCATCGGGAGACATGGTGTTTTCCTCAAGGATCGCATTGATATCAAAGCCAAGAAGGGGATCAATGAGAGCCTCACTGTTCTGAAGACGAACGTTATTCCAGTAAGTAGAGGGCTTACCTTCCTCAGGATGCGCCATAAAGCAGTTACCTGTAACGTCCATATTCATCATATAGTCCTTGTTAAGACGAACGAGCTTTGTTGTGCCATCCTTGTTGGATTCAATATTGTAATGTGTTCCAAGAACGCCGTACTGAAGAATATTCTTGAGCTCCTTTGATGTGTTGAGCTCGGTAATAACCTCCATGCACTCCGTAATGTTTCCGGAGAATGCGCTTACAGCGAACATATTGCCGTAAATGTCGGAGGAGTCAGCCTGAGGATACTTTACAACAACCGCATAGTATTCCTTGCCGTTCTCGTCCTTATAAACACCGCGAGAGGAATCTGTCCAGCCCTGCTTTACGGAGTAGTCGCCCTTCATAAAGGAAATAGCGGACTTTTGACCCTCTACAGGCTCGCCGTAGCAGTTATCAAACTGATACTTCTTGAGCGCGAGAAGTGTATTTCTATAATTCTCATCAGTGAAGAGAGAATTGAACTTCAAGGTAATATCGCCACGGTTTACATTAAGCGCGGAGCCGTAAAGGCAACCAACAAGATTAAACTTGTTTTCTCTGTTGATCGTGTACTTACTCATATCAACCTTGATAGGTCTGCCGTTTTCGTCGATCATCTCGAAGCCGTCCTCGTCAATAACGGGAACGCGGGACGTTTCAACGTCAATGTTCCAGTACCAAACGAGCATATCAAGGCACTCGTCGAAGCTGGACGCGATGGGAAGCACGTAGCCCTCATCACCTGCTGCAAGGCCCTTGTTTTCGTGTGTCATAATATCTTCAACAAGGCTCTGGCAGTCAATTATAGAATTTACGTTGCTATAATTGAAGTAATACTTATCGCATATCTCCTTATCGAGAAGCATATAGGTGTATTCGCCGATCTCGTTGTTGTTCGGGATAGCATACGTTACGTCGCCAACCTTTGTGCCCTGAAGCAAGGGAGTGGAAACGTACGTTGTAAGCTTTGCCGCAACACCTGCAAGCTCTTCATCAAGAGGAGCAAGCCATTCCGCATCAATATAGCTTATGTATCTGTCGTAGCCGGAAATATAGATAATATCAACCTGATTCTTGCCCGCTGCGGGATACTTGATCTCGGGAATACCGTAATCATTGATGATCGTCTCCTGCTCTACGGGTGCATCGGAGCCTGCAGCGCCGCCATAGGTGTGTCTGTAAGGCTCATATTCGGGATACTCCTGGAAGAATCTCTCAATGATCTCCTCCTCGGTAAGCTTACCCTCCTTCTTGCCCTCGCTGATAGCATCGTCAAGAAGCTCCTTGAGCTCCTCGCCCATCTTATATTCATCTTCAAGCTGAACGAGCTTAGACTCAAGCTTGGTAAAGTATTCTTCCTCGGTATAGAAAACGAGGTCAACGTTTACCTTATATTTAGATTTAGTAATTGCCGAAAACGCGCCTTCAACCAATTCCTCGGTCTCCTTGGATATTTCGTTCTCGGAAACTATCCACATAGTAATAGTCTTTGCGCCGTCAACGCTTGCGACACCTGTATAACCGTCCTTATCGGAGCAGCTCGCAAGAGCGATGGCAGACAGCAGCATAACGATAACAAGCGCTATGCTTATAAGTCTTTTCTGCATAAAGTTCCTCCTTTTACTCTCATCCCGATATATGTCAAGCACGTAAAAATAAGCATATTTTCGTATCGGAGCGAGAGAATACATACATATTAATTTTACAATAAAAACAGTCATTTGTCAATACAAGAATAATACTTTAATTATATATATTATATAAAGAAAATCCACTATTGAAGGCCTTGCCGTTTTTTGTTCGTTGTTTTACACAACGACCCGTACAGGCTTTTGTGCAAAATGATATCTTTATTGTTTGTTATTAACATTTTTGCAATGATTTTTTTGTAATATGAAAATATAAATATTTACAAATTAAATGTAAAAATCAGTCAAGGAAGCCCTTGAGATGACGCGCGCGGCTGGGATGACGGAGCTTACGGAGAGCCTTAGCCTCGATCTGACGAATTCTCTCACGGGTAATGTCAAATTCCTTACCAACCTCTTCAAGAGTTCTTGTTCTGCCGTCGTAAAGACCGAAACGAAGCTTAATTACGTGCTCCTCACGGGGAGTAAGCGTATGAAGCTCGCGCTCGATAACCTCGCGCAAGATTGTGGATGCAGCCGCATCTGCGGGAGCGGGTGTATCGTCATCGGGGATGAAGTCGCCGAGATGGCTGTCCTCCTCCTCGCCGATAGGAGTTTCAAGGGATACGGGGTCCTGAGAAATCTTGAGTATCTCTTTTACCTTTTCAGCACTCATACCGATCTTCTCGCCGATCTCCTCAGCAGTAGGCTCACGGCCAAGCTCCTGAAGCATCTGACGGGAATATCTTGTAACTCTGTGAATTGTCTCAACCATGTGAACGGGGATACGAATAGTTCTCGCCTGATCGGCAATAGCTCTTGTGATCGCCTGACGGATCCACCAAGTCGCGTACGTGGAGAACTTATAGCCCTTCTGATAGTCGAACTTATCAACCGCCTTCATAAGACCGAGGTTACCCTCCTGAATAAGATCAAGGAAGAACATACCACGACCGAGATATCTCTTCGCGATACTTACAACGAGACGAAGGTTGGACTCAACGAGTCTCATCTGAGCCTCTTCGTCACCCTGCGCCATTCTCTCTGCGAGAATCTTTTCCTCCTCGGAATCAAGAAGCGGAATGCGTCCGATCTCCTTTAAGTACTGACGAACGGGGTCGTCAATAGCAAAGCCCTCCTGCTCGAGAATCTTCTCCATATTCTCGCCCGTGCCGAACTTGGAAACCTCGTTCTGGATCTCCTCCATCTCGGCGTTGGAAATATCGCCGGGAAGCGGAACGTTATTGTCCTCAAGGGACTCGTAGAGCTTGTCAAGGCTATCAATATCGTAGCCCATCTCCTCGAGTGCTTCGTCGAGGTCATTGTCAGTAAGACCGCTCTTCTTACCCTTTGCTATAAGGTCGTCGATCTTACTACTCTTATTGTTTTCCGTTACGTTCTTCTTTTCTTCTGTCATTTTAAAGTCCTTTCTATGAAAACGTCGATCCGTTTTCTAAAACAACACGTTTATAAATATTTTAATGTTTATTTATTTCAAAATGAAGCCTATTTCTTCATTTTATTTCGTTTTTCGGCAAGGATCCTTTCAATCGCGCTGATCGAGTCCTCGCTGTCGCGCTTTTCGTGAATGTTCTTTTCACGCTTGAGCGCCTCAATGCTCTCGCCGAAAACCTTAGGGCCGTTTTCCGTAAGAGAGCGACGCTTAAGCTCCATCGTGCTGAGCCTTGAAATTTCGCTTGTATTGAAAAACTCGCCAAGCACCGAGAAGGCGTAGCTGTCCTCTCTCTCAAGCTGCATTACGGTCTCAAACGCGCGACGGTTGAATTCACTGACGAAATCGTCCGCCGTAAGACTGAATTTTCCGCTTATCACTCCGGATCTGTATTCGGGGAACATAAGAAGAAGACCTATGACCGCCTCCTCGGCGGCATTGGCGCGAATGTTCTTTGCCGCATCGGGGTTTACCTTGTCGCCGATATTCATAGCGCCGAGCTTCGCATCATTGCTCGTTTTTTTCTTGTATTCGTTGATCTTGTTTCTTCGGATCCTCGCAACGTCATTTTTTATTCCCTCGCGGCTTATACCGAGCTTTGTCGCGGCGGCGGAAATATAAACGTCACGCTCAACGTCACTCCACACCTCGGCTATATGCTCGCACATTTCGGCTGCCGCCTTGATCTTCTGATCGGGAATGCTTATGTCGTATTTCAAAAGCAGGTTGTCCATCTTATATTCAAAGCCCGTTCTTCCCTCACCGAGAAGCTTGCGGAAGGTATCCGAACCGTAGGACTTGATATATTCGTCGGGGTCCTTTGCTCCGTTCATCTTTAAGATCCTTACGTCAAGACCAACCTCGGAGAACATACGAACGGCGCGATTTGCCGCTCTCTGTCCCGCCTCGTCGGAGTCGTACGCGATAAGCACCTGCTTTGTATATTTCGCCATCATTCTCGCCTGCTCGCTTGTAAGAGCCGTACCGAGAGTTGCCACCGCATTCTCAAAGCCTGCGGCGTGCAGGGCGATAACGTCCATATAACCCTCACAAAGTATTATTTTCTCCGCGCAGCTGTGTCGCGCATAGTTGAGAGCGAAAAGATTTCGGCTCTTCTTGAACGCGGGGGTGTCGGACGTATTCAAATATTTAGGCTTGGAGTCGTCCATAACTCGTCCGCCAAAGCCGATCACGTTACCCGTAGTATCGATAATCGGGAAAATAACTCGATTTCTGAAATAGTCATACGTTCCACCCGTTTTTTGACTCTTTCCGCAAAGGAAGCCCTCAATAAGCTCTGCATCCGTAAAGCCCTTCCTGTGAAGATGATCCTTAAGACCGCCAAAGCTGTCGGGCGCAAATCCGAGTCCGAAGTGCTTGATCACGGGAATGGAGAGATTTCTCTTCTTATTTAAATAATCCATTCCAACCTTGCCGAGCTTCTCGTCAAAAAGACAGGCTCTGAAGTATTTCGCCGCCTCAAGATTCATATCCAAGATCCTGCGACGCTTTTTTGCGGAATCGTCCTCGCCGTATTCCTTCGAGATCGTAATGCCCGATCTCTTTGCAAGGGATTCGACCGCTGCCGCATATTCAAGGTTTTCACTTCTCATAACGAAGCTTATCGCATCTCCGCCCTCAGAGCAGCCGAAGCAATAATAGGATTGTGTTGCGGGAAAGACCGTAAACGAGGGAGTTTTTTCATTATGGAAGGGACACAGACCGTTGTAATTAGAGCCCGCGCGCTTAAGAGTCACGTAGCCCGATATAACGTCTACTATATCGTTCCGCTGACGGATCTCCTCGACCACCTCTTTAGGTATTCGCATATTTTTTCCTTTCAAATTTTATTTTCATACGGTTCAAAGCCCGCGCCATACTCTCGGTACGAACAGCTCGTTATACGTTTCAATAGCGTATCTGTCCGTCATACCCGAGATAAAGTCGCACACACATCGCTCCACGGGCTCATCATTTGTGTTCTTATAGTAAAATTCGGGCATCTTTTCGGGGTTCTTTACGTAATAGCCGAAAAGCTTTGCCAAAAGCTCCTTCGCCTTGGCATCCTCGCCCTTGACGATCGGATTGCGATAAACGTGCTCAAAAAGAAACTCACGAAGCTCGTCCGTCGCGTGCTGTACGGTATCTCCCATAGAAATATAAGGGTTACCCATACTGTTTTCAATAACCGCCGTAACCATAGTGTTTATTCTGTCGCCGTGCTCGTAACCGAGAATATCCAAGATCTCCTTAGGTATATCATCAATGGAGAGCACACCCGCGCGTCGCGCGTCGTCAATATCGTGATTTATATACGCGATACGGTCGGCAAATTTAACAAGCACGCCCTCAAGCGTAGATGCCTGATTGCAGCCTGAATGATTAAGGATCCCGTCTCTTACCTCGTATGTAAGATTCAAGCCGCGACCGTTGTTTTCTAATCTTTCAACCACACGAAGACTCTGCTTGTAGTGAGTAAAATCACTTGAATAGCACTCCTGAAGCGCCGCCTCGCCCGCGTGACCGAAGGGGGTATGTCCGAGGTCGTGCCCGAGCGCCGCCGCCTCTGTCAAATCCTCGTTGAGACGGAGCGCGCGAGCCATAATTCTCGCGATCTGCGTTACCTCAAGAGTATGTGTGAGTCGGGTTCTGTAATGATCGCCCGCAGGAGCTAAAAACACCTGCGTTTTGTTCATAAGTCTGCGGAAGGACTGCGAATGAATTATCTTATCGCGGTCGCGCTGGAATTCGGTTCTATTCGTGCAAGGCGTATACGGATGCTCGCGCCCACGCGTTTCAGACGTAAGGCAAGCGTATTTCGACAAGCTTTTTTTCTCATTCTCAAGAAAAAAGTCGCAAACGTTCATTCCTTTATCAATCATAATACCGCCCCCAGAAAAAAGTCAATTTCGCATTCAATCGCAAAATTCTATCCATATAAATAATATACGATAAAAATTTTAAAAATACTTTTTTATTTCGACTTTTTTATAAAATATTTTGATTTTTACACTAAAAATGAAAAAACGGCGGGAGATAAAGCGAAAAATCCTCACTCCCGGAGGGAGGCAAGAAACTTAATTAACTCTGCACTCTGCATTTAAAAAAGCAGGCTCGCGCCTGCTTTTTTATTCATGCATTTGTCTGTTTACGTAAGTGCAATCAGCGATGCTTCGGTACATTTCAACCTCGTCCTTATTAAAGGTAAGGCGCACCTGCATCTTGCTTGTGTAATAATAAATCTCCTCGATCGCAAGGGCGAAATCGTCGTACGATTCGGGATTTTCAAAGCCTAATTTCTCGGCGTTTTCCTTACAGGGTACGCTTGAAGCGTCAAGAGAAATGAAATCACAAACGCGGAGTATTTTCTGCGCAACGTACGTATCTATCTCGTTTGATACGACCTCGTCATATTCAAGCTCAATTCCTATCCTCGTATTTTCGGCCTGCGCCTTAATTTCGGACAGGAACAAAAGAACGTCATCAAGATTATCGGCTTCAACGTCAATTCCGAGAAGCAAGATCTCGTCAATTCCCGAGCCCGCCGCCTCAATCACCAGGGATTTTTCATACGCCCTTTTCATCTCAGCAAGCTCGCTCTCGTCCGAAAACGAGGAAATATACATATATCCGCAAAGATATCCGCCCAAGCGTTTAATTGCGCTAACCTCTTCCTTTAAATCAACGCTCTCCTTGTATACGTCCCAGCCGACCGCTGTGGCTACCTCGGAATTGTAAACGAGATAACCGTTTGACGCGCGAAGCATTACGGAAAGATCCAAAATTCCCTTGTCAATATAATCGGATGCGAATTTATCAAAGCTGTAAATATATCCGTTTACCTCACGAACGTCGCCCATAGGCTCTCTTATCTGTATCTCGGGTCTTTTATACTCAATCTCGGGAGCCTCGTCAAGCCGAGCCGCCTCATCGCGAAGCTTCAATCCCAAAAACGTCGCGCCAAGCACGATAAGTGCCACAATAAGTATGACCGCGCCGCAAATGCCGATTATTACGGGGATATTTTTAGAGCGACGGATATTCTTTGAGCTTCGTCTGCGATATCGACTTACATATTTCGGCATATCCGCCCTCCTCTCATTTTTAATCTACAATATTCAAAAGATCAAGACTTGAGAAATAATTATTTCCCTTAAACTCAATTCTTCCGATCACTTCATTCTTATAATCAAAATATATCTTTTCGTGATAGTATGCAAGGATCTTGGCAAATGCGCTCTGCACGTCTTCCTTTTCCTTCGGCATTTTCATCACAACGAAATATTCGTATTCGGTCTCAACGATCGACACGTCATACTCAGCAATGGACGTCGCCGCCGCATCGTACTCTTCTCCCATAACTCCCGCGGTAAGATAAAGCCCCGCGCGGGTATCGGTCACGTAGCCTGCCTTGTAATCGCCGTTATGTCCGATATAATACTTCATTTTTTCGTATCTTTCATCGGTGTCTTCAATGGCATTAAGCTCGGATATAATAGCATTTGCCTCGTCAAGCTTTGCCTTGTCAAGTGCGGCATCTCCCGTCTTTTCATAATAAATATGTATCGTTCTGAAAAAGTCGGGACTTGTAAGAACGTAATCAATAAATTCCTGCGCGTTTGCGGTGGAATACTTGAACCTGTCGTCTCCGTCCGAGATCATCTTATCCTTTGCCTGAAGATCAAGATAAACCGTCTTGGTCTTGAATCTCATAAACGCGTCGGTAAGATTATTTGCCGTAAGATATTCTTTATATTTGTTGAAATCGCCGCCGAAGTCCTTCGCGATAATGTCCTCAAGCTGCGCCTGAGTATATTCCTTCGCGTCGGAGTTGTTCTTCTTGATCCCCACCTCGTCGCAGATAACGAGTGTCGCGTAGATCTCCTTCAAGGCAAGCATTACGTCCGCCTCAAACTGCTCGCGGTACTTTTCCGCGCTCTCGGGTGTTTTCCATACGTCCTCGCCGTATTTCTCACGATACTGCTGCTTGATGATAGAGCTTACGTATTTAAGCTCCTCATATCTTACCTTGTGTCCGTCGATCTTACCAACGACGCGGTTGTCGGCAAACGAGCTTCTTATCGGCTTTATCTCGCCCGTGTCAAACACGCCGCATATCGCCATAATAATTACCGCTATCATGGAGAGAAGGCCTACTCCAAGCACGCACATTGAAATTATTTTATTTTTATTTTTGGTGGATTTTACACCTTTAAGTAAACGAGCCATTGTATACCTCAAAAAACAATACTTATACAGCTTAATTATACATTATTTTTATGTCGTTTTTATGAATAAGCGCAAGTTTTTTTATACCCGCCTACAATTTTTTAAATTTATTCTTGAAAAAATCACGGAAATATGTTAAAATCAATATATATGATATTTTTTGGAGGCAAATATGCAGGAAACTTACAGCATTCCCCTCTCAAAGCTCGCTGAGGAGCTTAACTTAACACCCGTTTTTATCCCTGACGATTATAAGTCCATTCTCGTGCAAAGCCCCGAGGTAATGCGCCCCGGTCTTTCTCTTACAGGATTCTATGAAATTTTCGACGCGGAAAGACTTCACCTTATCGGTAACGCGGAGCATCTCTATCTTTCTGGACTTGACCGTGAGCAGCGCCGTATAAGAATCCGCGACTACGTTTACGCGCAGCCGACTGCGGTTATCTTCACCTCGGGTCTTGAGGTGTTTGAGGAATTCGTTGAATACGGCAAGGAGAAGAACCTTCCCATTTTCACGACCGAGGAAAAGACGTCTCCCATCATGGCGGCGCTCATCAGTACGCTTAACACATATCTTGCGCCCAGAATTACCCGACACGGCGTTCTCGTCGAGGTATACGGCGAGGGTATCCTTCTTCTCGGTGACAGCGGCGTAGGTAAGAGTGAAACCGCTATCGAGCTTGTAAAGAGAGGTCATAGACTTATTGCCGACGACGCGGTTGAAACCAAGCGCGTTTCCGCAAAGACACTCGTTGGTACCGCCCCCGAAATCATTCGTCATTACGTTGAGCTTCGCGGTATCGGTATCGTGGATATCCGCCGACTCTTCGGTATGGGCGCGGTTAAGGAAACCGAAAAGATCGACCTCGTTATCAATATGGAGCCGTGGGTACAGGGCAAGATGTACGACCGTCTCGGTCTTGACGATCAGACCGTTGACATTCTCGGCATCGACGTTCCCTCGATCACCATTCCCGTTCGTCCCGGACGTAACCTTGCAATCATTATTGAAATCGCGGCTATGAACAACCGTCAGAAAAAGATGGGCTACAACACCGCGCAGGAATTCAATAAGAAGCTTATGGGTCAAATGGGTCTTGATTAAGGGCTTCGCACTTTGGCGCAAAACAAAATCCACACGAAAAACTATTCTTTGCTTTATTACAATTAAAGTTAAATTTTATTTTAATGTTGAAACCCACCGTTTCGGTGGGTTTCTTCTTTTATGTGGCTTTTTAGCCGCGCTCGAACTCTCTGGCGTACCCTTGTACGCCGACGATTGTCCGATCACGACTTTTGCATCCAAATTGCTTTGCCCTCCGCTTTGGCTTCTCACTTTGGCGCAAAACAAAAATAAAAATACAAGAAAAAAAAGAACGGCTTTTAAGCCGTTCTTTTTATGTATTCAGGAATTCTTATCGGAATTTTTTTTGCTTTTTTTACCGCCGAGGAGCTTATCAAAATTGATCTTTTTCATCTTGAAATCAAGGATAAAGAGGAATGCAACCACAGCAAGCATCACGTGGAGAAGAACTACGAATATCATATTTCCGTAGGGTGCGGAGATCCAATTCAGCAAATATCTGCAAAAATACACCGCGGGGAAAATAAAGCAAATAGAGGTTACGGGAAGACCGCGATAGCCCTTGCCCGCGCCATCCTCGACCTGCTGGCGCTTGATCTCAAGCACGTTAAAGAAGGCAAGGCGGATAAGCGCACAAAGCACGTATGCCGCGCAGAACAAAAATCCGATAACACCGTCAACGCCGAGTGTATAGCAGATAACCGCAGGAGTTACACCGAAGCTTATTACGTCGCAGATAGAGTCAAGCTGAATACCGAAATTTCTCTCGTCATCGGTTCTGTCCTTCTTCGTTCTCGCAACCGCGCCGTCAAACGCATCGCAAAATCCCGAGAAGGCAACGCAAAGAACCGCAAGCGTAGGCTCGCCCTCAAGCGCCAATATTATTCCCGCAACGGCGGATACAAGGCTTAAGTACGTCAAAATGACCGTATAGTCATAAACACCTATAAACGCCTTCTTCTTTATCTGGATCTTTATTTCCTTCTTCTCTTTTCGTTTCATATCAATTCCTACAATATTTATTAATTATATTCCAAGACAAGCCGCGCCGATAAGTCCCGCGTCGTTCTTTAATGCCGCGATCTTAATCTCGGTTGCCTTTACGTACTCGCCGCCGTAAGTCTGAGCCTGCACCTCGGGTACAAGCATATCGAGAAGGTACTGTCCCTCTCCCGACACACCGCCACCGAGAGAAAGAATCTCGGGCTGGAAAATGTTTATAATGCTCGCAAGACCGCTTGCAAGATACTTTATGTATTCTTTTACCACCTCGGAGCCCGCTTCGTCTCCTGCGCGCATCGCCTGAAATGCCGTTCTACCCGATACTCTTCCGTGCTCTGCCGCAAAAGTATCAAGGAGCGTTTCTCTGCCCTGCGCCTTGCATTCCTCAATCTTTTCCGAGGTCATACGAATAAGCGCCGTTGCGCTGCTGTACGCCTCCCAGCAACCGCGTCTACCACAGTTACAGGGTATGCCGTCAACCGAAATTACGATATGACCAAGCTCCGCACCCGCGAAATTCGAGCCGGAATAAACCTTGTTGTCAATAATAATTCCACCGCCAACACCCGTGCCGAGAGTAATCATAATTGAGCTCTGCGAGCCACGAGCCGCGCCCGCTACTGCCTCGCCCCACGCCGCCGCGTTAGCATCGTTTTCAACGTGGATATTATCAATGCCGAGTCTTGCGGAAAGCTCCGCGCAAATGGGGTACTTAATAAAAGGAAGGTTGCAGGCATATTCAACAACGCCGTCGCGACTGTTCGCAATGCCGGGCGAAGCTATACCTACCGCCTCAACGTCGGAAAGCTCAACACCCGCCTCCGTACAAATTCTACGGCAGAGATCTGCCATATCGTCCATAATAAACGACGCGTCTCTCTGAGCCTTTGTAGGAACACTTCCCTTTTTTACAATATTGTAATTTTCATCTATAATTGCCGCGGCAATATTCGTGCCGCCCAAATCTACACCTATACGGTACATTTTTTCCTCACTTATAAATCATTTATATTAATTTTAATACAGCAATATTAATTATATATTAATTAACTATGTGTGTCAAGAATATTTTACCACACAAACGGAATGAGTCGGTATTTTACCTTTGCCTTATATTCGATATAGCCCTCAAGCTCTCGCTCAAGCACCTTTTCCTCATTAAGCACGCGGATAACGATCATCACGGGATATACGGAGAACGGAATAAGTCCGTAAAACGAACCTAAAACAAGCGGCAAGGGTAAGAACATTAAAAACGTTGCAAGATACATCGGATGACGTACAATGCCATAAAGACCGCTTGAGATCACCTTCTGATTTTCCTGTACCTCAATCGTTCTGGAAAGATATGTATTCTCACGCATAACCTCGGCGTACATTACGTATCCTGACAAAAACAGGATCAAAGCAACAATAACCAACCACGGAGAAACGTGCGACCAACCGAAACGGAAATCAAGAGCCGAAATAATAAAGCCAAGCGGAAAGATCAAGGCCGCTATGGATACGACGCCCTTCTGTGTCGCCTGCTTTTCCTTACTGTCAAGTCGTCGCTCAAGCAGGTCGGGATTTTTTATAAAAAGAACAATTCCTACGGCAAGCATAGGCACAAACAAAAACGTCAAAAACAACCACGCGTGCGGATATCGGAGCGTCCACGCGGGAAGAAACAGGAATGCGCCAACAAGCACGATTCCTGCCAAAAATTTAGTCAATGCATTTATAAATAGTTTCATTAAAAGATCACCTTATAAAATTTGAAAAGTAAGCGAATGTCACAATCATTTTAAAACGCTTATTCGCTTAAATTTCCTTTGAGAGTATTGATGGAGTTAACAAGCATACGGTGTATAATTCCACATTCCCCCAAAAGTTCTCTCGCTGTATCATCACTAATGACATTTGCTCCGTGAAGCATTTCGATCCAATACTCTGTCTCTGCACATTCCTTCAAGGCAATATGAAATTTATTGATAAAGTCCGCTCTGCTCGATGCATAATTAGCTTCATGAATATTAGCACCGATAGAGGTAGCGCTTCTAACGATTTGATTAACTAATACTCCTCTACCCCTTCTTGTGTCCACTTCGTCACACACCAACAGTATACGTAAAGCCAAATTCTTAGCTCTCGTTCTTAACTCCGAATCCTTCATTATAGCCCTCCATAAATCAGTGAAGTTTTTGCTTCGCAAAAGTGAAGTTGCGAGGCTTGCTCGCAGTGAAGTTTTGCTTCTTCGAAGCAAAGTGAAATTAAGTTCGCCTCTTTGCTAATCTTAACTTGCGCCGTACACGGCGCAAACTTCACTTCGGCAATAGCCGAAACTTCACTGCTTGCAACTTCATTCGCCAAAGGCGAACTTAGTTGATTGATTGAAAATCAATCAAATTACCAGATAACCACTCTCTTTGCAGGAGCGATATACATCTTGTCGGACTTCTTTACGCCGAAGGTTTCGTACCATTCGGGGAAGTTTCTGGGCTGCATATTTGCTCTGAGCACTGCAGGACCGTGAACGTCAATAGTGAGAAGAAGCTGGAGGAACTCGGGCTTTGCCTTCATACACCAAACGCGCGCCCAGTTCATAAAGTATTCCTCGTAGGATGCATTTTCCATCTTGGACATAATGTCAAGAGTGGATGCCATACCGCCGTTGTCAGCCATATTTTCACTTACGATGAACTTACCGTTAACCTTACCCCAAGGAAGCTCGATGCCGTCAAACTGCTTGATCATAGCATTGATCTTCTTATTGAATGCCTTTTCGTCCTTCTTTGTCCACCAGTTATTGATGTTACCGTTCTCATCACACTTAGCACCGTTGCTGTCAAACGCGTGGGAGATCTCGTGGCCGATAACCGCACCGATACCGCCGAGATTTTCACTTCTTGTCTGGCTGAGAGAATAGAAGGGTGCCTGAAGAATAGCCGCGGGGAACGTAATGTCGTTAACGAAGGGGTTGTAGCAAGCGTTAACCATATGTCCGGGCATTGCCCATTCTTCCTTATTTACGGGCTTTGTAAGCTCGCCGAGAGAATGCTCAAACTTAATTGCGCGGAGTGTTCTTACGATATCGAACAAGGACTTCTTTTCATCAAATACAAGCTTATCGTATGCGGGGTCAACCTTGTCGGGATAACCCATCTTAACACCCATCTTGGAGAGCTTGAGTATTGCCTTTTCCTTAGTTGCTTCCTCAAGGAAGTCGTTGTTCTTAATTCTTTCCTTATACGTATCAACGATCTGATAAACGATCTCTGTAATATCCTTCTTTGCTTCCTCGCCGAAATACTTTTCACCGTAGTAAAGACCTACAGGCTCGGAGTACATTCCCGATGCAAGCTGATATGCAAACTTCTCTGTGGGAGCCATAGCAGGAATACCACTCATTGCGCGGTAGAACATACCGCCGAGCTCACGGAGCTCCTCTGTAAGATAAGAGCAAGCGCCAAGAAGACCTGTTACGTATGCCCAGGACTTATAAAGCTCGAACGTTTCCTCATTGAAAATTTCCTTGAAGTTTTTGAAGTATCTGGGCTCTTCAACGATGATCTTCTCGGGAACGAAGCCGAAGGTCTGATTAAGAAGCTTTCTCATAGCAACGGGGCGCATCATATAGCAAACCTTACCCGTCTTCATAGGATTGTACGCCTTAACGTACTCACTCCACTCCTCTCTCGTCTTTACAAGAGAAGCGATCTTCTCATCAAATGCAAGTGTATCCGCGAGGTACTTTTCCTGCTCCTCAGCTGTGAGGTCTGTCTTTGCGAGAATCATCTTTGCCATATTTGTCCAAAGTCCGATGAGCATTTCCTTCTGCTGTGCCTTTTCGGGCTTATAGAAGGACGCGTCGGGAAGAATTGTAGAGGGACCTGATATTGAAACACAGTTATGCTCTGTATCCTTCATATCCGCGCCAACGCCAAGTGCGAATGGCAAGGGGTATCTTCCGAGCATAAGAATCTTGAGCTTTCTGTTGAACGCCGCCATATTGTCAAGCTTCTTGATAGTTGCAAGATACTTGAGAGCGGGCTTAATGCCGTGAGCATTTCTCTTTCTCGTGTTCTTAACAGCGAGATAAAGAGCGCAGGCATTCTTTAAGTATTCGTTGGGGTATTCGCCGGACTTGCACATTTCGGCAAACTCACCCATCATAAGCTTTTCAACGTCGGAATCGAGCGAGGAAAAGCCGCCTGTTCTGGGCTGGTCATCGGGAATAACGAGATTATCGATCGTTTCCTGATTTACGTAAAGGTACAAATCGTCCTGAATTCTTACTTTTTCCATTTTAAAAATTCTCCTTTTTATGTAAAAGTATTTTTTAGTTTTTATTTTTTATAAATTGAACGAGAAAATAGCTTACAATAAAAATTGCTAAAAATATGCCGACGCCGACTAGCACAACAAGGTCGGAATCCGTATTAAGAAGCTCTTTTCCATCAATCCCAAACAAATGGAGTATCAAAGCTCCAAGAGCGAAGCAAACAAGCGTCAGTGCAAGCTCGCAAATGATTTCAAGCATTACATCGCGGGAACGTGAAGTTTTTTTAGCCATAGCAAACCGCCCTTTCTTACCGTTCAAACTGTTCGACATATTGGAATTTGTCTAACTGTTTGATTCTCTAATTTAGTACCCACAACTGATTCAATGAAGATTTTCTATTAGGGATGGTGAGCTTTTTTGCAATATAGTTTACGCACTCTTCGGTGGTATTAGCAAATGTGTCAACAAAAATATCATAACAGTCCTGCGGTTCAATGTCATTTATTTGTGCTTCGCCTTGGCCAACAGTTCTATCACCACGCTCAATTTCTCGACGGCGCAGTTCATGAGTTGGGCAGACTACCTTGACAAGAAGAACAGGATAGTCATGCAAACATTCAACATATTGTATAAGTGTTTCAAAGTATGTCAGCATTATATTATCTACAACCACATTTGTTCCTGCATCTGATAGTGTCTTTATGGTTTGAAGTAAAATAGTCTGACTCGTATAAACCGCAGTTCCTAATTCATTTTCCACCATCTTGCTAGGCATCATATTTATGAAATCATCAATGCTTAATCTGACATATAGTTCATCAAGTGTATTTTGTATGGCTTTTGCCAATGTTGTCTTTCCAGAACTGGAAACACCATTGAGAATAATAATTTTACCTTTATCCATGGCTGTTCTCACCCATCTCCCAAATTCAAGTTTATCTAACAGTATTATACTAAAAAATACGGAATTTCCAATCAAGCAAAAAAACTTATGGCGAAAATTTCTTTTTCTCCTTATTCACTCAAACTTTTATTGCCTTTTGCGGTAGTGATAGACTTTACAAGCATACGACGAATGACACCGCACTCTTGTGAGAGTTCTTTTGAAATTTCTTCACTAATTGCATTTGAGCCAACAAGCATTTCAATCCAATATTCTGTTTCACCACATTCCTTGAGAGCGATATGAAGTTTATTTATAAAATCTGACTTACTTGCGGCATAATTTGCTTCGTGAATGTTTGCACCGATTGATGTGGCGCTTCTTGTAATTTGATTAACTAATACGCCTCTGCCTTTTCGTGTATCTACCTCGTCGCAGACAGCAATTATATGTAGGGCAAGTGCCTTTGCTCTTGTACGAAGTTCCGAATCTTTCATGGTTTTCTCCTTTATGTGATTGGTGAAGTTTTTGCTTTGCAAAAATGAAGTTACTCGCTTTGCTCACAGTGAAGTTTTGCTCCTTCGTCGCAAAGTGAAGTTAAGTTCGCCCCAAGGTTACTTCTCACTTGCGCCACTCGTGGCCCAAACTTCACTTCGGCGGTAGCCGAAACTTCACTGCTTGCACCTTCACTCGCCGCAGGCGAACTTAGTTGTTGAAAGTGCGTGTGAGACACACGACACTTTCAACGTGCCCCGTTACGGGAAACATATCCACGGGATAAACATCTCCACAATCATAGCCATATTTCCTGAAAGTAACAATATC
>JAZRDO010000002.1:0-19592 GCA_045660325.1 Eubacteriales bacterium
CCGTTTTCCGCACCAAAAAAGCAGGTAGGCTTTAGCCTACCTGCTTTTTTGCTTTGTGAAACGGTCCTTGCCCGTACCGCCGAGCAAAGCGAGGCAAGTCCGGTCATTGATGCGAAGCATCAATGATTAGGGAGCGTAGCGAACGTTGTTCAACATCCCGTTTTCCGCACTCAAACGGTCCTTTTACCCGTAGAAAATTCAAATGGCGGCGTTAGCCATTTGAATTTTGATGCGAAGAGAATGCTTGCATCCTCTTGATTTGGCGCATTTGACGTTGCGGAAGCAACGCGACAAATCTCGGTTCTAAGTTCCGTTTTCCATCCTCTATTTTTTTGCGTCGCAAACATTTCTTGAAACATACCGTTCGAGCAAAGCGAGGCAAGTACGGTCATTGATGCGAAGCATCAATCATTAGTGAGCGTAGCGAACGTTGTTCAACATCCCGTTTTCCGCACTCAAACGGTCCTTTCACTCGTAGAAAATCCGAATGTCGTCGGTAGACATTCGGATTTTGATGCGAAGAGAATGCTTGCACTCTCTTGATTTGGCGCATTTGATGTTGGGGAAGCAACGCGACAAATCTCGGTTCTAAGTCCCGTTTTCCATCCTCTATTTGTTTGCGTCGCAAACACTTCTTGAAACATACCGCCGAGCAAAGCGAGGCAAGTACGGTCATTGATGCGAAGCATCAATGATTAGTGAGCGTAGCGAACGTTGTTCAATATCCCGTTTTCCGCATTCAAATAGTCCTTTCACCCGTAGAAAATCCGAATATCGTCGGTGTGATGAGCGAATCTCATTTTTGCTAACTCCCCTTGCTTTTCGTGGGATTTTATGTTATACTAAATCAAATATCAATCAAAAGGATACATTATGACAAAAGGAAAGAAAATATTTATCGTCCTGTCAGCGGTCATTTTGACTCTGCTTTTAGGACTGGGTATATTCTCTGTAGTAAATTATTTTAAGAGCCTCGCAGATACAGGGCTTAAAAATACAATACCTAACGGATTTGGAAAAGATGCAAGAGTTATAATCCTTGCAGGACAGTCTAACGCGGCGGGTTGTAGTCGAGACGATTATTTAAAGAAAAACACCACGCCTGAGCAGTATGCGAAATATGAAAAGGGCTTCGATAACGTCTATATAAATTATTACGCCTCGGGTATGAATGAATCGGACGGATTTGTTAAATGCAAGGTCCGTCAGGGGGAGCCGTACGGATTTTTCGGCCCTGAGCTTGGCTTGGCGGAGAAATTAAACGAGCTTTATCCCGAAGAAACCTTCTTTATCATTAAGTACGCGTGGGGCGGAACGGATCTTTGTAATTTGTGGCGTTCTCCGTCAAGCGGTGGAGCGACGGGACAGCTGTACGAAAGCTTTGTTCAGTATGTAAAATCAAGTCTTGAATTTCTTAAGCTTAAGAATTACGACATAAAAATTGAGGGAATGTGTTGGATGCAAGGCGAGGCTGACTCAATGAATGAGCCAAGCGCATTGGAATACGGGAGCAATTTGAATAACTTTATTTCAGATATCCGCACGGAGTTCTCGGGCCTTGCTTCGGGCGACGGAATCGCGTTCGTTGACGCCTATATCGCCGAAACGATTTTCTGGACGCATTTTGAAATCGTAAATAAAGCAAAACAAACGGTGGCAGATTCCTCTCCCATCAATACCGTCATTGACACTATCTCTCACGGACTTACGGTAACAAAAGAGCCCGAGGATCAACCCGATATCGCGCATTACGATTCGCTCAGTGAAATTAAGCTCGGCCACCTTTTTGCTGAGGAAATAGCAAAATTTTTCGATTGATTTGATATAAAAAAGAGCAAACACAATTGTGTTTGCTCTTTTTTATTCAACAATTAATCATAATTTCAATAATCTTAGAATCCGTTTCCTTCATTCCTTCGTTGCCGAGTGCGGAAATGTTCTCGATGGTTTTTTCCACGCCCTTGGCAACAAGACCGTCGCCGCCGTAGAACTGACAGTTTTCCTTGAACATTTCGTATCCCATAATACCCGCGTCGACCGCCATGGATATCTTTGCCGCACAGCTTGCCTTAGCTCCGTCGCAAACGATGCCGCTTGAGATCGCGAGCGCGTTGACGATGGTGTGATTTATTGCCCGAAGGTCTCCCGTGAGCATATAAGCGATTCCTGCGCCTGCGCCCGCGCCCGCGCTTACCGCACCGCAATATGCGGAGAGACGGCCGATGCCGTGCTTTAAGTGAAGTGTTACGAGATTGGAAATAAGAAGCGCGCGATAAAGCTCTTCCTGTGTCTTGCCGTAGTATTCCGCGTATGTAATGACGGGCAGAGACGTGGTCATACCCTGATTTCCGCTACCTGAACAAATAATTACGGGCATGTCGCAGCCGCCCATTCTCGCGTCCGAGCCTGCCGCCGCCATCGCTTTTGCGCGAGTTCTCGGTGCATTGTCGCGCTTTGCGATTATCTGACCGATACGCGCGCCGTAATTGTTCGTCATACCGTGGTTTGCGATCGCTAAGTTGTACTTTATCTGTCTGTCGAGAATGTGTCGTACGTCCTCAATTTCAGCCGTGTTTGCAAAATCAAAAATATCTTTTACGAGCAGAAGGGAATAGTCGAGCTCCTCTTCATCACAGCATTTGCTGTCTTGATTTGAGAAGATCGTCTCGCCGTTTTTCTCTATCCTTGCAATATTTGTATGCTCGCCGCAGATACGTACGGATGCGGTGTTGCCGCCCTTGTCCGTGAGCGTGATTATCATATCAAGAGAATCGCAGGATTCAAGAGCGGATAACGTAAAGGATATCTCCTTCATTTTCTCGGGCAGGGAACTCGTTTGATCGGGTGTAACCTTTGAGATTACCTCAAGCTCAAGCTCGCTTCTGCCAAAGAGTGCGCCGAGAGCCGCCGCGACTTCGATTCCTCGCATACCGCCGCTATTTGGCACGACAACGCTCTTTACGTTCTTGATTATATTTCCGCTGACCTTTATGTCAATATGAGCGGGGACGTCACCGAGCGCCTTTCTCGCTACTGCGGCGCAGTATGAGAGAGCAATAGGCTCGGTACAGCCCATTGCGGGCACGAGCTCTCGCTCGAGTATTCTGACGTAGGTCGTATAAGCCTTTGAATTACGTTCCATATCTTTATCAGAAGAGCTGCTTTGAGTAAACGCCGTCTTCAATAAGCTTTTTGAAGGATTCGATAACGTAGTCCTTGTCTTCCTTGTAGGTTACGCCAAACCACTTGTCGTTTGTTCTTATAACCTTAACAGTCGCACGTCCGTCGCCTACGAGGTCGCCGATAGTCATAGGAAGAAGGAATTCCGCCTTCATTTCATTTGCATTGCCGTCCGCGAGGAACTTAATGAATTCCTCTTCGAGAATATCAACGAATTTAGGGGAGAATGCCCACATATTCATAGAGGTAAGAGTGTCAGGGGAGATCTCGATCTTGCCGTCGGCCTTATTCTCGCCCGTGATCACACCGTCAATCTCCTGAATGTTGCTCGTTTCGTCAATTCTTGTAAGATAGCCCTCGTCGTTTGTCTTGCAGATGCCGCGTGTAACCGCGCCGTTTGCGCTGAGAGTATTCTTGAGCACAAATCCGGGCATAACCATATCAAGCACGTCGCCCTCTGTATCCATTTCGTTTACGATATAGTCGTGGAGCTTTTTGAAGCATTCCTTACCGTAGTAGTCGTCGGCGTTGATAACAACTGCGGGGTTCTTTAAGATTCCGCGGCAGGAAAGAACTGCGTGTCCCGTGCCCCAGGGCTTTGTTCTGCCTTCGGGGTTTTTAAAGCCGCCGGGAAGATTTGTTACCTCCTGATACGCGTATGCGCAGGGGCAAACCTTTTCAATTCTGTTTCCGATAACCTCTCTGAAATCTGCTTCGATATCGCGTCTTATGATAAAGAGAACGTCGTCAAAGCCCGCCTCGAGTGCATCGTGGATAGAGTAGTCCATAATGATCTCGCCGGAAGGACCTACGGGAGCTAACTGCTTAATGCCACCGCCAAAGCGGGAGCCAATGCCCGCCGCCATAATTACAAGGGTCGTTTTCATATATTTTCTCCTTTGGAAATTGTGTTAATTTATGCTGTAAGGGAACGCTCGAGTCTTGATTTTATTTCAAGTATGAACTCGCGTGTGTTGACGGTCGTAACCTTCGTGCCCGCGTCAACGAGGCCTGAGAGGTCGCGCGTCATAATACCGTCGCTTAGAGTATCAATGCAAGCGGCTTCAAGCTTATCTGCAAAGTCAACAAGCGCGGGAAGGGAGTCAAGCTCGCCACGTTTACGCAGAGCGCCGCTCCACGCGTATATGGTTGCCATAGGGTTGGTCGAGGTTTCCTCGCCGCGAAGGTATTTGTAATAGTGGCGTGTAACCGTTCCGTGAGCCGCCTCGTATTCGTACAAGCCGTCGGGGGAAACGAGTACGCTCGTCATCATAGCGAGTGAGCCGAATGCGGTGGATACCATATCCGACATAACGTCGCCGTCGTAGTTCTTGCATGCCCAGATATATCCGCCCTCACTACGAATCACGCGTGCAACCGCGTCGTCGATAAGAGTGTAGAAGTAAGTGATGCCAAGCTCCTCAAACTTTTCCTTATAATAGGTGTTGTAAATATCCTCAAAGATAAGCTTGAAGGTCTGGTCGTACTGCTTTGAGATCGTGTCCTTTGTGGAGAACCAGAGATCCTGCTTTGTATCGATCGCAAACTTGAAGCAGGAGTGAGCAAAGGAAATAATAGAGGAGTCCTTATTATACTGTCCCTGAATCACACCCGGGCATTCAAAATTATATATCTCTTTTGAAAATTCCTCGCCGTTCTCGCCGCGGAAGGTCAAGGTAGCAATGCCTTTTCCCTCAACCCTGTATTCCGTAGCCTTATATACGTCGCCGTACGCGTGTCGGGCGATAGTGATGGGCTTTTTCCAGTTGCGGACAACGGGTTTTATAGAATCAATAATTATGGGCGCGCGGAAGACCGTTCCGTCGAGAATGGCGCGGATAGTGCCGTTCGGGGATTTCCACATTTCAGTAAGGTTGTATTCCTCAACTCTTTGACGGTTGGGTGTGATTGTCGCGCACTTTACCGCAACGCCGTATTTCTGTGTAGCGTACGCGGAGTCGAAGGTAACCTGATCTCGCGTTCTCTCGCGCTCGGGAAGACCTAAATCGTAATATTCGGTTTTGAGGTCAATAAAAGGATAGAGCAGCTCGTCCTTTATCATTTGCCAGATGATGCGAGTCATCTCGTCGCCGTCCATTTCGACGAGCGGAGTGGTCATTTTAATTTTTTCCATATTTTTATCGCAATCTTTATTTGGAATTTTTGTTTTTGTAGTAGTTCATAAGACAACCGTCGAGAAGTATCTGTCTTTCCTCGTCGGTAAGTCCTACGATATTAAGCTTGATATTGTGCTTCTCGCCGCCATTTGTAAGCACGACTGCGGGGAAGACGGTTTCTCCTGCCGCAATTTTTCTTCTTACGCCTTCAACAAATACAAGATCGCCCTCGGTGTAATTGAAGGGTGTGTCCGCGTCAAGTGTAAAGGGAAGAATACCCCAGTTTATACAGTTGGAGCGGTATCTCTTGGTAGCGAATTCGTAGCAAATATTACCGAATCCGCCGAGCACCTTCTGGCAGGATGCCGCCTGCTCACGCGCCGAGCCGTCGCCGGGCTTGTTTGCAAATACACAGGAGCCAAACTGTGTGCTATCTATAAGCTTTTCTGTATCTCCAAGAGCTGAGAGCGCGTCTGTGAGCTTCTTTGTGGGATTACCCTCGCGTCTTGCCGCTTCCTCTTGCGCTACCGCCTTTGCAAGCGGCACGTAACTCGGCGCGCGTCTTGAGAGTGTGAATTCCGACAGGCGCACGGGATTTGAGCGCAGAGACGAGGTCTCGCCCGAGGGGATAAGCTCGTCAGTTGTGGTTACGGGGTCGTGAATGACCGCGCAAAGCTCAAGCAGAATATTATCGGACAGCTCGTACTGTGCAGGCCAGCTTGTGATATTGGGGCCGAGGATAAGCTCTTCACAAGGATCGGGCTTTCCATAGCCGTAATAGATTCTCTTTTCGTATACGGATTTGTCAAATTCGTATTGGGGAGGTGTGAAATCATATTCAATATCGGTAGCGGGAGTGATTCTACCGCCGTTTGCCGCGCTCGCCGCGATTGATCTCGCGTCCATGAGCGCTACGCCCGAGATCTGTCCCTCGCCGGGCTTTGAGCCCTCGCGGTTGGGGAAGTTTCTCGTCGTATGACGGAGAGAAAGGCCGTTATTCTGGGGAACGTCGCCCGCACCAAAGCAGGGACCGCAGAACGAGGGCTTGATAACCACGCCCGATTCAAGAAGGGATGCGGTTACGCCCTTTCTTGTAAGGTCAAGAGAAACGGGAATGCTTGTGGGGTAAACCGACATGTTGAAATAGCTGTTACCGATGCTGCCATTCTTTAAAATTTCCGCCGCCTCGCAGATGGATTCAAACATACCGCCCGAGCAGCCCGCTATTATACCCTGATCGGCTAAAACCGAGCCGTCGGGGAGAATCTTTGATAAAAGATCGAATTTGGAATTCGGGAACTTTTTCTTCGCTTCCGCTTCAACACCTGCGAGAATTTCATTTGCATTTGCATTAAATTCTTTGATCGTATAGGCATTTGAGGGGTGGAAGGGGAGCGCGATCATGCATTCCTCGGTCGAAAGGTCAATCTCAATAAGAGAATCGTAGTATGCAACGCCTCGGGGAGAAAGCTTTTTATAATCCTCAGGTCTGCCGTGTGTTTTGTAATGTGCCTCAACCACCTCGTCGGTCTCCCAGATGGAAGAGAGACAGGTCGTCTCAGTTGTCATAACGTCGATGCCGTTACGGAAGTCAATGGAGAGGGTTTTTACACCCTCACCTACGAATTCAAGCACCTTGTTCTTGACGAATCCGTTCTTGAATGTCGCGCGGATAAGTGAGAGCGCAATATCGTGAGGGCCGACACCGCGACGGGGCTTGCCCTTAAGATGCACGAGCACCACCTCGGGGGCCTTTATATCGTAAGTATCAAGCAGAAGCTGCTTTACAAGCTCGGGACCGCCCTCGCCGACGCCCATAGTGCCGAGCGCACCGTAGCGTGTGTGAGAGTCTGAGCCGAGGATCATCTTACCGCAAGCGGCAAGCTCCTCTCTTGCATAGGAGTGGATAACCGACTGATTTGCGGGAACGTAAATGCCGCCGTATTTTTTTGCCGCGGAAAGACCGAAGACGTGGTCGTCCTCGTTGATAGTTCCACCAACTGCGCAAAGACTGTTATGGCAGTTTGTAAGCGCATAAGGAATGGGGAATTTTTCAAGTCCGCCGATTCTTGCGGTCTGAATAATTCCTACGTACGTTATATCGTGAGACACCATAGCGTCAAACTTGATCTTGAGATTTTTATATTCGCCGCTTACGTTGTGCGCGGACAAAATTTGCGCTGTGATCGTGTTAAGACGCGCCTTTTCTATATCTACGTCGGACGAGAATGATATATCGCCATCGCAGTAAAAAATACCACCGTTATGTAATGTTATCATTGCTACACCTCCCGATTTGAGTAAAATAATATAATCAAAATAATTATATCACTTTTCTTTTTATGAGTCAAGGCATCTTTTATATGATTGTTATAAATTTGCATATTTTTCGAGCGCGCCTGAATTCTCCGTTTCTTTTTGCCCATAATACTTATAAGTGAAACAAAAATACGGGAGCCGTAAAATGATTGTAGAGAGACTTGTTTACGTTATTGCTTTTTTTAATCTGGTGGTCGGCGCGATATTCTTTTTGTGCTATCTGTACCAGTTCATATATGTAATTATTCCGTTTATAAAGAAGCCGAAGCCACATAAGAAAGAGATAATTCACAATATTGCGGTGCTTATTTGCGCGAGAAACGAGGAGAGCGTTATAGGTCATCTTCTTGACTCTATTGATGCGCAAAATTATCCGCGCGAATTCTTGGGGGTGTTTATCGTAGCGGATAACTGCACCGATCGAACTGCTGAAATATCAAGGGAAAGGGGAGCTACTGTTTACGAGAGGAACGATACGGAAAAAATCGGAAAGGGCTATGCTCTTGACTTTCTTTTGAAGAGTATTGATTCGGATCGCGGGCTTGAAAATATCGACGCGTTTATTCTTCTTGATGCTGATAATATTCTCGATTCGGGTTACGTAAGGGCGATGAATCAAACCTATTGCGACGGCTACAACGTTACGACGAGCTATAGAAATTCCAAAAATTACGGCGACAATTGGCTTTCCGCCGCTTACGGGATCTGGTTTATGAGAGAAGCGCGCTTTTTGAATTATTCAAGATTTCTTTTAGGCACGAGCTGTGCGGTTTCGGGTACGGGCTTTTTGTTTTCAAGAGAGCTTATTGAAAAATTCGGCGGTTGGAAATACTTTTTGCTAACGGAGGATATTGAGTTTACCGTTGACTGTATTGTAGCGGGCGAAAAAATCGGTTATTGCAACGAGGCGGTGCTATATGACGAGCAGCCATATACCTTCTCACAGTCGTGGAGACAGCGGCTTCGTTGGTCAAAGGGATTTTTGCAGGTGTGGTCGAAATATGGAAATAAGCTTTGGCGGAGTATTTTTCGCGGAAGCTTTGGCGCGTTTGATATGACTATGACCGTTTGCCCCGCATATTTGATCTCTCTTATGTCTATCATATTTGATCTTTTCGGCTTTATTATTTGCGCCGCCGTGGGGGAGGCGGAGTCGGGACGGCTACTTTTATATCTCATGATCGGCGCCATATTGCAGGCGTACGGACTGTTTTTCTTGATGGCGCTTCTGACTTTGATTTCCGAGTGGAAAAGCATACACTGTAAGCCGATAAAGAAAATACTGTATATTTTCGCCTTCCCGATCTTCCTTATATCGTATATGCCGATCGCTTTGGCGGCGATTTTTGCAAGAGTCGAGTGGAAGCCGATACACCACACCAGAAGCGTTAGCATGGAGGATATTGTAAAGAAGAAAAGAAATAAAAAAGAATAAGAAAAAAGCCCTTCCGTTTAATCGAAAGGGCTTTTATTATTAGTTGAAATATCCAAGTCTGTAAAGCAATTCCGCTATGAGAACAGCACCACCCGCTGCGCCGCGGAGTGTGTTGTGGGAAAGTCCTACGAACTTGTAGTCGTAAACAGTGTCTTCACGAAGACGGCCTGCGGTAACACCCATACCGCCGTAAATGTCGCGGTCGAGCTTTGCCTGAGGGCGATTTTCTTCTTCAAAATATGTTACGAACTGTGCGGGAGCGGAGGGAAGCTCAAGCTCCTGGGGGAGTCCGCGGAAGTTTTTCCAGTCCTCAAGGATCTGTTCCTTTGTGGGCTTGTTTTCAAATTTTACAAACACCGCCGCAGTATGACCGTCGGTTACGGGAACGCGTATGCACTGTGTTGTGATTACGGGCGCATCGCACTTTACGATCTCGCCATTCTCAACCTTACCCCAAACGCGAAGGGGCTCCTGCTCGCTCTTTTCTTCCTCGCCGCCGATGAAGGGGATGATGTTGTCGATCATCTCGGGCCATTCGTTGAAGGTCTTGCCTGATCCGGAAATTGCCTGGTAAGTGGTAGCTACAACCTCCTTGATTCCATACTTGCGGAGGGGTGTAAGCTCGGGAACGTACGCCTGAATAGAGCAGTTGGGCTTAACCGCGATAAAGCCGCGCTTTGTGCCAAGTCGCTCTCTCTGGGACTTTATAACCTCAAGATGCTCGGGGTTGATCTCGGGAATAACCATAGGAACGTCGGGAGTCCATCTGTGCGCGGAGTTGTTGGAAACTACGGGGATTTCTGCCTTCGCGTATGCTTCCTCAAGCGCCTTGATCTCGTCCTTCTTCATATTTACCGCGCAGAAAACGAATGCGCAGTCCTTCATCTCGTCGATGCTTTCGGCATCAATTACGATCATATCCTTATATTTTTCGGGCATCGGAGTGGAAAGCTTCCAACGACCGCCGAGTGCCTCGGCATAGGTCTTGCCTGCGCTGTTCTTGGACGCGGCAAGCTTGATAACTTCAAAATAAGGGTGGTTTTCGAGAAGCGTTAAAAATCTCTGTCCAACCATACCTGTGGCGCCAACGACGCCAACCTTCATTTTTTCCATAGGATCCTCCTATAAAAGAATTAAATATTAAAAAGAATTATATCACAAATTTGCTTTGATTTCAATACCTTTTTGCGAATTTTTGATACATTAAAGATTGTAAATTCCGGAGTACTTTTCCTCAAGATACTTTACGTAGTACATAGGGTCGAATTCCTCGCCGAGTGCGTCTAAAAGCACCTTGTCGGAGCTCTTGGATGCGCCGAATTTCCAAATTCTTTCCTTGTTCCATTCGTTGATGGGAGCAAAGTTGCCGACCTTAAGACAAGCTTCTACGTCAACGGATTCCTTCATCTTAGAAAGAAGATGCGCGCCGTATGCGCTGCCGAGCGCATAAGAGGGGAAGTATCCGATACCGCCGCCCGACCAGTGGCTGTCCTGGAGGCAACCGCGCGTGTCGTCGGGAACGTCAACGCCGAGGTATTCACGGTAGAGCGCATTCCATTTTTGAGGAATATCCTTAACCTCAAGCTCACCTGAGATAACTGCCTTTTCGATTTCGTAGCGCACCATTACGTGGAGGCAATACGTAACCTCGTCGGCTTCGGTTCTTATAAGCGAGGGGGTTACGAGATTTATCGCGCGATAAATGTCCTCTGCGGTGTAGGAATCAAGCTTGGGAGCGAAGAATTCCTGCATTTTCGGGAAGATGTACTCGATAAAGGGGAGACTGCGGCCGAGAAGATTTTCGTAGAAACGGCTCTGGCTTTCGTGGATGCCCATAGACACGCCGCCGTCAAGATTTGTGTATGCGAATTCGTCTGCGGAATTCATATCGTAGAGCGCGTGGCCGCCCTCGTGGATAACGCTGAACATTGAGGACGCGAAGTTACCCTCGTCGTAATTTGTCGTAATGCGCACGTCACGGTGTGAGCCGAGGGACGTTGTGAAGGGATGCTCGGTTGTTCCAAGGCCGCATACACCGAGGTCAATGCCCATAGTTTCCATAAGGTAGAGGGAGAACTTATGCTGCTCCGCTTCGGAGAAGCTGCCGTAAAGACAGGAGTCGTCAACCTGATCTACATTTGATATTTTATGAATGAGGGGGACTATATTGCTACGGAGAAGTGAGAAAAATTCATCACACTTATCCATTGTAAGTCCGCTCTCGTACTTATCGAGGCAGTAGTTGTAAGGGTGTATATCGGGAGCGCAGTAGGAGGCGAATTTCTTCTGGAACTCGAAGATCTCGGTAAGAATGGGGCAGAAGGAAGCAAAGTCGTTGTTTTCCTTAGCCGTGTGCCATACGTCGTCCGCGCGCACCATAAGCTCCTGATAGTAAACGTATTCCTCCATAGGAATTTTCTGCATTTCCTTTATGTCCTTCGCGGCAAGGTAAACGCTTCTTGCATCGTTTTCGGAGAGTTCGTCACTCGCGTCGGAAAGCGACATAATAAGCTCAACAATCTCGGGGGTGGTGCACATTTTGTAAACCTCTTCGCTCAAAATGGAAAGAGTATGAGCGCGGTTCTCCGCAGTTTTCTTGGGCGCGGTTGTTGCGCCGTCGTAGTAGAGCATACCCATTGCGTGATAGTAAGCGGAAAGCTTTGACTGGTGGGCGTAAAATAATTCTAATTTCTTTTGAGTTTCCATAATAGCACCTCGCAATATAAATATTGATATAATTATACCACCAAGCGTTCATTTTGTAAATAGCTTTGATGAAATCGGGGTGTTTAGTTCCGAAACCGAAAAATAAAAAGTATACTTTGCGCTTTTGAATGGCATAAAAATATCTAAAATTCCAAAAAAGGAAAAATAATTTTACAAAACCTATTGACAAATGCGATTTTTTGGAGTATAATAGCCATGGAAAGAAACAAAAGGGAAGTATTTTTCCCGGAACGGAGTAAATTATGGCAACAAAGAAGACAACAAAGGCTACTGAGACAGTTGAGCTTACAGATAAAAAAAGAGCCCTTAGCACCGCTATGGCACAGATCGAGCGTTCGTTTGGCGCGGGCGCAATTATGAGACTTGGCGAGAATACCGATATGGAGGTACAGGCTGTATCCACAGGCTCTCTCTCTCTTGATATGGCACTTGGTATTGGCGGCGTTCCGAAGGGAAGAATTGTTGAAATTTTTGGCCCTGAATCCTCGGGTAAGACAACGGTTGCGCTTCACATTATCGCAGAGGTACAGAAGGCAGGCGGCGAGGCGGCATTCATCGACGCGGAGCACGCGCTTGATCCCGTTTACGCGAAGGCTCTCGGCGTTGATATAAACAATCTTCTCGTTTCCCAGCCCGACTGCGGCGAGGATGCGCTCTCTATTACTGAATCTCTCGCTCGCTCCGGCGCTATTGACGTTATCGTTATCGACTCCGTAGCAGCACTCGTTCCCAAGCAGGAGATCGACGGCGATATGGGAGCTTCACAAATGGGCGTTCAGGCGAAGCTTATGTCTCAGGCTATGAGAAAGCTCAATGCCGTTATCTCTAAGAATAACTGCGTAGTCGTATTTATCAACCAGCTCCGTGATAAGATCGGCGTGGTTTACGGCAACCCCGAAACAACAACGGGCGGTAAGGCGCTCAAGTTCTACGCGTCTGTAAGAATTGATATCCGTCGCACAGAGCAGCTTAAGAACGGCAGTGATATCGTCGGTAACAGAGTTAAGTGTAAGATAGTTAAAAATAAGGTAGCTCCCCCCTTCAGAGTTGCGGAATTCGATATTATGTACGGCAAGGGTATCTCCCGCGTGAGTGAGGTTATTGACTTTGCGGTTATGATGGACATTATAAAGAAGAGCGGCTCCTGGTTCTCCTACGAGGGCGAGAGACTCGCGCAGGGTAAGGACAACGTGCGTAAGCTCTTTGAGGAAAATCCCGCGCTTTGCGCCGAGGTTGAGGCAAAGGTTCGCGCTATGAAGAGTAAGGGCGATATAGTAAACGAAGAGGAATTTGAGATTGACGATGAAGACGATTTTGACATCAGAACTCTCGAGGACAACGAGTGATATTGAAAAGATCCCGTTTGCGAGTGTAATATCCGTTTCCGCGCTTGAGGGTAAAAGCGAGCTTTTGGTCTCGGTTTTGCTTGAATCGGGCTACGGACGGGAGGAAAGATCCTATCTTTTGCCCCTTGATATGCTGGATGACGTGGGTATACGCTTAAAGGGTATGCCTTACGAAATAAGTGAAGAGACACTTGATGCGCTTGTGCTGTCCGATGCGGTCGCGCACGCCTTGCGCCGCGCGTACGGGATTATCTCCTACGGCGCGTGCTCTTACCGCAAGCTTGAAAGAAAGCTTCGTGAGAAGGGTGTAGAGCGGGAAGCGGCGATAAAAGCCGTAGAAATCGTAAAGGATAAGGGCTATATCGACGAGGAGGAGCTTGCAAGAAGACTTTGTGAGCTTTCCATAAAAAAGTATTGGGGACGCTCGAGAATTATTCGTAAGCTCCGTGAAGAGCTTTACTGCGATGAGGCGATAGCCTCCGCCGCGGAATATCTTGACACGGTGGACTTTTCCTTGCAGTGCGCCAATCTTATTGAGAAAAGATATATGACTATCCCGTCCGACAGGTACGAGATGCAGAAAATGTTTGCTTCGATCTCCCGCTACGGTTACAGCGGCTCGGAAATAAGCGAGGCAGTTAAAATTTTCAATTCCAGAATATAAAAAAGACCCGCGGCAGCGCCGCGGGCTTTTCTTGTTAAATATTCTCGTACATTTTACGTATAAATTTAACCGTATCATTCCAACCGATACAGGGGTCCGTAATGGATTTGCCATATATACCCTCGCCAATCTTCTGAGAGCCCTCTTCAATATAGCTTTCAATCATAAATCCCTTGAAAAGCTTAGCAATTTCGGGATTCTGATGGCAGGAGTGAAGAACGTCCATAGCGATGCGCTCCTGCTCTTTATATTTTTTAGCGGAATTGGCGTGATTGCAGTCAACAATGAGCGCGGGATTTTGAAGTCCCTTCTTTTTGTATTCGGTCGCGAGATGCTCAATATCCTCGTAGTGATAGTTTGGCATAGACTCGCCGTGGCGATTTACGTATCCGCGAAGGATCGCGTGAGCGCATTCGTTGCCGTGTGACTTGACCTCCCAGCCGCGATAGAGGAACGTGTGGGAGTGCTGAGCCGCCATAACCGAATTGAGCATTACGGAAATGTCGCCGCCAGTGGGATTTTTCATTCCTACGGGAACCTCGATTCCGCTTGAGACAAGTCTGTGCTGTTGATTTTCAACCGAGCGCGCGCCGACCGCAACGTAGGAGAGCAGATCGGATAAATATCGGTAGTTTTCGGGATAGAGCATTTCGTCCGCGGTAAACATACCCGTTTCCTCAATTACACGGGTGTGCAGGCGGCGGATCGCGATAATACCCTCGAGCATATCTGAGTCGCCTTCGGGATTGGGCTGGTGGAGCATACCCTTGTAGCCGTCGCCCGTGGTTCTCGGCTTGTTTGTATAAATTCTTGGGATAATAAGTATCTTGTCCTTGACTTCATCCGCAATTTTTGCAAGTCGCGTTACGTAATCCATAACGGACTCCTCAACGTCCGCTGAGCATGGGCCTATAATTAAAAGCTTTTTGTTTGATTCTCCCTTGAATATTGCCTTGATCTCGGCGTCGAATATCTTTTTTCGTTCGGCGCTCTCGGCACTTAAGGGGTACTGCTTTTTGATTTCTGCGGGGATGGGAAGCTTACGTAAAAATTCCATATTATTTCCTTATGTAAGCGGCGCGGATGCGCCGTTTTTTTATTTTTCGATTGCCGCCTTTTTGGTAAGAGTTGCACGGAGCTTTTCTGTATCGAACTTGAGCTGTCTGTCGTATGTCAAAAGACCGTTCTGCTCCTGCTCAACGTCAGTTAACTGCGTGTAGCAAAGACCTCCCATAATCGGGCAATCCATAATCGCGGAGGTAAGTCCGTCAAAGCGGTAGTAAAATTCGTCGATTGAGCGGCAGGCATTTCCGTAGCCCCAGCCGTCCTGCTGGTTGTCCGCCCAGTCCTTGCCGACTCTGTCGTGTGCCCACCACGTTCCGCCGTATTCCGAAACAAACGTGGGAATTGCGGGGTAGTTTATATCGTCGCTCTTGAAGTACGCGTGGAGATTCATCTTGATGCCGTCAACAAGCTCGTCCATTTTTGCCTTGAAGACTGTGGGCTCCTGCTCGTAATCGTGAAGGTCCTCCATATCGGATACGCCCTCAAAGTGAGTCCAGCCCGACGCGTCGATATAAGCTCTTGTGGGGTCGAGTGTGCGGGTGAGAGTGGAGAGAGCCTCGGTAAATCTTCGGTCTGTGTCGTGAGGGGTTTCGTTCAAGGGACACCAGCCGATGATCGCGGGGTGGTTGAAGTCGCGCTCGACGATTTCACACCATTCCTGCATAAAGTTTGAGAAAAGCTGGTCGCCTGTGTGATCCATACCCCAGTTTGCGTGCTCGCCCCAAACCATATAGCCGACTCTGTCGCAATATTCAAGGAAGAGGGGCTCAAAAACCTTTTCGTGAAGGCGCGCGCCGTTAAATCCGAAGGACATTGAAAGGTCGATATCCTTCTTGAGTGCCTCGTACGTGGGGGCGGTATAAATGCCGTCGGGGTAGAAGCCCTGGTCAAGCACGAGCTTCATAAATACGCGCTCGCCGTTGAGGTAGAGAATACCGTCCTTTACACCAACCTCGCGCATACCGAAATAGCTTTTTACCGTATCGTTTGCAACGGAGAATTCAATATCGTAAAGCTCGCCGCGGCCTATCTCCCAGAGATGAAGCTCGGAGAGATCAATGGAGATCTTTGCAGAGCCGCACTTGACCGTACCCTGCGCTGTGCCCATATCTTTTCCGTTATAGGAAGCGCTTGCATAAACTGTTTCGCCCTCGCCATTTTTTACGTTGACGATCATATTTATTTTCCCGCTATCGATGTCGGGATAGTACTTGATTCCCGAAACGTAAGTGGGCTCAACGTATTCAAGCCAAACGGTTTGCCAGATACCTGTAGTTCTCGTGTAGAAGCAACCGTAGGAATTGGGGCGGAGCGCCTGCTTGCCCGAGGGCTGTCTGCCCGATACTGTGTCGTCAATAGCGCGAATGACAACAGTGAAGGGTGTATTCTTTATTTTATCCGTAATATCAAAGGAGAAGGAAACGTAGCCGCCGATATGAGTTCCTACGTGCTCGCCGTCAACCCATACGTCAGTTTCGTAATCGCAAGCGCCGATATGGAGGATCACTTTCTTACCTGTGATATTCTCGTTGGGCGTTACGGTCTTCTTGTACCAGACGCACTTGCAGAACTCTGTGTCGCCGATACCTGAGAGCACGCTCTCGCGGCAGAAGGGAACAGTTATCTTTTCGTTGAAGTTATCGCCGTTTATGTAAGTTTCGGGTGTAGATACGCCTGCCTTGTCGGTTGCGTAGTCCCACTCGCCGTTTAAATTCTGGAAGGAATTTCTTTTTATCTGAGGACGCGGATATTCCGCGCGAGGAATAGAGTTTATCATATTTGATCCCCTTTAAATAATACTTGGTTCAAAATTTTAACCAACTTATATTATACAATAAAAATTACCAATTGTAAATGCCTTTGCGCAAATTTATAGGACAAAAAACCGCCGTATGCAAAATACATACGGCGGAGGTGTTATTTATTATTTCTTTTTGTGATCGTGGTGCTTGATAAGACCAACTGCCTTTGCAATTTCCATTACAACGAGAGGAACGAGAACGAGTCCGAGGCATACGAGGTACTGCCACCAGTCAAGAGTTACAAGACCGAATGCATCCTGAACACCGGGGATGAGCGCTACTGCCATTGTAAGCACGAATGCAGCAAGAGCGGAGAGGTTGAGAGTCTTATTACCGAAGAAGCCGATCTTGAAGAGGGACTTCTCGGATCTCATATTATAGGACTGAACGATCTGGCACATTGCGAGTACCAAGAACGCCATTGTTTCACCTGCCATAAGGGCGGGATCGTTGCCTGCGAAGCTGGAGATAGCGGACCAGTTACCGCCGCAGCCGATAAAGAACGCGATGAGTGTGAGTACTGCGAACATAACGCCCTGAAGCACGATTCTTACGCCGAAGCCGTTTGCGAAGAGGCCTTCATTCTTGGGCTTGGGCTGCTGGGACATAACGGAATCCTCAACCTTTTCCATACCGAGGGATATAGCGGGAAGGGAGTCGGTTACGAGGTTGATCCAGAGGAGCTGCATAGAAACGAGGGGAGAGTGCTGCCAGAAGATCATAGCCATAAATACTGTGATAACCTCACCGATGTTTGTTCCGAGGAGGTAGCCTACAACCTTCTTGATATTAGCGTAAATACCGCGTCCCTCGCGAACCGCGTGAACGATAGTAGCAAAGTTGTCGTCTGTAAGTGTCATATCAGCCGCGCCCTTTGCAACGTCGGTACCCGTAATACCCATAGCGCAACCGATATCAGCCGCCTTAAGCGCGGGAGCGTCGTTTACGCCGTCGCCTGTCATAGAAACGATTCTGTCCTTTCTCTGCCAAGCCTTAACGATTCTGATCTTGTTTTCGGGAGAAACTCGCGCGTAAACCGAGATGGACTCGATCTTCTCGTCAAGCTCCTCGTCGCTCATAAGGTCGAGTTCTGCGCCTGTGATAGCGAGGTCGCCGTCCTCAAGAATACCGATCTCGCGAGCGATAGCGGATGCGGTTACAACGTGGTCACCTGTGATCATTACAGGCTTGATGCCTGCCATACGGCAGATCTTAACAGCCTCAGCCGCTTCGGGTCTGGGCGGGTCGATCATACCTACAAGACCCATAAAGATAAGTCCTGTTTCAAGCTCTTCGCTTGTGGGATTTTCGGGAACTGTATCGATTTCCTTGTAAGCAACTGCGAGAACGCGGAGAGCATTGCTACTCATCTTGTCGTTCATTTCCTTTGCCTTTTCAAGGTCACCCTTGATGCAACGGGGAACCATCATATCAAAAGCGCCCTTAACGATAACAATATTCTTGCCATCGATAACGTTTACGCTTGTCATAAGCTTTCTGTCGGAGTCGAAGGGAATTGTCGCAACTCTTCTGTACTGCTCGTTGATAGCATCCTGAAGGATACCGTTCTTGCGAGCCGCGGAGATGATGGATGTCTCTGTGGGGTCACCGATGGAAACCTCTGTGCCGTCTTCCTTAACGTCGATAGCACCGTCGCAGCAGAGTGTGCCGTAAGTAAGAAGTGTTCTTACGTTGTCTGCAACGTGGGAGTTGATATCTGCTACGTCGTCCTCGCCGTCGATATAGGACTTAACGAGAGTCATCTTGTTCTGTGTAAGAGTACCTGTCTTATCGGAGCAGATTACGGATGCAGAGCCGAGAGTTTCAACTGCGGGGAGTCGGCGGATAATTGCGTTCTTCTTAACCATTCTCTGTACGCCGATGGAGAGAACGATAGTAACGATTGCGGGAAGTCCCTCGGGAATTGCGGAAACCGCAAGAGAGATAGCAACCATGAACATTTCAATGATCTTGTCGAGAAGTGTTTCGCCTGCAGCTACGGGAGTGAGAAGACCGATCGCGAAAATGATCGCGCAGCAGCCGAGAGCTACAAAGCCGAGGATCTTACCGAGCTTTTCAAGCTTCTGCTGGAGAGGTGTGTCAGCATCCTCTTCGTTTGCAAGAAGAGCTGCAATCTTACCCATTTCGGTTTCCATACCGATGCCTGTTACTACTGCGAGCGCGTTACCGTAGGTAATGCTGCAGCCTGAGAATACCATGTTTGTTCTATCGCCGATAGGAGCGTCAACAGCAACGGAAGCGGACCAGTCCTTTTCAGAGGGAACAGATTCACCTGTGAGGGCAGATTCTTCACTCTTTAAGTTTACGCTATGGATGAGTCTTGCGTCCGCGGGAACGAAGTCGCCTGCTTCAAGCTTGATAATATCGCCGGGAACAAGCTCGCTTGCCTCGATAACGGTTTCTTTACCGTTACGGATAACACGCGCGTGGGGTGCGGACATATTTTTGAGGGCGTCGAGCGCCTTTTCAGCCTTGCTTTCCTGAACTACGCCCATGATGGCGTTGAGGATTACGATCGCTACGATAAGACCGGGCTCGAAGAATTCCTTGGGATTTCCGTGTCCTGCGATCATCTCGTAAATTACGATGCCTGTGGATACTGCTGCAGCGATAAGCAGAATAATGATCATAGCGTCCTTGAACTGTTCAAGGAATCTCTGGAACATTGTCTTCTTTTTCTTTTCCTTAAGCTTGTTTTCGCCGTATTTTTCCTTTGCGGCTGCAACGTCAGCGTCGGAAAGACCTGCCTGCTTGTCGCTGGCAAGAGAGCTTATCACTTCGTCAATGCTTTTGTCGTGAAAAGTCAAAATTGTTTCCTCCTGATTTATTGTAATTTTATTTTTTACAAAGCAATATGACCGAATGCGGTCATATGAACTAATTATATCATATAATGAATTTTATTTCAATAGTATA
>JAZRDO010000003.1:0-85289 GCA_045660325.1 Eubacteriales bacterium
CTGGTCTAAGTGACAAGACTTGAACTTGCGGCCTCTACCACCCCAAGGTAGCGCTCTCCCAGCTGAGCTACACCTAGATCATACGGGGTAAATGGACGGTTTTTATTGTCTTCGTCCGACGACTTGAATATTATATCACAAGGGAATTGTTTTGTCAATACCTTTTTCTAAAAAATATTTAAAAAATTTCTTGTTTTATGAGATGTTTTGTCGTGACTTAATTGTGGCTGTGTTTTCTTTTACTGTTGACAATGTGGAAAAAATGGTATAGAATATAAGAAGGACAGGTGTGGCGATATGATATGCTCTGATCTTGCGGGGCTTTTTGAAAAAACAATGAAAAATATTGAATAAAGAAGGAGAACAGTATGGACTTTTTGACACTTGCAAAGGAAAGATATTCGGTAAGAAAATTTGACGGCAGACCGCTTTCTGACACTGACGTTGAGAAGATTCTCGAGGCGGGTATTTCAGCACCCACCGCAAAGAATATTCAGCCCCACAGAATTTACGTTGTTAAGAGCGAGGAGGGAATTCGCAAAATCAACGAATGCTCCCCCTGTATTTACGGCTCCAAGACGGTGTTTATTATTTGTTACGACAAGACTGAATGCTGGTGCGCGGGTGACGGCACGAGAAACAGCGGAGAGATCGACTCCACCATCGTTGCAACACAGATGATGCTTGAAGCGACCGATATAGGCGCGGGAACGACAATGCTTTTAAGATACGACAGAGCGATGCTGCGCGAGTGCTTTAAGCTTCCCGAAAACATTGTTGACGTATGCCTTCTGACCGCAGGATATCCTGCAGAGGATGCCGAGCCGTCGCCGAGACACACGGAGAGAAAGGCTATTGATGAAATAGTAAAATTTATTTAATTTTAAAGGGTGTGAACGCAAGTTCACACCCTTAGTTTTAGTTTGAGCTAACTTCCTTGGCGCTTGATACTAATCCTGCAAAAGATTGAATCTCGGAAGGAATGATTATCTTAGTTGCCTTACCGTCTGCAGCCTTTTCAAATGCCTCAAGTCGCTTGAGCGCTATAACCGCATCGCTGGGTGCGGATTCGTTTATCATCTTGATACCGTCCGCGGTAGCCTGCTGGAGCTTGAGTATTGCTTCCGCTTCACCCTCTGCTCTAAGCACTCGGGACTGCTTTTCGGCTTCTGCCTTAAGTATTTGTGACTGCTTTTCAGCTTCTGCATTAAGTATCATGGATTGTTTTTGACCTTCAGCTACGAGAATAGCGGAATTTTTTTCGCCCTCTGCACGAAGTATTGCTTCACGGCGTTCGCGTTCGGCCTTCATTTGCTTTTCCATAGCGTCCTGTATTTCTCGGGGCGGAATAATGTTTTTAAGCTCAACTCTGCTTACCTTGATGCCCCATGGGTCTGTTGCCTCGTCGAGGATGATTCTCATCTTGGAGTTGATGATGTCACGCGAGGTCAGTGTGTTGTCAAGCTCCATCTCACCGATAATGTTTCGAAGAGTGGTGGACGTAAGATTTTCAATAGCTGTCATAGGAGTAGCGTGACCGTATGCATAAAGCTTGGGGTCGGTTATCTGGTAGAATACGACCGTGTCGATTTGCATTCTGACGTTATCCTTTGTAATAACGGGCTGAGGAGGGAAGTCTGCAACCTGCTCCATCTTATTGATTCTCTTAGCGATTTTGTCAAAGAAGGGGATTTTGAAATGAATGCCTGTGTTCCAGGTCGTGTGATATGCGCCGAGTCTTTCGATGACGTATGCACGTGCCTGAGGAACGATGTGAATGTTTGAGATTACTGCGGCGATTGCTGCAATTGCAACGCCAATGATGAGATACCAGTACCAATCCATAATGTGTTTTCCTTTCTATATTTAGTTGTTTATTGATTTTCTTTTTTATCGCATATAAGCTTAACACCGGATATTTTCTTAATTATTACGAATTCGCCGACGGACGCGCTTTCGGAGTCGTTACTCATGCGCGCAGTCCATATCTGACCGTTAATTCTAACCGTGCCGGTTTCGTTAGCGTTTATAATATCTTCTTCAACTCGGGCTACCTTGCCTATCAAAAGATCGGTATCGGTCTTTTCTTTGCCGATGCTTTTTAGAATTTTTTTTCGAAATACTGTTTGTGCAAATATAAGGAGAATCCCTGAAAGTGTGATGAATACGACCCATTGTACCCAGGGCTTTATATCGAAAAATGAGAGAATAAGAGAAGCGAGCGCGCCTGGCATAAACCATATTGAAACAAGTTCGGTGGTGGTTATTTCAACTATTATCGTTAACACGAATGCAACTGCCCAAAAAATAGACCAGAACATAAAATTCTCCTTTCAATAAATTAATACTACTACAATAATTATAACATGTCATTATTAAATTGTCAAGAAAAATGGCATATCGGCAGAGCTTGAAGATTATTCGCTCTTTCTGTTGACAAACAGGCATAAAAATGATAAAATTAATCTATATGATTGTATTTAAATGGAGATAAAAATGAGAAATGCACAGTTAGCCGACCTTCTTCGTCCAAAGCAAATGGACGATATAGTTGGTCAGACACATCTGTTTGGCGAGCGCGGAGTGATCCGTCGAATGCTCGCGGGTGGAAGAATTACGAATATGATATTTTTCGGGCCTCCCGGCACGGGTAAGACCACGGCCGCATCAATTATTGCCGAGATGTCGGGAATGGCATTCCATAAGCTTAACGCTACGAGCGCGTCAAGTGCGGATATCCGAGAGGTGCTTCAGTCCTCGTCGAATATTTTCGGCGCGAATGGAACGCTTCTTTACATCGACGAGATACAGTACTTTAACCGCAAGCAGCAGCAAACGCTTCTTGAATATATAGAGGACGGACGCGTTACGCTGATCGCGTCTACTACCGAGAATCCTCACATGTACGTATATAACGCGATCATTTCGCGATCCTCACTCTTTGAATTCAAGCCTGTAAAGCCGCAGGATTGCGCTAAGATGCTTTATCGCGCTCTTGATTACTTAAACAAAGAAAACGGCACAGAGAAGGTTCTTGACGGCACTGTGGCGGAGAAAATAGCAAATCTTGCCTCGGGTGACGTTCGTCGATCCATCGGCTTGCTTGAAAACGCGTATTTTTCGGCTGACAATGAGATAACGTACGAGAATGCTCTTGAATTTTCCTACGGAAGCGGTAATTTCTCGGACGATACACATTACGATATGCTCGGATGCCTGCAAAAATCAATCAGAGGCTCCGACCCCGATGCTGCGGCATTTTACGTTGCTAAAATGCTTAACAAGGGCGACATTATTTCTCTTTGTCGCAGACTCAAGGTTATCGCCGCGGAGGATGTAGGACTTGCTTATCCTCAGGCGCTGCCTATTGTTCATTCGTGCTGTCAGATGGCTCTTGAGCTTGGTATGCCCGAGGCGAGAATTCCTTTGGCGGATGCGGCGATCCTTCTTGCAACTGCACCTAAATCCAATACGGCTTATTTGGCGGTCAATGCTGCTATGGAGGACGTTGAGGCAGGTCTTGGCGAGGATATCCCCGTGCATCTTCAGTCACCGCTTTTCAAGGGCTATAAATACCCGCACGATTACCCGAATAGATACGTAAAGCAGCAGTATTTGCCTAATGATCTGAAGGGAAGAAAGTATTATAATTTCGGTGAAAATAAAACCGAACGCGCCGCGGAGGAATATTGGAAAAAAATTAAAGAGTGAGAGATACTTTTGCTCTTTAAAGTATTGACAATCAATTCTTTATGTGGTATAATTGCCAATGTGGTTATGAAAATAACCACATATTGCTGGTGTAGCACAGTCGGTAGTGCAGCTGATTCGTAATCAGCAGGTCGTGTGTTCGAGTCACATCACCAGCTCCAATACAAAGGGGTGGAAGGGAACTTCCACCCCTTTGTATTGGAGCTGGCGTACTAACGTACGATGAACACCTCGGATGCCCGGCATCCGACATGTTTGCGGTTTGATTATTTGGATTAAAGACACACCTTGCCGCAAACCTGTGTTCGAGTCACATTACAATTTTGCACGAAGAACACCTTGAGTGCGAAGCACTCGATAGTTTGCGGTTATATTACTTAGGTAAAAAATAAGCCTTACCGCAAACCTGTGTTCGAGTCACATTTTATACTAACGTACGATGAACACCTCGGATGCTCGGCATCCGACACATTTACAGTTTTGTATTTGTGGCTACATAATTATATAAAAAAGGTCGGATTACTCCGACCTTTATATTTTACATTAAAGTCTTCAAAACCTTCTCAAAATGCACGCCGTATGTTATGGGACGCTCATCGTCGAGCGTGGCTTTGATAGCCTCACAGACGAAATCTGCGGCCTTCTTGGTTGCGTTGTAAAGGCTTTCGCCGCGAATAAGCGAGCCGAAGCACACGGATGCGAAAATGTCGCCTGTGCCGTGGAATTTCTGCTTGATCTCGTCGTTGAAATAAGAGAAGAATTCACCGCACTCGGAGTCGTATCCATAGCAACCGAGCTTTTCGTTGTCAAAGCATATACCCGTGATAACCACTTTCTTTGCGCCGAGAGAGGCAAGACCTAAAAGAAGCTCCTTGATATATTCCTCGTCGTAGCCGCTTGCCTTGTATTCCTTGCCAAGCATGAAGCAAGCCTCGGTAAGATTGGGGATCGCTACGTCGGCAACTGCGCACAGACGAGCCATCTCAAGAGGGAACTCGGGAGAGAAGCCCGCGTAAAGCTTGCCGTTATCAGCCATTGCGGGGTCAACGAGCTTGAGCTTGCCCTCGCCAAATGTACGGTAAAGCTCAATAACAAGATCGATCTGTCTTACAGAGCCGAGGTAACCTGAGTAAAGACCGTCAAAGTCGATATCCTGTTCCTGCCAGCAAGCAGAAATAGGGGATATTTCATCCGTCAGATCGCAAAAAGTAAATTTATTGAATGCAGTATGATTTGATAAAACAGCAGTAGGGAGAACGCCCGCCTCGACGCCCATAGCCGAGATAACGGGGAGGGCCACTGTAAGAGAGCATTTACCAACGCAGGAAATGTCCTGTATAGTCAAAATTCTTTTCATAATATATCCTCCAACTTTAAATGAACATAAAATCACTAAATATTATAGTACAAAACATTCTAAAATCAATGTATAAATTGTAACATTTCTTGATTTTTCAACAAATTTGTGTTAAAATTGTATTTACAAATACAAACAATTGTGTTATAATAGTTATATTGATACAATATATTGATTGGAGAGCTTATATATGAAATGTCCTTCCTGTGGATTTGGTGAAAGCAAGGTTACAGATTCCAGACCCGTAAACGACGGTGCGAGCATAAGACGCAGACGTGAGTGCTTGAGCTGTCAGAAGCGCTTTACCACCTTTGAGGTGCTTGAATCCGTGCAGATAATCGTTATCAAGAAGAACGGGGAAAAGGAGCTTTTCGATAGAACAAAGCTATTGGGCGGACTTTTGAAGGCTACGCAGAAGCGTCCCGTAAACGCCGAGGAGATCGCGTTTGAGATTGAAAACGAGCTTCAGAATGCACTCAAAAATGAGATTACAACAGCCGAGATCGGCGAGATGGTTATGAATAAGCTTCGCGCAAGAGATAAGGTTGCATACGTAAGATTTGCTTCGGTTTATCGTGAATTTACCGACGTTAATAATTTCTTTGATGAGCTTATGGAGCTTCGTGACGAGACAAGATAATATTTATATTGTGGCAGAGTCGTAATTCGGCCCTGCCTCTTTTTATGTCGTATTTTATTAACAAATAATAGAAAAATAAACAAAATGTGGAAAAATGTCGCACGAAATATCGCATTTTTTTTCAAAAAACAAGTGGACATCTGTTAGTATGGGGAACATCAAGGCAAATACTTTTTTATAAAATCAATTCAAATAATGGAGAAAATAAATGAGAAAGCTTTCTTCATCTTACGAAAAAAATATCGAGTATTTCGATATAGCTCTTCGCGTAAATGAAAATTTTGACATTATAAAAAAGGTTCTTAAGATCGGTCAAGACGAGATGACTCTCTATTATATTGACGGTCTTATCAAGGACGCGGAGCTTAGTAAGCTTTTGACTCACTTTTTGTCCTTGAAATCCTTGCTTCCTCAAAACGCCGAGAGCAACAAATCTCCCGCACAGATTTTTTGTGAGGCGAATCTTCCGTACGTTGAGGCGGATGCTACGGACAATATCGACACCCTTTTGCAGATGATAATGTCGGGAGCGACGGTTGCTCTCGGCTCGGTTTTTGGCGCGAGCGCGATAGTAATCGATGCGCGCACCTATCCCGCAAGGCAGACGGGAGAGCCTGAGGGAGATAAGGTTATGAGGGGCTCCCGCGACGGATTTGTTGAAACCCTCATTTTCAACACCGCGCTGATACGTCGGCGCATAAGAAATCCCGATCTTACAATGAAATATCTTACCGTAGGCGAGAGCTCGAAAACGGATATAGTTTTGTGCTACATGGAGGGCAGGGTGGATAAAAAGTATCTCAAGGCTCTTACTGAAAAGCTGGAAAATATAAAGACGGATTCCCTGACGCTTGGGCACGAGTCTTTGGCGGAGTGTTTAATAAGAAAGAAATGGTACAATCCTTTCCCGAAGATAAGATATACCGAGCGACCCGATTCCGCCGCCGCGCAGATACTCGAGGGAAGCATTATTCTTATATGCGACAATTCCCCCGAGGCAATGGTCTTGCCAACCTCGGTGTTTGATTTTATGCAGGAGACCAATGATTTTTATTTTTCGCCGCTTACGGGAACGTATATACGACTTTTGAGGCATTTCGTTTTTTGGCTGACGCTCTTCTTGATTCCGTTGTGGCTTTTGCTTGTCAATAATCCCGAGGTCGTCCCCGCGTGGCTTGAATTCGTTCTGCCAAAGGAGCAGGGAAGGATCCCGATCGTCGCGCAGATACTATTGGCGGAATTTATTATTGACGGATTGAAGATGGCGTCGCTCAATACGCCCAATATGCTCTCAAATTCGTTATCCGTCGTGGGAGGGCTTATACTTGGCGATTTTGCGGTCAGTATAGGATGGCTCATTCCCGAGGTCATACTGTATATGGCGTTTGTGGCGATCGCGAATTTTACGCAACGAAGCTACGAATTGGGATATGCATTTAAATTTTTGAGGATTTTGCTTACGGTCTTAACCGCGCTGTTTGATTTTTGGGGCTTTATGGCAGGAAGCGTTTTGATAATCGTTTTACTTGCCACAAATCAAACGGTATGTCGGGGAAGAAGCTATCTTTATCCCTTAATACCCTTCAATGCTCGCGCGCTTCTTTCTTTGTTTGTTAGGGTCAAGAAGCCCGACGTTGACAAGGGGAGTGAAGGTAAATAAAAGCACACTAAAATACTGCCGTGGGGTTATTTCTCGCGGCGGTTTTTTTGTTTATTTAGCGAAAAAAGAAAAATTACAGTAATTTCCATTTTAAGCCCGATAAAGTTCTATTTTACGGTAAATTTTGGTTAAAATGGAAAGGCTTGAATTAATTTATCAAAAAAGCTTAAAAAAACTGAACGAAATTTTATTTTTGATAAAAATCTCCCTTGAAATAATATTTTAAGTATATTATAATTATTAAGAATTTGGCTTTGATACAAGGCATAACGTAAAGGAGATTTTGTAATGCAAAATCAGACTGAAATTAATTTTTCACATCGCTCGGTGTTGCTTGACGAGTGCATCGAGGGACTTAATATAGATCCTGCGGGTATTTACGTTGACGGTACTGCAGGTGGCGGCGGTCATTCGCTTGAAATCGTAAAAAGATTGACTGCGGGCGGCAGACTTATCGCTATTGACAGGGATGATGCGGCGCTTATGGCGGCAAGCAAGAGACTTGCGGATTATTCGGACCGTGTTACTTTTGTAAAGAGTAATTTCTCCTCGGTTAAGGAGGTTTTATCCGACCTCGGTATTGATAAGATCAACGGAATTTTGATGGACCTCGGTGTTTCGTCATATCAGCTTGATACCCCCGAGAGAGGATTTTCTCATAATAACGACGCGCCCCTTGATATGAGAATGGACACGAGCGCGACTCTTGACGCGTATATGGTCGTAAACAATTATACAAGAGAGCAGTTAAAGAAGATTATTTACGATTACGGCGAGGATAAATTCGCGCCCAGAATCGCGAATGCCATTGTAAATGCAAGGGAAATCAAGCCTATTGAAACTACGGGTGAGCTTGTTAAGATCATAAAGAGCGCGATTCCCGCATCTGCACGCGAGGGTGGACATCATCCTGCCAAGCGCACCTTCCAGGCGATTCGAATTGAGGTCAACGGAGAGCTTGACGCGATAGCTCCCGCGATCAATTCCGCGGTGGATATGCTTGACGTGGGTGGCAGAATTTGTATTATTACGTTCCATTCGCTTGAGGACAGAATCGTAAAGCAGACGTATGCTTCTCACGCCGAGGGCTGTACGTGTCCTAAAAATTTCCCCGTATGTGTTTGCGGAAAAACCCCTAAGGTCAAGGTAATAACACGAAAGCCCATAGTTCCGAGTGAACGCGAGCTTGAGGAAAATCCAAGATCAAGAAGCTCAAAGCTTCGCATAGCCGAAAAGCTTTGATTTTAGGCTATGAAACATCTGAAAGGAGGAAAGCGGTATGAATAAGCCGAAGAAGAAGGCTGAAAGTAATATTGATTTCAAATCACAGCAGCTTGATGAGAATAGCGAGATCTATATAAATTTACTTTGCGACAGATATAAGAATCGCGGCATTACCACTAAGGTGAAGAGCGACGCGGCGGCGCAGTCAAGAAAAAACGAGGCGGCGTCCAAGGCTGCGGCTGAAATAAGCGCAAAAACAGGCGAAATTGCTGCAAATGACGAAAAATACAAGCACGGCAATTTTCAGGGCGTGTCGTATATGACAAGCGATGATTTTGCCCATTACTATAAGGATAGACGTGATTTCAACACCTCTCGCGCGATGAGAAGAACGGAGGGCGAGTATGAGGAGATCGCGAAAAAGGATCAGGAAAAGAAGGCGAAGGAGAATAGTATCCCGCCAAAAAAAGCACTGTGGCTTGCCATAGTGTACGAGCTAAAGACAAGAGCCAAGAAAATAAAAGGCAAGTTAAACGCAGAGGGACTTAAGGAGTTTTCTGCGGCTTGGTTTCCGCGCGACGACGAGGAAAATCGCCGTGAGGGAGAGAAGGGCCGTTTCCCCAAAAGGATTATACCTGCGTTTGTAATAATAACGCTTTCTCTTTTTCTCATTGTTTCGGGCTCGGTTATGGTAAGCCACGCCGAAATAGACGTTTCAAAGCTGGAAAATAAGATCGTGCGACTTGAGAGAGAACGCGACGGGCTTAATGCTGAGCTTAATACGAGAATTGACCTTATGGAAATAAGAAAGTGGGCGATCGGCGAGGGCATGGTCGGCCGTGAGTATATCAATTCAAAGTATATTGAGCTTGACAACGACGAGATGACGGAGAAGATAGAGAAGGAAAGAAAGCCTTCGTTAATAAGAAGATTTCTTGAGGCTGTAGGTATTATTCATTCGGAGAACTGAGAACACGTCCCGAATAAAAAACAACCATTCAGCATATATGTAAGACAGGCTACTTACATAAATTTTACCGCGTAAGCGGAGGATCGGAGATTACATGAAGAGTAAAATACTCGACATTAAAAATATGAAGCGGTCGACGGGTATCTGCTTGTTTTTAACGGCGGCATTTATCCTTTTGGCGCTGAGAATTTTAGGATATCAGACCTTTAATCACAAGGAATTTGAGGAGAAGGTTCTTGACCAGATGACGCAGGAGTCGAATCTTACTGCCGACCGAGGCGAGATATACGATAGAAACGGAATTCTTCTTGCGACCAATATTACGACCTATAGATTGCTTATAGACCCCTCGGTGATTGAGAGGGAAAGCAAGGAGGACAAGGTGAATTATGCCGAGCTTATTGCGACGGGAATTTCCGAGATCGCGGAGCTTGAGCTTGAAAAGGACTTTATTCTTCAGCAAAGCGAATTTACGAAATATCGCGACAGAACACTCAAAAGGCATTTGAGTGAGGAGCTGGCTGACAAGGTACGCGAGTTTCTTGAGAATGAAAATATTGATAATAAGGGCTTTGTTTTCTTGCAGGCGACAAGCAAGAGATATTATCCTTACGGAACCTTGGCGTCGCACGTTCTTGGATTTACTAACGGCGAGGGCGAGGGTATATACGGACTTGAAGCAAAATATAACCAGTACCTCAAGGGCGAGGACGGAAAGTATATAACCGCGAAGGATTCCTTTGGAAACGAAATTCCGTACAATTACGAGAGCTTTATCTCGGCTGTTGACGGAGATAGCATAACGGTTACTATTGACGTAGTTATTCAGGCGGAGCTTGAGGAGCAGCTCAAGACCGCGTATATAGAATCAGGCGGACACAACAGAGCGGCGGGTATGGTCGTTGACGTAAACACGGGCGACGTGCTTGCTATGGCGGTATATCCTACGTTCAATGCAAACGATCCGTGGACACTCGACGAGTACAGCCAAAAGGTGCTTGACGCGAGCGGATATATGGAGGGAACGGAGGAGTACGATACTCTTCGCAGTCAGCTCTTAACTGAAATGTGGTCAAATAAGGCGATCACAGACTCGTATATCCCGGGCTCTACCTTCAAGGTAGTTACCGCGGCTATGGCGTATGAGGAAAATCTTGTAAATACTAACGAGCATTTTAATTGTCCCGGTTACTATATGATCGGTAAGACACAGATCAAATGTCATAAGCTTGCGCCCGGACACGGCTCGCTTAACTTTGCGCGCGGTATTCAGCAGTCCTGCAACCCCGTGCTTATGCAGATGGGCCTTCGTGTTGGCGCAAACAAATTTTATGATTATATTGAATCATTCGGATATTTTGCAAATTCAGGCATCGACCTGCCGGGTGAGAGCCATACGATACCCGGTGTTACCTTCTGGGACAAAGGAATGTTTACAAGCGCGGATATTTATCTTGCGACTGCCTCCTTCGGTCAGAACTTCAACGTTTCGGTAACACAGCATATGATGGCGATCTCAGCTATCGCAAACGGTGGCTATCTTGTTGAGCCTCACTTTGTAAAGGAGATTGTGGATGCTAACGGAAATACAGTATTTACCTATGAAAACAAGGTAAAGAGACAGGTTATCAGCGAAGAGACCTGCAAGACCGTCGGCGCTATTCTTCAGGAGGGCGTTGAAACCGATGGCGGTGCGAAGAACGCGTACGTTGCGGGCTACAGAGTTGCCGCAAAGACGGGTACTTCGGAAAAGAAGCTGAATAAAAATGACAAGGTACAGTGTACAAGATGCGATTATGAGGGCGGATATCAGGAGTTTGATCCGAATCTTCTCGGAAAGGGATTAATTTGCCCGAAGTGCAACAAGGAGGTAAAGCTTTACGTTTGCTCAACGGTAGCGTACGCTCCTGCGGACGATCCCGAGCTTGCCGCAATCATTCTCGTTGACGAGCCTACAAAGGGAACTCTCTACGGTAGCGTAGTTGCTGCGCCTTACGTTGGCAATCTTCTCGCAGAGGCGCTTCCTTATTACGGCGTTGAAGCGGAATATACCGACAAGGAGCTTGAAAAGCTTGCGCTTGAAACTCCTACGCTCCTTTACTGGAGCAAGAACGCGGCGTCGAATTTTGCGGCTGCGGTTGGCTTTGAGGTTGAATTCGTTGGCGACGGTGAGCTTGTAGTAGGTCAGTGGCCTGCTGCGGGTGTCAAGGTTGAGCCCGGTAGTGCAAAGATCATTCTTTACACCTCGCGCGACGCTATGCAGAATAAGGAAATGGTGACTGTGCCTGATCTTACGGGTATGACGGCGGTTGCCGCAAACGGTACGCTTGCAAATTGCGGACTCAATATCCGCATTTTCGGTACGAATAACTATATGTCGGGTACGGGGGCTGTCGTAGTATCGCAATTCCCCGCGGCAGGCACTAAGGTTGAGAAGGGAACCGTTATTGAGGTAACCTTCAGATATCTCGTTGCGGACGATTAATTTGTTGGGTTTTGGAAAAGCAAAGGAAGAATAAATAATCACTTTTAATATTATGGGAGATTATTATGACACTTTTTTCTTTGCTTTCCGAAACGGACATTATATGTCCCGAGCATCTTGAGGATATCGAGATATCGGGAATTGAAACAAATTCTGAAAACGTAAGATCCGGATGCCTTTTTATTTGTGTGAAGGGTATGAGATTTGACAGTCATACGCTTATTTCCACCGTACTTAAAAAGGGGGCTGTGGCAATAGTTGCGGATGAGTCGGCTTATATTGAGAATGAATCCGAATTTCCAATAATCCGAGTCGGAAATACTCGGAGCGCTATGTCGTATATATACGCGGCATTTTACGGCTATCCGCAAAGACGACTTAAATTTATTGGTATTACAGGTACGAACGGTAAGACCACTACCGCAAAAATGCTTTTTGAAATATTGCGCGGAGCAGGTAGGTCGGTTGGACTCATCGGCACTCTCGGGTGTATTTCGCGCTCGGGGAAGCTTAATATCCGTTCGGGCAACAAGCTTGCGAATATGACCACGCCGGATCCGAGTGAGCTTTATAAAATATTATCCGTTATGGTCGAGGACAAGGTAGAGTACGTCATAATGGAGGTAACGTCGCACGCTCTTGCGCTTTGTAAGATCGATCCTATTGAATTTGAATTTGCTCTCTTTACTAACCTTACGCGAGATCATCTTGATTTTCACGGGGATATGGATAGCTATTATATGGCGAAGCGCTCGCTTTTTGAAAAATGTAAAAGAGCGATAGTTAATATAGACGGATATTATGGAAAACGGCTTGCGAGTGAGCTTTATTATCCCATAACCTGCACTCAAAACGGCGCATTTGCAACGTACAGCGCGACGGACGTAAAATTTTGCGGATGCGAGGGAATTCAGTATAAGCTTCATTCAAGACTTATGCGGCTTTACGTAAGATTGCAGATCCCGGGTAGCTTTACGGTTATGAATTCACTTATGGCGATCGCCTGCGCCTCAGAGCTTGGTGTTTCCGCTATAAGCATCAAGAGAACGCTGAAGAGCTTGTCAGGTACTGACGGACGGCTTCAGCGCGTGGATATGGGTCGTGACGCGGATATATCCGTGTTCATTGATTACGCGCACACACCCGACGCGCTTGAAAATCTCCTTGTGAGCGCAAAGGGATTTATAGATAAGGATAAGCGGCTTGTTCTTCTCTTTGGCTGCGGAGGCGAAAGAGATAGGGAAAAGCGCAGAATAATGGGCCATATCGCTTCCTCGCTCGCGGATATGACCATAATTACCTCGGATAATCCGAGAAGTGAGGATCCTGAAGAGATCATTCGGGAAATATTGACGGGCGTTGATAAGGAATCGTGCTATACGGTCATTCCCGATAGGCGCCGCGCGATCGAATATGCCGTTACGAATGCTTCGGCAGGCGACGTAATTTTGCTTGCGGGTAAGGGGCATGAGAGCTATGAGATCGTCGGAAATGAAAAAAGAGACTTTTGTGAAAGTCAAATAGCGCTGGACGCTTACAAAAAAAGAAAAAATCAGCAGGAGAGCTGAAAATGAAAATTAAGCTTGGATATGAAAATTTATCTCCCGATACGGTTGCCGAGTATTGCTCAGGCATACTTGTGGGCGGCGAGATCGATCATAAAATAGAATACGTATGTACCGATTCGCGCGAGGTAGACGAGAAGACGCTATTTATTGTGACTGTGGGCGAGAGAGTCGATGGCCACAGCTTTATAGGAAGCGCGATGGAAAAGGGCTGCAAATGCTTTCTTTGCCAGTACGTGCCCGAGGGCATTGATACGACAGGGGGTGCGTTTATCGTAGTACCCGATTCGGTAGCGGCTATATCCTTCCTTGCGAAAGGATATAGAGGGGGGACTGAAATACAGAATATCGCAATTACGGGAAGCGTTGGCAAGACCACGACCAAGGAGCTTGTCTCCGCCGTTATGCGACAGAAATATAAGGCGTACAATACCGATGGAAATTTCAATAGCGTTATCGGAATGCCGTTGTCTCTTATGGAAGCACCCGCGGATGCGGAAATGGGAATTTTCGAGATGGGTATGAGCGGCTTTGGAGAGATTCACAGTATGTCTATGTGCGCTACTCCTTCTCTTGCGATAGTTACGAATATCGGTTCATCGCATCTTGAATACCTAAAAACACGTGAGAATATTTGTCGCGCGAAGCTTGAGATCGCCGACGGTCTTATGTCGGGCGGATATCTTCTTCTTAACAGCGACGAGCCGCTTCTCAGGGAAGCGCGAAGCATTACGGGGCGAGATGATATAAATTATATTTATGTGTCCTTGGGTGAGTGTGAGAATGCTGATTATAAGGCGGTAAATATAAGACTTTTTGAGGAGTATAGCCTCTTTGATATCGAGGCGAAGGGTATAAGGGTTCAAGACGTTCGCGTTGATATTCCCGGTATACATATAGTTTTCAATTCGCTTATGGCTTATGCCGCGGCGAATATTTCAGGTCTTTCCGAGGACGAGATCCGTCGGGGAATTCTTTCTTACGTTCCCTGCGGTAACAGGCAAAATATCTATGTCAAGAGTGGAGTCCGTATCATTGCGGATTGCTACAATGCCGCGCCCGAATCTATGAGGGCGGCGCTCGGTGTTCTTTCTACATTCTCGGGAAGAAGGATTGCGGTGCTTGGCGATATGCTTGAGCTTGGCGAAGACTCCGACAGGATGCACGGAGAGATAGGCGAATATCTCCTCGGCCGCGCGGATATCCTTTTCGCATACGGCGAGAATGCAAAAAAGATAGTCGACGGCGCAAAACGTGTGGTAATTAGCGCGATATATCACTTTGAAAAGAGCGAAGCGGACAGCTTGACTGCTGAGCTTAATTCTGCTTTGCGAGAGGGAGATACCGTGCTATTTAAGGGTAGCCGCGCGATGAAGCTTGAAACAATTATAGAAAAACTTGAGATCAGATAAGGAAAATTTGCGAAATGCTTTACACTTGGTTTGAAAATATAGGAATTAAAGATACTTTTAGATTACCCATTGAAATGCTCATTATTGCGGTATTGGTGTTCGCACTTACCGTGCTTATAACAAAGATAGTTCTTCCCGTGCTTCGCGCAAAGAAGCTCGGACAAAACGTAAGTGCATACGTTCCCGAGCACGCGTCAAAGCAGGGAACACCCACGATGGGCGGTATTTGCTTTATTATGGCAACTCTCTTCGTGATGCTTGTATGGTTCGTGCTTGAACGATTCGGTATTCTTGGTACGTCGACGGATAACGGTCGTCTTGTACCTATAGCGCTTACCCTTTGCCTTGGCGTGGCAAATGCGATGATCGGCTTTATTGACGACTATGCAAAGCTTGTAAAGAAGCAAAACGAGGGTCTGACCGAGTGGCAGAAGCTCAGCTTGCAGTTTATAGCGGCGGCGCTTTATATTGTTGCTATGGCTTTGACGAAGAATCTTAGCACCGCATTTATAATTCCTTTTACGGATATTGCAGTTGATCTTAAATTTTTCGCTTATCCCATTTACGTTATCGTTATCGCGGGCTTTGTAAACAGTACCAATATTACTGACGGTATCGACGGACTTGCCTCCTCGGTTGCTCTTTCTGTTGCGATGGGTATGGTGCTGTTGTCCTCGCTTCTCGCGTGGAGATATACGGGCGTTATCGGAGCAACTCTTATAGGCTCTGCTCTTGGATTCCTTGTGTTCAATCATTTCCCCGCAAAGGTATTTATGGGCGACACGGGCTCTCTTTACATCGGTGGTATAATTATGGGCTGCGCGGTAGCAGAGGGAGAGCTTGTCGTATTCATTATTATGGGTATGGTATTCGTTCTTGAAATGCTTTCAAGCCTTATTCAGAAGGTCTATTATAAGCTTACGGGCGGTAAGAGATTCTTTAAGATGGCGCCTGTACATCATCATTTCCAGAAGCTTGATAAGCCGTGGGGAGAGGTGAAGATCGTAACTGTGTTCTTCGTTGTTTCCTTGATTTTCGTAGCGGTAGGAGTTCTTGCCTGCATTCTTTAAATGAGAAAGGATTGTTATGTCAGAGAATAACAATACAAACAAAAAAGAAAAAAAGAAAAGCCGCTTTTCACTAAAGCGGGCAGTTGAAAAAATAAATAATCTTTACGAGAGTGATCTTGCAAAAAACGATCCTGCGCTTCTTGAACCTATTCACAAGACGGAGCAAAAGCCGCAGGAGCAGCTCCTCGTGCGCGGCGGAATAGATATCTATTTTTTGCTTATCGTTATAGCTATAACCCTGTTTGGTCTTGTTATGGCGTACAGTGCCAGCGCATACGATGCGGAGCATTATATGAAGGATAGCCTGTATTATTTCAAGCGACACATACTGTTCCTTGCATTCGGTATTATGTGTGCCGTGCCCTTCGTTTTATTTTCAAGACCGTGGGTGTGGAAGGCATTCGGAATAATCATGTACGGAATTTCCATAATCCTTCTTATCATTGTTTTGCTTGTTGGACGAGAGGGCGGTGGCGCGCAAAGATGGATCCAGCTCGGTCCTATTACAATTCAGCCGTCGGAAATTGCCAAAATGAGTACGGTAATATTCCTCTCGCTTATAATGTCGCGGTATCAGGATAAGCTCAAGGTGGCGCAGCGATTCGGCGGAAGCTTCAAGTACGGCGTCTTGTACCCCGGGCTTGCTATTGCGGCGATATGCGGACTCGTTATGCTTGAAAAACATCTTTCGGGACTTATAATTATCGGTATTCTCGGTCTTACGATAATGTTTATCGGAGGAACGGAGAAAAAGTGGATGGCGCTTATTATCGGCGTCGGTATTGTCGGAGTTGCCATCGTCCTTCTGTTCTCGGGCTATGCTCAGGATAGAGTTATCACTTGGCTTGACTTGAAGAATGCCGATCCAACGGGCCCTGCATGGCAGACCTGGCAGGGACTTTACGCCATAGGCTCAGGCGGTATTTTCGGTGTCGGACTCGGTAACAGCCGACAAAAATACGGCTACGTTTCCGAGCCTCAGAACGACTTTATCTTTACTATCGTTTGCGAGGAGCTTGGCTTTATCGGTGCAGTTCTCGTTATCTCCCTCTTTATTCTTCTTTTGTGGAGAGGGTACGTGATAGCGTCGCGCGCTCCCGATAAATTCTCCTCTCTTGTGGTTTACGGTCTTACGACAAAGGTTGCGCTTCAGACCGCGCTCAATATCGCGGTTGTAACAAACTCGATGCCTAATACGGGTATCGCTCTCCCGTTCTTCTCGTCGGGCGGTACTGCGCTTATTTTGCAGATTTTTGAGATGGGAATAATACTGAATATATCAAGATTTTCAAGAGTTAAGAAATAGAATTACAGGTGATAACAATGAGAGTACTTATGACTTGTGGCGGTACTGCCGGACACGTAAATCCTGCGATCGCCATTGCAAATACAATAAAAGAGAGGGAAGCGAACGCGAATATCGCATTCGTTTGCTCCACGGTTTCAAACGATATCGCGCCCAAGCTTATTGAACGCGCGGGATATGATAAGCCCTACAGAGTGAATATTTGCGGTATGTATCCCTTGTGGAATCCCAAGAATATCAAGACGCTTTACCTTATGGCAAAGTCGCAGGGCGAGGCGAAGAGGATCATTAATGAATTCAAGCCCGATATTATTATCGGTACGGGCGGATTTGCTTGCTATCCCTTGCTCAATACCGGAGCTAAAATGGGTATTCCCACGATCGTTCACGAATCCAACGCTTATGCGGGCAAGGCAGTAAAGCAGCTCGCAGCTAAGGTTGACGTTGTGATGACTAACTTTGACGAGATCAAGGATCAGATTTCGCCCAAAGCAAATATTATAAAGGTCGGAAATCCCACCATCAAGGACGTTGTGCCCGAGGTTGTTAACCGCGACACCAACGAGGGATATGAGAAGTGCCTTCTTTCCTTCGGCGGCAGCCGTGGTGCTATGATGCTTAATTACGGTGTTGTAGATATGATTGAGGCTCTTTGCGATAAGCACACGGATACTCTCTTCTATCACGCATCGGGATCGCTTTACATAGACGAGATGACCGAGATGTTCCGTGCTCGCGGCCTTGACAAGAAGCCCAACGTAAGACTTTGCGAATATATCTATGATATGGATACGAGAATGAAGAACGCGACCGTCGTTCTCGCGCGCTCGGGCGCTATGACGATCTCCGAGCTTGCGCTTTCTAACAAGGCGGCTATTCTCGTTCCTTCTCCCAACGTAGCTAATAATCATCAGTACAAGAATGCCAAGGCTCTCTACGATAAGAATGCAGTTCTCTTGGTTGAGGAAAAGAGCTTTTCTTCGGGCGCGCTTACCGATGCCGCGGATAAGCTTCTCTCCGACGGGGAGCTTCGCAAAACGCTTTCGAAGAACATTAATGAATTCGCAATTGCTGATGCAAATTCCGTAATTTACGAGCATATAAAGAAAATACTTAAGTAAAAATCAGGTGCATTATGGAAAACAAAACGCCCGAGGAAAAGACAAGGGAAGGCTTAAATAAGCTAAACGAAAAATTGAATAAATTTAAGAAAAGCCGAATTGTCAGACGCGTTTTGCTTATCGTAGTCGCGCTGATATTGACTGTAACTGCCTTTATATTTGTCTTGTTCAGTATTAAGGTGAAGGATATAAACGTTACGGGTGATCTTCGCTTTTTTAATGAAACCCGCGTTGCCGAGGCGAGTGAGATCGAAATAGGGAAGAGCTTCTTTAAAAAGACAAGCTTCGGTATTAAGAGAAGCATTCGTAAGAATATTCCCTTAGCCGATGAAATAAAGGTAAGAAAGAATATCTTCACAGGCGCGGTAAATATTGAGGTCACGTTCTCCCCGTTCGATTATTACGTTGAATATAAGGGCGCGTATTATGCGGTTGATGAAAATCTCCTCGTGCTTGACGTAAGAAAGACCGAGAATGATTACGCCTCGCTTGGCGGAAGAAGAGTGGATATCCCGAAGATATGCAAGCCCGTGATAGGCAAGGAGCTTGTTTTTTACGATACTGTCGAGAATCCCGACGGAGATAAGAATTTTAATAATTCGGATCTTATTGAGCTTCGTGATAAATCGGAATACGATTACGTTTACGATATTTTGAAGGAGCTTAAGCAGAGCGATAACTATTCCACGCTTACAAGCATAAATCTTAAAGAAAAATACGATATCTACGGAGTTTACTCCGAGCGCTTCAAGGTTGAGTTCGGCTCTCTTGCAAGCTTTGATCTCAAGGTACAGATGCTCTCGGGAATTTTAGCGGATACGTCCTGGCAGTATTCCGAGTTTGGCTTAGTCGATCTGACCAATCCCTCTGCCGCGACCGCAAGAGCGGTGCAGAGCATTGAGGATGAGGACGATGCTACCGAGGATCCCGAAGAGGATCCCGATGTGACGCCCGAGGAGGAGACGACAAGCTCGATCTTTGGCAACTGACACGAAATTCGTTGAATTTAAATGTTAATTTTTCTTTAATTTTGTAAAAACACTTGAAATTTTTATATAAATGTATTATTATATATAAAGAAGGTTGTATATTTGCCCATATTGTATGATTTGGGCGATTTATATCACTTCTCGTACCACATTTTGTAAAAACAAAGCAATACATAAATCGGAGGATTTGTAAAAAATGGGAACATTTGAACATGATGATGTAATGGATATTGGCGCCAATATCAGAGTTATTGGTGTAGGCGGCGGCGGAAACAATGCTGTAAACAGAATGATCTCTTCCAATATCAGAGGCGTTGAATTTATCACAGTAAACACAGACCGTTTGGCTCTTAATCGCTCTAACGCTCCTGCACAGCTCGTAATTGGTGAAAAGCTCACAGGTGGCCGTGGCGCAGGTGCTCGTCCCGAGATCGGTAAGCGCGCTGCTGAAGAGTCTATTGACGAAATCAAGTCCCTTCTCGTTGATACGGATATGGTATTCGTAACTGCCGGTATGGGCGGCGGTACAGGTACAGGTGCAGCTCCCGTAGTTGCTCGTATCGCAAAGGAAATGGGCATTCTTACTATCGGTATCGTTACTCGTCCTTTCTCCTTCGAGGGTAAGGTAAGAGCAGGTAATGCTGAGGCAGGTATTGCTGAGCTTGCACAGTTCGTTGACGCTCTCGTTGTTATCCCCAACGATAAGCTCAAGGAAGTAAGCGACCAGAGAATCACACTTAAGAACGCATTTGAGGTAGCTGACAGTGTTCTTTACACAGGTGTTAAGAGCATCTCCGACCTCGTAAACGGTGAATCCTTCATCGGTCTTGACTTTGCTGACGTTTCCACAATCATGAGAGACGCAGGTTATGCTCACATGGGTGTTGGTATCGCAACAGGTAAGGACAAGGCAGAACAGGCAGCAAAGATGGCTATCGACAGCCCGCTTCTCGAATCCTCCATCAAGGGCTCTCACGGTATCCTTATCAGATTCGTTGTATCTCCTGACGTTGGTCTTGAGGATGCAGAGCTTGCTGCAACACTTATTCAGAACGAAGCTCATCCCGATGCGAATATCATCTGGGGCGTAGGCTTTGACGATGATCTTGAGGACGAAATGCAGATCACTATCATCGCTACCGGCTTTGATAAGAACACTGACAAGGCTCCCGCAACTCCTGCTCCCGCAACAAGAGTTGTTCGCGAGGAACCCAAGAAGCTCGTAGCTGAGGAATATAATCCTTGGGACGATCTCGTTTCTCCTATCAGAACAGGCAAGAGCGCAAGAAGAAAGTAATTTTCACAAAATAAAAGAAAAAGCGAGTTTTTACTCGCTTTTTCTTTTTCCTTTTTATACCAGAGTTGTGTCGTATTAAATAATTGCTCTAATGGAAATAATAATTAAAACTCTAAAAGGAGCAATTGTTTTATGTCTTTTAATAAGGTTGAAATATGCGGAGTCAATACCGCAAAGCTTAAAATTCTTGATGATAACGAGAAAAGAGAGCTTTTGATTAAATCCCACGGCGGTGACAGTGAGGCGAGGCAAAAGCTTATATGCGGAAATTTAAAGCTCGTTTTATCCATAATTCAAAGATTTACAGGAAGAATAGATAATCTAGATGATATATTTCAGGTGGGTTGTATCGGTCTTGTAAAGGCGGTGGATAATTTCAATATTGAGCTTGAGGTCAAATTCTCTACGTACGCGGTTCCTATGATAATAGGAGAGATACGTAGGTATCTTCGAGATAATAATGCTATTCGCGTCAGCCGTTCCGTAAGGGATCTTGCATATAGAGCCCTTCAGGCGCGCGAGGAGATACAAAACGAGAAGGAGAGGGAGGCAACGGTCGACGAGATAGCCGCAAGGCTTTCGGAAAGCCGCGAGAATGTGGCAAGAGCAATGGAGGCTATAACCGAGCCTATATCTATCTACGAGCCCGTATACAGTGAAAATGGAGATTCTATTTACGTTATAGATCAGCTTTGTGACCTTACCGCGACGGATGACGGCTGGCTTGAGAATATCGCACTCCGCGAGGCGATGAAAAAGCTCAATGAAAGGGAACGAAAAATCATAACGATGCGATATTATAAAAATAAAACCCAGACTGAGATAGCCGACAGTATCGGTATATCTCAGGCCCAGGTTTCACGTCTTGAGCGTATCGCTCTTGAAAAAATTAAAAAGAATATGTGTTAAGTGCTATAAAACTTTGAGAAAAAGCTCTCGTCTATCTTAAGTGATGTAGGCGCGGCGCGCAAATGTCCGTAATGAAGCTGCATCGTAGGCGAATAGTTACCGGATCCTACTATGATATGCTCAATGAGATGCACACCGATAACCGAGAGCGCGGCATCCACGTTCTTGGTAACCAGCCTGTCGTCGCTTGACGGAATGGCAAGACCGTTTGGATGATTATGCGCTAAAATAACACAGGATGCATTTTTGCGTAGTGACATTTCAGCGATAGCGCGGCAGTCAACGGACGAGGAGTTGACGCTGCCCGTCGATATCACGATGAATTCTATAAGACGCATTGAATTATCAAAGAGCATTGCCGTTACGCGCTCTTCGTTTACACCCTCGTAGTAATTCATAAGATATTTACCTATCTTTGAGAGGGAATCAAGCTTATTTAAGTCCTTATTGTCCGAAAGACGTACGCGTCTTTGAACGTCGTTTAGGAGCTTAATGAGTATAGCGGAATGCTCGCCCATGCCCTTGACGTTTTTAACGGAGTCCACGTCAGCTGATAAGACACCCTGCAGACTGCCGAATTCGTCTATAAGCGCGTGAGCTATATCATTTGTGTTTTTCTGAGGGATAGCATAGAAAAGGAGCAACTCAAGTATTTCGTGATCACTAAGATTTTCAACACCAAAGTCGAGATATCTGTTTTTAAGTCGTTGTCTGTGTCCGTAATGGGAATGCTTTTCCATTTTGGTGATCCTTTATATTGTTTTATTTTAATGCAGTTTCAATGATTTTTGTACAAAGCTTGCCGTAGGATATGCCAACCGCCGCCGCCATCTGCGGAAGGAGGCTTGTGGGTGTCATACCGGGGAGTGTGTTGGCTTCAAGGCAGAAGGTGTTTTCATTCTCATCGGCTATAAAGTCGAATCTCGCGTAGCCTGAAAGACGGAGTGTGTCGAATGCGAGGAGTGTCTGCTCGTCGAGTCTTTTCTTGAGGCTCTCGGAAATCTCCGCGGGGCATATTTCAAGTGTCTTGCCCGCCTGATACTTGTTTTCGTAGTCGTAGAAGCCCTCGGTGGGTATGATCTCAATTATGGGAAGCACCTCGCCGTCAAGCACGCCGACCGTAAATTCTCTGCCGATAATTTGTCTTTCAACGAGAATTGAGTCCTCGTATTTCTTTGCGAGCGCGAGTGCGGTGTCAAGTCCGTCGCGGTCGGAAACGAGAGAAATACCTACGCTCGATCCGCTTGATGTAGGCTTTACAACACAAGGAAATCCGATTTTTTCAACGATCTCGTCAGTACAGGTGTCCTTGTCACATCTTATCCATTCGGGAGTTACGACGCCGCTGAATTTGAAAAGCTTTTTGGATATATCCTTGTCCATAGCAAGCAGGCTTCCAACGTATCCCGAGCCGGTATACTTGATACCGAAATTATCAAGCGTTGCCTGAAGCTGACCGTTTTCTCCCATTGAGCCGTGAAGTGCTAAAAAAACGACGTCAGCCATGCGGCAAATATCAAGAACGTTTTTGCCTATTAAGGCATCCCCGTTTCCGCTTTGCTCCTTTAAGGAATCAAGGTCGGGAACGGAATTTTCTATTTTATGTATTTTTCTTTTTTCGTCGGTGAACAATTTGTCCTTTTCGTTCGGCTCGTGTCCGAGATAAACGTCACAAAGGCAAACTCTGTGTCCTTCATCGATCAAGGCGTTTGCGATAAGGCTCGCGCTCGTTAAGGAAACGTCTCTTTCGTGGGAGTAGCCTCCCGCTAAAACCGCTATATTCAAAGCTGAAATTCCTTTCGTTTGAGTTTTAGTAAATATTATGCAGAATTAATTGCTTTTATTAGGGGAAACAACCGCGCCACGCGTGTTTCCGCCAAGGTCGGAGAAGGTTTGGCACGTCATTCCTCGTTCGTTAGCAAGACGAATGATGTCGTCCCCTTGATCGTAGCCGATCTCGAAGATAAAAATACCATCCTCGGTTAAGCTGCTCTTAAAATTGTCGAGGATAGCGCGGTAAAACACAAGTCCGTCGTCTCCGCCGTCAAGTGCCGCGCGGGGCTCGCAAAGAACGTCGCGTTCAAGAGTTGGTACTACGTCGGAGCGTATGTACGGAGGATTTGAAATGATCGCGTCGTACTTTTTTTCGCCTAAAAGGGTAGGATCAAGAACGTCGCCGCAAATTCCGCAAAAGCGAGCGTCTACTTTGTTGTGGATCGCGTTTTTCTTTGCAATATCAAGGGTCTTTTCGTATAGCTCGTACGCGTCGGCACGAGATGATTTTAAAGTATTTAAAATTGAGATAGCAATACATCCGCTTCCCGTACAGAGATCGGCAAAATATGCGTTTTTCGGAAGCGATTTGATCGCTTTTTCTACGATCGCCTCGGTATCCGCGCGGGGAATGAGGCAATTCTCATCAACGAAAAATTCGCAATCCCAGAACCACCATTTACCTAAAATATACTGCAAGGGATAACCCGTGATGCGCTTTTGAACTGCATCACACAGCTGTGCCGAGTCATAATTCTTGTCCTCGGAGTACACGCCGCACAGCTCTTCGCAAAGAATTCTTGCCTCAAATATGTAATTTTCAATGCCGCCGAGTCGTAGAGTCTCGGCAATTTCCTTGCCTGTCATAGCGTATCTCCAAAAATTAAATTAAAGTGCAAAGCCGCCGTCAACACCGATTATTTGTCCTGTGATAAAGGATGCCGCGTCACTTGAGAGGAAATATACCGCCTCGGCTACCTCCTCCACCTTACCGATTCGGCAAAGGGGAGTAGAGTCGCAAAGCTCGTCCATAGTTTCCTTTGAATGCTCAGCATTCATATCGGTATCGATCACTCCGGGCTCAATACAGTTTACTCGGATATTTGACGGTCCGAGCTCCTTGGCGAGTGCCTGAGTAAGACCGCGAAGTCCCGCCTTGGATGCGGAATACGCTACCTCGCAGGATGCACCGCATCTGCCCCAAACGGAGCCGATATTTATAATTGAGCCGTTATGCTCGGATATCATTGCTTTTGAGCATTCTCTTGAGAGAGAGAATGCGGAGGAAAGATTCGTGTCGATTACGTCTTTCCATTCGTCGTATGTCGTATCGGTAAAAAGCTTGGTTAATGAAATACCCGCATTATTTACAAGCACGTCAATACCGCCGAGATATGAGATGGCTTCATTTACAGCGCGTACTGCCTCGCTATGTACAGAAACGTCCGCTTTTATAGCGTATGCGCCCGTTTTTTTAGAGCATTCCATAGCCGCCTCATCGTCATTGCGATAGATAAAAGCTACCTTGTGTCCGCGTGATGCGAAGAGCAGGGCGCAAGCGCGACCGATACCGCGGGAGCCGCCGCTTATTAAAATTCTTTTAGTATTCATATATACACCTCTTTATACGGGAGAGTATTCAAGCTCGCGAACGATATCAAGAAGAATTTCCTTTTCGCAGAAGGGAATTCGTTCGCCGCAAATAAGCTGGTAGTTTTCGTGTCCCTTACCTGCGAGAAGAACGGTGTCGCCTCGCCTTGCGATATTGTAGGCAAGCTTTATGGCATCCTCGCGATCAGGAATCTTGTGTATTTCCTTGTTCGTTCCGTCAAAGCTTTTTGCTATGTCCTCAATAACGTTCATAGGATCCTCAAAATTGGGGTTGTCCGAGGTAATGACTGAAATATTCGCAAAATCACGCGCGACGTCACCAAGCTCGGCGCGTCGCATAACCGTTCTGCCACCGACCGAGCCGAATACACATATAATTCTACCGCTTGTGTACTCACGAAGGGAGGAAAGCACCTTTTTAAGACTCGTTCCGTTGTGCGCGTAGTCGATGCAGAAAAGAACCTTAGGCTTGGTGGGAAGAGTAATAAATTCAAATCTTCCTGCAACCTGAAGCGTGGAAATGGATTTTAAAATATATTTTTCGGGTAAGCCGAGCGAGAGCGCCGTGGCAATTACCTCAAGTGTGTTTTCAATACTGAAAAGTCCGGGTGAGGGGATAAATACACTTTGCTTGTCCTCAAAATTAAGCTTATCACGGTTGAAGCACAAATCAAATCTTACGCCGGGGATAATACCCTTCTTATCCTTGCGGGGATTTTTGGCATAAATATCTGCGCGCTCGTTACCTGAGGCTGACGTAGTTATAATATTTTCAGTCGATGCTCCCGAGAGCATATATTCGGATTCGGGACTGTCTAAATTAGTTATGATATTATCAGCTCCGTGATTTACAAAAAGTGCGCGCTTGCATGCCTTGTAATGTGCCATATCGGGATGCTCACAGCCTCCGATGTGGTCGGGGTAGAGATTTGTAAAAATACAGCTGAAGAATTTAAGTCCGCGAACTCTGTTTTGCCAAAGTGCCTGAGAGGATACTTCAATTACGCAGGTGTCAACTCCCGCGTCAAGCATTTTTCTTAAATATTTATGTAACTCGTACGTGTCGGGCGTAGTATTTTGCGTCTGATATTCCTCACCGTCGAATAAAATACCGTTTGTACCGATATATCCGCATTTTTTACCGTAGCCGTTGAGAAGGGAATAAAGCGAGAGCGCAAGAGTAGTCTTACCCTTAGTCCCAGTGATGCCGATAAGCTTCATTTTCTCCTCGGGCGCGCCAAAAAGCTTTTTCGAGAGTCGGAAGAGTGCGTCCTCACAGCTTTCAACAGTTATGATTACCGAGTCGTCGGGAACGTCAATTTCGCGTTCTACGACAAAAACTCGCGCGCCGTTTGCATATGCGCCCATTGCAAAATCGTGTCCGTCAAATGCAGCGCCGCGACGGCAAACGAAAATGCAGGCGGGAGTTGCGCGCCTTGAGTCGTGGCAAATTGAAGAAATATTTTTGTTTTCAAATTTTTCGGGGATGTATAAGCTGATTCTCTTTAAGCTTTTTATAAGTATATCAAGCTTCATTCTCAGCTCACCTCCTCACAAAATTTTTGTCTATTGACAAATACTTAAAATTTAGTTATAATTAATTTATAATCAATCTTTATTTTATCATAAAATATAATTTTTGTCAACCGAACTTACGACTATACGAAAGATAATTCTATGAAAAAAAGCTTATTATCAAATATATTTTCAAATATCCCCACACTTGAAACGGATCGCCTGATCCTTCGCAAGCTGTCCGTTGTCGATGCGGACGATATGTTCGAATATTCAAAGGATATGAATATAACGAAATACCTTACCTGGTCGCCTCATCCCGATAGATATTTTACCATTGATTATATTAAATTCGTTTTAAGAAAATATAAGACGGGAGACTTTCGCGATTGGGCGGTAATAGATAAGGCAACGGGTAAAATGATCGGCACCTGCGGCTTTACAAGTATTGATCTTCATAACAAAAAGGGAGAGATCGGCTACGTTTACAATTCGCAGTTTTGGGGTAAGGGAATTGCCACCGAGGCACTTGAATGTGTCATGGATTTTGGATTTACCAAGCTTGATCTGAATAGGATCGAGGGTAGATTTATGGTGGAGAATATTCCGTCAAGACGAGTTATGGAAAAGGTCGGTATGACCTTTGAGGGCGTGCATCGCGATTTCCTTTTAGTAAAGGAAAGGTATCGTGATATTGGAATTTGCGCGATATTAAGGAATGAATATAGAGCAAAAAAAGGAGATAAAAATGGAACACAAGCGTGACGGAAGTCCGAAAAAATATTTTACGCTCAGCTTCGATGATGGTATCACTCAGGATAAAAGAGCTATAGAGATCCTTCGTAAGCACGGTGTAAATTGCGCGACGTTCAATTTGAATTCAGGACTTTTGGGAGTGAGCTGGGCTTGGGTAGGTCAGCGCCTTAAAAATCCTGCGCTTACACATATAAGATTTACAGAGGAAGAGCTTCGCAGCGGCATTTACGACGGATTTGAGATTGCCGCGCATTCGCTTCAGCATCAATCCTTCAAGGTTTTTGATAATAATCCTGAGCTTTTCGGTCATCACGTAATGGCTGATATAAAGAATCTTGAGAGAATATTCGGTAAAGCTCCTATAGGTATGGCTTGGCCCGGGGGAGATACGGAATATACCGAGCGAAGCATTGAGCTTTTACGCGATTATACTACGGTAAAATATGCAAGAGCTGCTAATTCCCATTATAGATTCACGCTTCCGAGAAGATTTTTAAAGTGGCATCCTACCTGTTCGATAATGTCGGATAGCTGCTTGAGGCTTGCAAGAAAATTTTCGGAGGCTGAATGTAATGAGGATATGCTTTTCTATGCGTGGACTCACAGCTATGAGCTTGAAAATGAAAACGCGTGGGACCGTCTTGATAAGCTTCTTGATATCATTTGTTCAAATAAGGATATCGTCCTTGTTACGAACGGAGAGTTTTACGAGCTTTTCAAGGATGAAATCCCGCGCTGGAGAAAATAAAAAAAGACCGCAGATGCGGTCTTTTTTATTAGTTTTCTTCGCTTAAGAACTTTTCGTACCAGAACATACCGTATGTGAATGCCTCGTACATACCTTCCTTCTGGGACTGCTTCAAGATCTGACCGTCCTTTGAGAGAACCTGAACGAGAACAACACCGGGAACCTCCTCGCCCTCAACCTTGTTGTAGGACATAATTTCAAAGAGGAGAACGCACTTTTCGGAGAAATCACCGTAGCATATTGTGTCGCCCTCTCTTACAAGAGGCTTATTCTTATAGTAGAGGTAGGAGCCCTCAACCTTCTTCTTTGTATCAGCCATTTATTTTCACCATTTTCAGCTTAAAAAAGTGAAGCTGAAACCTTTCATAACTGTTTATTACTCTTTATTATATCATACCTGCGCCAAAGTGTCAATATAGAAAATCAAAAGAGTTGAATTTTTAATTTTCAATATAGGGAGAGAGATATTTAAAGTGGCTTGGTGCGGTCGGGCGCGGTATAGCCGAGGCGTAGAGAATGTCCGCAAGCGATGAAAGCTTATATTGCTTTGAATCACGCGGCGCGTCCGCAGGCTTTGTAACGATCGGGATCATAGCGCTTCTTCTTATTGCGGAAAGGAATTCGCGTCCCGTCTTGCTTGAAGCGAGAAGCGTCGTATATTCGGGATTTTCATATTTCATCGCGTCTGAAACACCGAAGAGTGAGAAGAGAGCAACTCGGTTTATTCTTGAATTAGTGAATTTTGAATTATAAGCAAGATTCAGCATCTCATCGTACGTATGCGCCTCATAGGATGCGGATATGAGCCTTTCAACGATTCCGTTGCCGTCGTCCAGCACGGTACTGCCACCCGAGAGGGAAGCCGCACGACGCTTGATATCCTCGGGGGAGAGGAGCCTGAAAAAGCTCAGAATCTCATTTGATACCTTTGTCGCATATACGGGAGTAAGTCCGTCAGTTTCGGCGGAAAGAAATACATCAAGCGCGTTTTTCGGGATGTTGCCATCAGGAATAGCGGTGAATGAATTTGTTTTGAATATCTCGTTTCTTATCGCGTTTGCCGAGGGAAGAACACCGTCGTAAAGAGATTCTTCGTTGTAAGCCGCGCCGTTGCGACGGATGGGGAGGATATTCATCTCGGGGCAAAGCTCGTTTATTGCCGCAATATAATACGCGCCGAGAATATCGTTTGAGCCGAGTGTGTATTCTGTGCCAAGCTCGATCTTTAAAGCATCGAAAAAGCCTTTGGCATTGCCTTGACTGTCACGTGAATCAAGCTTATCCACAAAGCTCTTGTCAGTAATGATCTCGGCGGTACGGCGAAGGATATCAATATCCTCGCATTCGTGACCGAAGCAAATCGTGTCCACTGAAAGTCTTGAAAGAATATAGACGCCCGCCCGCGCGAAAAATTCCGCGGACATAGACGAAAACGGAAAGGGAAGCTCAAAAACCACGTCCGCGCCTGCCATGATAGCCGCCTTTGCGCGAGTATATTTGTCCGCAATTGCAAATTCGCCGCGTTGTGTATAGCTTCCGCTCATAACACATACGACAGCATCGGCTCCAGCCTTCTTTGCAAATTCTATTTGTCTGATATGTCCGTTGTGTATGGGATTGTATTCGCAAATAATACCTGTAGTTCTCATAAGCTCTCCTTTCTATACAATATTATTACAAACATTATTATAGCAAACAAGCGCCTTTATGTCAATATATTTGGAAAATCTTAGTGCTGTGCGCAAATGTTTACAAATAAATATTGCAAGTTTCGCTCAATTGTGGTATCATTATATATTAGTAAGTGTAAAGGAGGCAATATATGTTCGGTTACGTTAAGGCTGAAATACCTGAGCTCAAGGTCAGGGAAAAGGAATATTACAGAGCAATATATTGCGGACTTTGCAGGGCGCAGGGCAAATGTACAGGGCAATGCTCTCGCTTTACCTTAAGCTACGATATGGCATTTTTGGCGGCGGTAAGGATGGCGGTGTTGGAGAAATATCCAGAATTCAAGCGCGGCGTATGTATCGCTCATCCCATAAAGAAGCAGCCGTATGCCGTGATGAATTCCGAGCTTGAATATTGCGCACATATCAGCGCCATTTTAACGTACGGAAAAATCAAGGACGACATCGCGGACGAGCGCGGTGGCAAGAGATTTGCCTCGCGAATGCTTCTTCCAATGGCTTCACACGGAAGAAAAAGAGCTCTCAGACGACGTTCACGCTTGGGCGCGGATATTAAATATGCTGAGATAGATAAAATTATTGCAAGCAAGCTACATGAGCTGTATGCGCTTGAGAAGAGGGGTACAAGATCCGTTGACGAGCCTGCCGAGATATTCGGTCAGCTTCTCTCGGAGGTTGCATCGTTCGGTACCTCGGGCAACGCGCAGAGAATTCTTAAGAGTATCGGATTTAACCTCGGTAAATGGGTGTATATCGTAGACGCGGCGGATGATTGCGAGAAGGATAAGGAAAAGGGAAGATTCAACCCCTTCCTCCGTATGTATGACGGAGAGCTTCCAGATGCCGAGCAAAGAGAGATTATCGCAGATGCCTTGAAGGTTCAGCTCTCGGATCTTGAGCCCGCGTTTGACCTTATTGAATACGGTAATAATTCGGATATGCAGGGAATAATAAACAATATACTGTATATAGGAATGCCGAGGAGTGCTTCGGATGCTCTGCGCCTGACACCTGACTGCGACTGCAAAAGAAAAAAGAGAAAAAAGTGATCTACATATATGAGTAAAACGAAAGGAGATGTATAATGTCTTACACAGATCCCTATAGGGTGCTGGGCGTTGAGCCTACGGCAACCGACGAAGAAATAAAAAAGGCTTATCGCGATCTTGCGAGAAAGTATCATCCCGATAAATATAAGGACACCGATCTCAAGGATATGGCAGAGGAGAAGATGAAGGATATCAACTCCGCTTACGATGCTATACAAAAAATGAGAAGCGGTCAGGGGAACACGGGATATGGCGGACAGGGCTATTACGGTCAGTCTGCAGGTGGCTCAAATTCTTACGGATATAATTATGCCACGGTAAGAAATAACATAAACAATGGCAACATTGCACAGGCGGAAGCGGAGCTTTATACGGTAAACGAGGGCGACCGCGCTGCTGAATGGAATTATCTTATGGGGTGTATTTGTATAAAAAAGGGGCATCACGTAGACGCGCAAAGATATCTTCAAAAGGCGTGTACGATGGATCCTTCCAATATGGAATACAGACAAACCTATCAAAATCTCCGCCACAGAGGAAGTCAATATGGCGGCGGATATAATACGAGTCAAAGCAGTGGATGTACCTGCTCGGTTTGTGATATCTGTACCGCGCTTATGTGTATGGATCTTTGCTGTAACTGCCGTTAAGGAGTGATAAGATGAAGGGCGGAGTAAGTAAAAAATTGAAAAATCTCACGCTCGGTGCGGTACTCTCGGCGCTTGGCGTGGCAATTATCGCGCTCGGAGGCGTGATCGAGGTGCTTGATCTTTCTGTCGCGGCAATCGCATCCTTTATTTGTGTATTCGCGGTAATTGAGCTTGGCGGAATATATCCGTGGCTGATATTTGCGGTAACGGGAATATTGAGCATCGTTCTTATCCCCTCAAACCTCGGCGGCTGGTGTTATATTTTGTTCTTTGGTTATTTCCCGATTTTGAAGGAAAAGATAGAGCGACTTAATAAGCCGTTGGCTTGGGTAATAAAAATGCTTATCGGTAACGTTGCATTTGCATTGCTGTTGTTTGGGTTTGGTACTATCACCTACGGCACGGGATTGAATTTCGTCGAGCTTGTAAATAAGGTCTTTGAAACGGATTTCGGCACGGCAATGGTTGTTGCGGTAATTGTGATGGTAGAGGCGCTTTTCGTCGTATACGACATAGCACTCACGAGAATCATAACGTTCTATTTGAAGAGATTAAGACATAGATTTAAGTTTTTGCATAAATAAAACGACTCGCATCTGCGAGTCGTTTTTTTATTGAATTAATTGAAATGCTTCGAATAAAGCTCGTCGATCTCGGCTCTTGATGGCATGGAAGCCGCAGCGCCCTTTCTTGTAACGGAGATCGCGGAGGTGCAGGTAGCAAAGCGGAGGGCATCCTCAACGGATCTGCCTTCGCCGATAGCGGTAATGAAGCCGCCGTTGAACGCGTCGCCCGCGCCTGTTGTATCAACCGCCTTCATTCTTACCGCGTCAACGTGTGTCTCAAATTCCGCGTTTTTGAAGAATACGCCGTTTACACCGAGAGTAATAATAACGTTCTTTACTCCGCGAGAGAGAAGAATTTCAGCGGCTCTGCGCGCGTCGTCAATATTGTTTATTTCAACACCCGTAAATTCACGCGCCTCGCTCTCGTTGGGAGTTATGTAATCGATCATACCCCAAAGCTCATCGGGAAGCTCCTTGTAGGGGGCGGGATTTAATACGAATGTCTTGCCGTACTTCTTTGCAAGCTCAGCCGCCGCCATAATAGGCTCGAAGGTCGTTTCAAGCTGGCAGATCACAACGTCCGCATTCTTGAATTCCTCCTCGTTTGCATAAGCGTCAGTTGCTCCAAGCTCAAGATTTGCGCCGGGGATAATAAGCACGCGGTTCTGAGCCGTCTTGCTTTCAACCATAATAAGCGCGATACCCGTGCCCGCGGTTTCAGTTCTTGACATATTGTCTATGGGCATATTAACAGAGGCATAGAAATCAGTAAGAACGTTTGACATAGCGTCATTGCCCATCTTAGCGATAAGAGTTACGTCAGCGCCCGCCATGTGCGCCGCAACCGACTGGTTAGAGCCCTTGCCGCCGGGGCTTGTTTTTACAAAATCACCCGCGAGAGTTTCGCCGCCCTCGGGAACCGCGAAGCAGTAGCCTGTAATATCAACGTTTACGCTTCCTACACAAATAATCTTAGCCATTTTTATTCTCCAATCTGTTTATTGTAAAATACTTTAATATCGCGATCTGCGTTTTCGCATCCCGTATCTCTCCCGATAAAACCATTTCGAGCGCGTCCTCGAATTTAACCGTACGGCATTCGAGAAATTCATCATCGTCGGGGTTACTCTTCCCGAAATTCAGATTTGTTGCAAGGAAGAGATGAATCACCTCGTCAAGAATCGCAGGGGAGGGGAAGATCTCGCCGAGATACTTTACGTTGTCCGACGTAGCGCCTGTCTCTTCCTTAAGCTCTCGCATAGCGGCGGATAAAAGGTCGCCGTCTTTACTTTCAAGCTTTCCTGCGGGGATCTCAAGAGTGATCTTTTCGTGGGGATAGCGGTATTGACTAACGAGAATTATTTTTCCGTCGTCAGTTACTGGGAGAACGCAAACGCCTCCGTTGTGGCGGCAGTATTCTCTCATAGCGCGGCTGCCGTTCGGTAATTCAACCGTGTCGTGATAGAGACGGATGATCTTGCCGTCGAAAATTTTCTTCTCGTCGACCGTTTTTTCTAAAAGATGATCAAATTTGTTATCCATAATTTCAAAGCCTTTAAAACATATTAAATACATTATAAAACTTTTTTCTGCTTTTGTAAAGTCAAATATTGAAAAAATATTATTTTTGTGGTACAATATATACAGTAAATCCTAAAGGAGCGAAAAAATGTCTGTAAAGGAGCAATTTATAAGAGGCGTCGGCGTGCTTGGCGAGGACGGAATCGAAAAATTGAATAATACGAAGGTCATTGTTTTCGGCGTAGGCGGTGTCGGCGGATTTTGCGCTGAAGCTCTCTGCCGCGCGGGAGTCGGACGAATTGATTTAGTTGACGGCGACGTCGTGTCGGTGTCAAATCTCAACAGACAGATCATAGCGCTCCATTCTACTATCGGTAAGCCGAAGGTTGACGTCTTGCGAGAAAGAATCCTCGATATTAATCCCGAGTGTCAGGTAGAAGCAATAAAGCTGTTCTATTTACCTGAAAATGCAGATCAGATTGACCTTACACAGTACGACTATATCGTTGATGCGGTAGATACGGTTTCTGCGAAGCTTGAGATCATTACACGCGCGGATGCGGCGGGAATTCCTATCATTTCCGCTATGGGAGCAGGGAACAAGCTTGATCCTACGCGCTTTGAGGTGTCGGACATTTATAAGACCAGCGTTTGCCCGCTTTCAAGAATTATTCGCCGTGAGCTAAAGGCAAGAGGAGTAAAGAAGCTAAAGGTGGTTTACTCTAAGGAAGAGCCGAGACAGAATATGGGAATTGACAGTGAGAGTAAAAAGCCGATTCCGTCGAGCTTGTCCTTTGTCCCCTCGGTTATGGGACTTATTATGGCTGGCGAGATCATCGCGGATATTACAGGCGTTAAATAATTGTAAATTTTTTTGAGAAAAATATATTTTTAATGTAAAAAGGACTTGACAAATCCAACTTTATACTATATAATATTTTAAGTCGCGTTTTGATGAAAAGAAAGGAGTTTTAGTGTATGATTCTTGATATGGGTCCTCTGCTTCGCGGAGAAATTAACCGTATGAATTTTGAGTACACCCTGACTCCCATTCCTATGAACAGAATCGAGTTTTGTGACAATGCGCACGTGTCGGGATACATTACCGACGAGGGTGGTTATATGCACCTTTTAGCGCGCACACGTCTTGAATTTATCGCGCAGTGCGATAGATGCCTTGAGGAAACTCGCGGAGAATTCGTTCTCGAATTTGAGAGAACGGTTGCCGCAGAAGGTACGCTTACCGAAGAGCAGATCGAGGATAACGTAGACGAGTTTGTCATAATCGAAAAGGGAAAGCTTGACATTGACGAGCAGCTCACAGAGGCGCTCTTGCTTGACTTCCCGAGAAAGATTCTCTGCTCGGAGGATTGTCCCGGTCTTTGCTTCAAGTGTGGAAAGAACTTAAAGTATGGCAAGTGTAATTGCACTACAAAGGAGATCGATCCAAGACTTGCAGTGCTTGCAACTCTGCTTGAGAATAAGGACGAGGAATAATCAAAGTTCGTGATACCCGAAATATCGGGTTACAAAATAGTTAAAAAAATAAATTTATTTATATTCGGACAGAGTTCCGCCTTTGGCGTACCTGTGCGAGAGGAGGTTTCAAGATGGCAGTACCGAAGAAGAAAGTTTCTGCAGCTCGCAGAGACAAGAGAAGAAGCAACAACAGCAAGCTCACACTTCCTGGCCTTGTAAAGTGCTCTAACCCCGCTTGTAACGAAATGCTCAAGCCCCACTGCGTATGCAAGGTTTGCGGTTTCTACGGTGGTAAGAAGGTTCTTAACGTTAAGGAAGAGGCTTAATTCTACCTAAAAAGAGAATAGAGAAAAGGATTTCCAATTTGGAAATCCTTTTTCTTTATCCATATAAAAAACGGCGGTTTTAACCGCCGTTTTAGTTATTTTAGTTTGTTTCCTCGATATACTTGTTCATAAGGTATTCCTGAAGAGCTGCGAGCTTTTCGGGAGCCTTACCGCCAACGGGCTTGCCGTCAACAGTACCGCATACCATACAAGGACCTGTTGTAGAGGAAATGATAATCTCCTGAGCCTCCATAAGATCGTCAAGTGTGAATGGAGTTTCGCTTGTGGGAATTCCGAGCTCCTTGCAAGCTGCGAGAAGGTGCGCGCGTGCAACACCGGGAAGAATGAGCTCGTCTGTGGGAGGAGTCTGGAATACGCCGTCCTTATTGATAATGTTGCAGTTAGCGTGAGAGCATTCTGTTACTCTGCCGCCATCGCGGTAGAGGATAGTCTCGTAAACGCCTGCCTTTTCAGCCTTCTGCGCGTAGATAACGCTGGGGAGAAGATTGAGTGTCTTGATGTTGCAGTAGTAGAATCTCTTGTCGGGCTCTGTTACCGCGTCAACTCTCTTTGTCATATCCTTGATCTTACCGGGGCGGAGAATTACCCAAAGGTTAGCCTGCATATCGTCGGGATATGTGTGGTTTCTTACGTGAGTTCCACGAGTGATCTGCCAGTAGCAGAACTGATCGGGGGAGTCGAGCTTCTGGATAAGATCATTGAGAATGTCGTAGATCTCTTCCTTTGTGTAGGGAATGTTGATGCCAAGCTCACGAGCACCGTTGAACATTCTGTTGATGTGCTCATCGTAAGCAAAGATCTTGTAGTTGCGAACCATACAGAATTCGTAAACACCGTCGCCGAAGAAGTGAACTCTGTCGTTAAAGGGAATGGTCATCTCATCAAGAGGACCGTATGTGCCGTTATAATATCCTAAATTTTTCATAATTACCTCCAATTTCATTTATATTATATGATCTTATAATCTTCACTAAACCTATTTTATCATAAATCGGCTTTTGTGTCAAGAAAAAAAGATTGTTTATTATTGACTTTTTATTTACAAAATGGTAGAATTAATATATTAAAGACAAACGTAAAGAAAGAATAGATATGAGCTTAAAAATAGGAAAAACAGAACTTGAGCATGGTCTTATGTTAGCCCCTATGGCAGGCGTTACTGACTACTCCTTCCGCCGACTTTGTCGCGAGGCGGGGGCAGAGTGGATCGTCAGCGAGATGCTTTCTGCAAAGGCGCTTTGCTATGAGCAAAATACGAATAAGACCAATCCCAATACAATGAAGACGGCAAGAATTGCTAAGATATCGGAGGGCGAATCCCCTATGGCGGTGCAGCTTTTCGGCTCTGAGCCTCATTTTTTCGCGGAGGCTGCAAGAATGCTTGAAACGGGTAAATACCGTGGCTTTGATTCGGTTGAGAAGCCTGCTGCTATTGATATTAATATGGGCTGTCCCGTGCATAAGGTCGTTTCCTGCGGAGAGGGAAGCGCTCTTATGAAGAATCCTGCGCTCGTATACGACATAGTTAAGGCTACAGTCGGTGCGCTTGAGGATACGCCCGTAACGGTCAAGATCCGCGCGGGATTCTCGGAAAGCACGAAGAATGCCGTTGAGATTGCAAGAGCAATAGAGGAGGCGGGAGCCGCCCTTGTTTGCGTTCACGGACGAACACGCGAGCAGATGTATTCGGGTCGCGCAGACCTTGATATTATCGCGTCTGTTAAGGATTCGCTCAAAATTCCCGTCGTTGGAAACGGAGATATAAATTGCGCCAAGGACGGACTTCGTATGTTTGAATATACGGGATGCGACGGAATTATGGTAGGACGCGGCGCTACGGGTAACCCGTGGATATTTACACAACTGAAGAACGCCTTATGCGGCAAGGAAATAGACGATATATCCATTCGTGAGAGAATGGATATGGCGATCCGTCATCTTGACCTTATGATCGAGTATAAGGGAGAGTATCTGGCGGGTGCTGACGGCAAGAAGCACGCGGCGTGGTATACGCGTAACATACGCGGATCCGCGGCGCTTCGCAATCAGCTTATGTGTGCCGAGGACGTGCATGAAATGAAGAAAATACTTGACGATATTGGAAACAGTTCCGAGGAATAAGGGGGATAGGATGAACATTAACGGCTTGGTTTTGACCGACAACGAAAAGTTTGCCAGAATGCTTCAGCACGAAATGTCGTATATGAGAATTTCCCTTGAGGTCATTTCCGACGAAGATCAGACACCGCAAAATCCCGATTTCAAGGTTGTTTTAGCCGACCTTGATTTTTGTGGCAACGGCAAGCTTTCCTCAGTCCTTGACGGTTATAATATCGCCGATCTGCAAAGGAGCAGAGATTTTGTCTCGAATGGTGAGGTATTGATTATCGGTTGGTCGCGCGCTGATACTCCCGAATATTTTTCGGATTTTTATAAATGCTCGGCATTCTTGCGCCGCCCGTTTTTGATGGCTGATCTGAGATACATAGTATCGGGTTACTTTGCTCTTGATAACGTAGCACACGAGGATATTTCGGTAAACAACCGTCTTGGGGGTTACCTTTCATATATTTCAAGGCTTCGCACAATTTCCGAGTCGCAGGTAAGGAGCAGCGACGATGGAAATGAAAGACATTTAACCGTTGATAAGGAAAGTATGACCGCTATATACGGCGAGATGAAATTCCCCTTGAGTGAATACGAATATAAGACCTTAAGCCTGCTTTGTGAGAAGCGGGGAGAGGTAGTAAGTCGAGAGGATATTGCAAGGCTTTTGCAATTTGATTCGGGAAATATGGGCGACGTATATATTTGTCATTTAAGAAAAAAGATAGACAATACGTTAGGAATAAAGCTTATAACCACCGTAAGAGGCAAGGGATATATGCTGAAATAAAAAAGCATCGGATATTTCCGATGCTTTTTTATTCTGTCAGGAAGTTGTATTCAAGATACTTGATATTGGGATATCCGTTTTTCTCGTTAGCCGCCTCTTGATTTATCTTACCGAAGATAAGCTTACATTCGCCTTGTCGCAAATGCATATCAATGGCGGTGTAAACGCATCCTTTGAAGTTAACGTAGCGCGAGGAGAGAATGTTGCGTTTTCTATCGTACGGATTAAATGCCTGAGCCTTCAATTTTCCTTTTATAAAGGCAAATCCGTGATATTCCTCGCTTGAGGTGTTCGAGAAAAAGAAAAGATCAAGCGCGTCTATTTTTTTGTGTATATTATTGACCAAACCGCCGTACGGAAATTCCTTGTGCATTCCAAGACCCTTGAAGTCGTAAAACGTGGTGTTATATCCGTTTGAGTTCATCATTTTAGGCAGATTAGTCATATAAAGATCAAGAGGCGTATCCGCTTCCTCAACAAGCTGCTTTATAAGACTCGGTTGAACGTGCAGGCTTCCGTCTGCGGCGGTTTTGGAGGGAGGTATATAGTATGCGCGCCCGCCGTTTGCGTTTGTATTTAAGAAATACGGACGGATAACGTTGGGATTTGTTGCATCATCACCGAAGATATCCGAGAAAACCTTCAAAAGATCCGCATCGTTTTTGTTAACGTACTCGCCGAGGAAGTTGTATTCTCCTCGGATAGCGTTATTGGAGAGATCCGTCTCCTTGGCGTATTTCGGTAGCATAACGGTTGCTACCACAGTACCGCCCGCCTCGTAAAATTCCTTGACCTTATTTATGATCTTAAGGCTTGTTATGTTCGCGCCCGGAAGGAAGAGTATCCTACATTCCATTCCGGTTTTCTCAAAAATAAGCCTTTTTCCGTCAACGCGGCAATTGTTCGTCAGATCGTCGGGATGAATGTACATTGCATCCTGCGCGCAGTTTACGGAAAGAATACTCATAAGAGTCATATAATCGTTTTGCACCTGATATGGGGGATACTCAAACTTCGTTTCGTTTCTTTGGTAGAAATTTACGTTAGCCTGGATTGCATTTACGGGGTAAAGGATCGCGATGTCCGACACGCATTTTCCGAGAGAAAGCACGGACTGTGTGCTTGTGGCAAAGGAGCAGAAGCTATTTGACGCGTCGTTATTTCTTATTTTATAAATAGACTTTTCGCGATTAGTTACCTGTTTTATCGTAGGCGCATGAATGAGCAGCCTGTTAACACCCTGCGCGTAAGCGTTTATTGCTTCATTATAGACGATTTCAACGCTGTTTTTATAGTAGTCTCGGAAAATATCGCAGTAAATATGCTTTCCGTTGGTGTTTTCGGTTGCGGGAATAGCGAGCTTGATCGAGTTTGTTCCGTACATATATGCCTTGTCGAGCACCGCGCAATCCGAAGCATTTTTGATCGCGTCTCCGAAAAGCCACGCGTTTGCGGGGATCTTGGGCTCACACATGGAATAAATGTGTTCAATTTTATTGCTTGAGGCAAAGTCGCGTATTGCCGTGATAACACCCTCGCGGAACATTTCCGCGCGAACGGTCAGAAGACAGCTTTTTACGTTTGCCGTTATCTCTCCTATACTCGTATAAAGGGAATCGTAAAATTCGTACGGCTCGGCATTGTATGTATCTATAAACCTTTGATTGATGCCGCTATCCCAGTCGCGTCTGTTTGGAGCATCAAAGCACAGCTCGGGCACGTAGAGAAGGGAAATGGTTTTGCCAAGCTCGTTTCTTACCGACTCACCCAAAAGATCTATTACGTAGCCTATATACCTTGTGTAAGCATCCTTTGAAAGACGGTTCACGCAGGTGGGCTCGCGGTCAAATTCAAGGTCCTTTTTCTCGCAAACGTAGTAATTTACGAGCCAATTTCCGTCGGGAAGGCAATAGTCAAGTACGCCGTTCGCTACCTTATCCGTGAGGTTTATTCTTTCGCCGAATATTTCGTCGTAGGCGGTTATCGCCATTGTCGTATTCACGTCTACGGCTTTATGAATATGCTCGTGTGCGCTATGAAAGTATTCAAGCCTTGTGAGAACGTTAGCGAGAATTTCCTTGTCGCAGTTATCACGGAGAAAATACGATTTTTCTATAACTCGCTGGAGGTTTAAGCCAACCTTGACGTTATTTTCTTTGGCGATCGGAATAAGTTTTGCATAGAAATCGGTTAAGAACTTAAAAATGCTCTTTGAGGGGAGGATGCCGTCGGAAATGGAGGGAATAATGCAGCTTATATTGTTCTTGCGGCACATTTTGACAGTTTCTTCAATTTTAAGCTTTTCAACGTTGAAGTGATTGATGTCAAAAAAGGCGTAAATATAGGAGTCGCCGTCGGGATGCTTGAATTTTCTTACAAGGTCTCCTATGCGCTTATACGTTGGCATTATGCATTCCTCCTTCTCTCAAATTATACGCTAATTATATCATACAGCATAAAATATGTCAATAAATTATCGAAAAAAAGAAGCTCTCACAAGAGAGCTTCTGTAAGTTAAAATTCAATTATTCTGCTTCTTCGATGGGTGTTTCTGAGAAGTACTGAGAATCGTTTGTGATGTAGTATTCTCCCTTGGGTGTGTACTTACCCTCAAACTCGATCTTGTACCAGCCGCTTTCTGTGTTTTCAGCGATAACCTTGATTTCGTCGCCAACACTGATGTATCCAACTGCTTCGTTCTCGGTTGTGGGAACAAGTCTTACCTTGAGAGAGCCCTTAGCGTAAAGTGTCTTTGTTACTTCAGTAAAGCCGTGATCGGGATCTGTAATAGCGGTTACGAGAGTGGACTTAACGTACCATTCCTTTTCTTCGAATGTAACCTTGAACCACTTGTACTCTACGTCGTTGGAGTCGATAGCGGACTCGTTGCTTTCAGCGATCTTTACAAGCTCTGTGCCTGTGGGAACGGACTTCTTTGCAACACTGGCAGCAAAGCTGGGCGTTTCTCTTAAGTTAAGATCCTTGATTGCGAAAACAGTAATGGGAGTTTCAAGCTCTGTGAATGTATATGTAGGATCCTCAGGCTCAGTGTTGCCGCCTGTTGTATCGTCTGTGTCATCTGTGGGGTTTTCAACCACGGGGGGATTCTTTTTGCCTGTTGTCTCGTCCTCTTCTGTGCCGTTGTTGCAAGCTACCAAAACAACTGAAAAAATAAGTAATGCCGCCAGAATTAATGCTATTTTCTTCATTTTTTGTCCTCCTGTTTTTTGTGTAAATATCAAAATTTACACTGATATTTATATGATATAATTATATCATAATTCGTAAAATTTGTCAATAATAAAGGTATATATTTTCGTGAAAATTTTTACTGATTTTGCTAAAATTTTCATCTTGAAAAAACGGCTCTTGCATTGAAAATTTACAGGAAATTTTTGCCTCTCGGTTGACATTTTTGATGCCCTTGTGTTATAATGAAATATATAAATTTAAAGTTAAGGAAAAGCTTATGAAAAAATTACTTTGCATTGACGGAAACAGTATACTTAACAGACAGTTCTACGGCATAAGATATCTGTCCAATAAGGAGGGCTTTCCCACCAATGCGATCTACGGAATGATAAACGTAATAGGCAAGCAGCTTGATGATCTTGCGCCCGATTACTGTGCTATCGCATTTGACTTGAAGGCGCCCACGTTCAGACATAAAATGTTTGCGGACTATAAGGCTGGCAGAAAGCCTATGCCTGATGAGCTCCGCTTGCAGATGCCCGTCGCGAAGGATATATGTCGCGCTATGGGTTTCTCCGTTCTTGAGCTCGCTGGCTACGAGGCGGACGATATTCTCGGTACGCTTGGTAAAATGGCGGAGAACACAGAGGACGTTGAGGCGTATATTTTAACGGGAGACCGCGACTCGCTTCAGCTTATTTCAGGTAGAGTAAAGGTGCTTTTAGCAACGAACAGCGATACCGTTGTCTTTGATAACGACGCGTTTTTCAATAAATACGGTGTGAATGCCGATCAGTACGTTGACGTTAAGGCTCTTATGGGAGATAGCTCGGATAATATCCCCGGTGTTCCCGGTATCGGAGAGAAGACCGCGTTCAAGCTTATCGCAGAGACGGGCAATATGGATGCTCTTTATGAGAATATTGAAGGCATCAAGTTGACTCCCTCGGTAAAGACAAAGCTTACTGTAAATAAGGACCTTGCATTCCTTTCAAGAGACCTTGCTAAAATCAACTGCGACGTGCCGCTTGGCATAGCTCTTTCGGATATTGAGTACCGCGGAGTTAAAAAAGATGATGCCCGTGAGCTTTTCATAAAGTACGATCTTACCGCCGCGCTTAAAAGATTTTGCAAGGCGGATGAGGAGAATGAATGCGCCTGCGCTGCTGCGGGGAATACGGCTGAGATAGTCATTAAGGATATTGATTCCGTAAAGAATATTACCTCCGAATATTGCGCGGTAAGTATAAACGATAGCGAGATATTGATTTCGGACGGCTCGGCAATATACAGAGTATCCGCTAATGACGATATTGAAGGATTTCTTAATTCACATAAGATAATATGCTTTGATTCCAAAGCACTTTATTATGAGCTTGATAATATGGGTATCCGCTTTAGAAATGCTTATTTTGATATTTCTCTTGCGGCATACGTTGAAAATTCAAGTGAGGGCGCTTATACCTGCGAGCGACTCGTTACTGCTTATCTCGGAGAGGAATTCAACGCTCTTACACCGCAAATATGCTATGAAATAAGACTTTTCGAGGCGCTTGACAAAAAGCTTCACGAAAGCGGTCAGTATTCACTCCTTATGGATATTGAGATGCCACTGGCGGCAGTATTATGTGATATGGAGCGCGAGGGATTCAAGGTTGACCGAGAGGGTATCGTTGCCTACGGTGCTCAGCTTGACAGTATTGCGCACGATTTGTCCGAGAGAATTTATATGGCGGCGGGCGGAGAATTCAATATCAATTCTCCCAAGCAGCTCGGAGAGGTACTCTTTGAGCGCCTTATGCTTCCGACGGGCAAAAAAACTAAAACAGGCTACTCCACGGGCGCGGAGGTATTGGAGAAGCTCCGTAAGTATCATCCTATAATTGACGACATACTTGATTATAGACAGGTAACGAAGCTCAAGAGCACGTACGTTGACGGTCTTATTAAGGTTATGGACGAAGAGAATAAGATCCATACCACATTTAAGCAAACTGTTACCGCTACGGGTAGACTTTCCTCGACCGAGCCCAATCTTCAGAATATTCCGATCCGTACCGAGCTTGGCAGAGAATTCCGCAAATTCTTTATTCCTTCAAGTGAGGGCAGGGTATTGATTGACGCGGACTATTCACAGATTGAGCTCCGCGTATTTGCACATATTTCGGGCGACGAGCACATGAAGGCAGCGTTTATTTCGGGTGAGGATATTCATACCGCGACGGCTTGCAGAGTGTTTGGAATTTCTCCCGAAAATATGACGGTCGAGCTTCGTAAGAGAGCGAAGGCGGTAAACTTCGGCATTCTTTACGGAATGGGAGAATTTTCGCTTTCCGAGGATCTTAAAATCCCGATTGGCCGCGCAAAGGAGTATATTGAAAGCTATCTTAGCAGCTACCCCGCGATTGAAAAGTATTTGTCGGAGGTGGTTGAATCCGCAAAGCGCGACGGATACGTAACGACGATGCTCGGTAGAAGAAGATACATTCCCGAGCTTTCCGCGCAAAATAAGAATATCAAGCATTTTGGCGAGAGAATCGCAAAGAACAGTCCCATTCAGGGAAGTAGTGCAGATATTATCAAGAAGGCTATGGTTAACGTTGCAAACAGACTTTCCGTAAGCGGTCTTGATGCCAAGCTTATTTTGCAGGTATACGATGAGCTCATTATCGAATCGGCGGCGGATTGCGCCGATGAAGTAAAGGCACTTCTTACAGAGGAAATGGAAAATGCAGTTAAGCTCTCTATTCCTCTTACGGTTGAAGCCAATATAGGCAAGACCTGGTATGAGTGTCATTGAGTAATAATAAAAATAGCGGCAGAGTTGTATTCTGCCGCTTTTTTGTCGCATTTTCTAAAAAATAAGTAACAAAACAGAAAATTGTGTTAAAAAATTATCTTGAAAATTGTAAGTTTTTGTGCTATACTTAAGTTAAAGTAATATGGAGGCGAGTGGTATTTCACTCAAATAAAGGTATGAAAACCGTAAAAAAGTATTTAAACCGTTATTTTGTTGATGCTATGGGCGCTATGGCGCTCGGTCTGTTTGCATCCTTGCTTATCAGTACCATTATAAGTACGCTTGCAGGTTACGCGGATAAGGTTGAATGGCTTGGATTTCTCTCGTCAAGCATGAGCACGGTCGCGACGTTTGCCAAGGCGGCGACGGGTATGGCGATCGGCGTGGCTATCGCGCACAAGCTGGGCGCACATCCGCTTGTTATTTTTTCCTGTGCGGGCGTCGGTGCGCTTGCGAACGATATGGGCGCAGTAATCAATAATAATCTTATTGCGGCTTGGGGCGTAACGTCAAAGACGACAGAAGGCATTTTCTATTCGGCAGGCCCTGCGGGCGCGTTCTTCGCGGTAATTATTGCCGCTGAGATCGGTATGCTCGTTTCAAAGAAGACCAAGGTAGATATTTTAGTAACTCCTGTTGTAACGTATGCGGTAGGATTTATAGGTGCCTTTGCACTTTGTCCTCTCGTGTCTTACGTAATGTATTTCCTCGGCGAATTTATTGCGACGGCTACGACCTTCCAGCCGTTGATTATGGGTATTGTGGTTTCGGTCGTTATGGGAATCATACTTACCCTCCCGATCTCGAGCGCGGCGATCTGCGCGAGTATCTTCTCGCTCTCTGCAATTGAGGCGGCTACGGCAAACGGAACGGTTGACGGACTTCTCCTCGCGGGCGGTGCGGCTGTTGCGGGCTGCTGTGCGCAGATGGTTGGCTTTGCGGTATCCTCATTCCGTGAAAACAAGTGGGGAGGTATCGTATCTCAGGGACTCGGCACGTCAATGCTTCAGATGGGCAATATTGTGAAGAATCCTCGCATCTGGATCCCTCCGACGCTTGCCGCGGCAATCACGGGACCTGTTTCAACTATGATATTTAAGCTTAAATGCTCGGGTGTAGCGGCAGGAATGGGCACTTGCGGTCTTGTAGGCCCTATCGGTGTTATCAAGGCGGGCGACAACAGTCCAAGAATGTGGATAGGAATTATCGTTGTATGTATAATTCTCCCCGCGGCGCTCTCACTTCTTTTCTCCGAGCTTATGCGACTTATCGGTTGGATAAAGAAGGGCGATATGAAGCTTGATAATTAATAAAAAACGCTTTGGATGTCCAAAGCGTTTTTCTTTATAATATCAAAGCAACCACGGTTAGAATCGCGAGGAAGCCGAAGTTGTAAAGTGAGAAAAGACCGATATACTTGAGTGTTCCGCCCTTTACGTGAGAGGTGTATTCTCTGAATGTGATAAGGCTCGCAAGTGAGGAAATAAGAGTTCCTACGCCGCCGATATTAACACCGCGGAGAAGGTCTGCATAGTTTTCGGCAAATTCCGAGAGAAGAATAGCCGAGGGAACGTTACTTATGATCTGGCAGGAGCCGATCGCGGTAAGGAGAGTATTCTTTTCAAGAAGTGAGGAAAAGAACGTGTTTACAGCATCGATTCTTGCAATGTTTCCTGCTAAGAGGAAGAAAGCGACGAACGTAAGGAGCAGGGGGTAGTCAACCTTCTTGAGCGCATCTCTGTCTGTAAAGAGAATGCAGAAGAAAATAATGGGAAGCACCACGTAATAGGGAATAAGTCTGAACACCATAAGGATCGTAATTGCGAAAAGAATGAGATAGAAAACAGTCTTTTTTGTCTGTACTTTTTCCGCACCCTCATCTGTAAGCGTGAGAGATTCCTTTTTGATGAAAAGACAGCATACGGTAAAGAGAATGATCGATACTGCAAAGGGAATTGCCATAATTCTCATAAACTCGCCCGTAGGTATATTGAACTTTGTGTAAATGTAGAGGTTTTGGGGATTGCCGAACGGTGTGAGCATTCCGCCGAGGTTTGCGGAAATGTTCTGCAAGATAAATACCGGCGCTAAGAATTTTTCTTTTTTCGTAGCAGAGAGGGAAATGTATCCAAGGGGTAAAAACGTTAAGAGCGCCATGTCGTTTGCCAAAAACATGGATCCGATAAACGTAATATATACGAGAGTGAGCGCAAGCGTTCTCGTGTTACCCGCAAGAGTAACGATCTTTCTGGCTACGATTGTAAAGAACTTGATGTTTTTAAGCGCGCAGATAACCGCCAAGGTTGAGAAAAGGCAGGTCAGTGTTTTGAGGTCAAAATAGCCGAGATATTCCGCGTCGGGCTTTACTATAAAGCAGGAAGCGATCGCAAGCACCGCCGCAATACAAAGAACGGTATTTACCTTTGTAAAATCATATATAGCGTGCGCGCTCTTTACGATAATTGCGCGCAGGCTGGGTTTGTTATGTTTTTGAGAAATTAAAGCTCTATTCATTAATTTATATCCTTATAAAAAATTCCACAAGCAAAGAGTATATCACTAAACTGACTCGTTGTCAATATATTTTTATAAGTTTTTTAAATAACAAAAAAACAGCCGAGGAGCGCGCTCCTCGGCTATAAATTTTCACTTTCCAAGCTCCTGTGTTTTTTTGAATGACGCGCACACCGCGCCACTTACGATTTTATCAAAATCATTAGCCACAAGGTGCTTTACCCCCTCGATAGTGCTGCCACCCGGACTACAAACGTCTCTTGTGAGTTTTTCGGGAGATTCTCCTTTTACTAAAAGGTTTTTCGCGCTTCCAATAAGAGTCTGCGCCGCGTATTGAAGCGCTAATTCGTAGGGAATTCCGCATTCTACACCGCCTAAAGCCAAGGCATCAATAAAGGTATAAACGAAAGCGGGACCGCAGCCTGAAATTGCTGTTGCCGCGTCAATTTTATCCTCGTCAATTTGTGAGAGCATACCGCATTTTGACATCATGTTCCTGAACTTATTGGCTTCCTCCTCGCTTATTCTTTCCGAGAGGGAGTAGAGAACAACGCCCTCGTTACAGAAAACGGGGGTATTGGGCATAATTCTTATAACACGTGCGGAAAGATATTTTTCAATATCGCAGATTTTTTTGCCCGCAAGCATACTGATAACTATCTTGCCATTAAGATAGGGTAAAAGCTCGTCGCGGGATGTTTCGAGTCCTTGCGGCTTTATACCGAGGAAAACAAAATCCGCGTTTGATTTTATTTCATCAAGAGTAGATACGACACCGCCGCAAAGCTTAGCGGTCGCTTCTTTCTTTTCTATATGTCTGTCGTATATAAGGCACGTATATCCCGCGTCGCCGACCGCCTTTGCAACCGCCGAGCCCATATTTCCCGCGCCGATAAAACCGATTTTCATAAATGGCAACCTCGCTTTTCAATCGTTATTGATTATATTATAATGTCAAACGAGTTCAAAAGCAATAGTTTCGCACAAATTTCGGAAAAAAACAAGGAATTTATTTATATATTAAAAAAATATAATATTTTTTCAAAAAAGACTTGCAAAATTTTAAAGTTTTTGCTATAATATTAGGGTATTGAAGCAGCGCAGTGCTGTGAAATAAGGCCATACTAGCCGGGGAAGCAGCGGAGCCCTGTACCTGAAATCCGCTACAGCAGGGGTGAATCCCATTTTTGAGGGTTGAGTCTTTACGAATTGAGTCGTATTCTGCTGTGTTGACGGGCGGGTCTTGCGCAATTGGGAGCTGTGAACCATGTCAGATGGGGGACCAAGCAGCATTAAGCGGTTAACCCAATGTGCCGTGAGGTTGCCTGCCCTGAGCAGTAGGTACGAAGATCGCGTGGAGGCGATTCACGAGATTTTGGTGTATGGTCTTGTTTTGCAACACTGCGTTTGTACTAAACGGTAGATATTAAAAGAGAAAGGATACGTTATGCATCAGGCTTTGTATAGAAAATGGCGTCCTGCAACCTTTGATGAGGTTTGCGGTCAGGAGCATATAACAAATATTCTTAAATATGAAGTAGCGAACAGTAAGTTCTCGCACGCGTATCTCTTTTGTGGCTCGCGAGGAACAGGTAAGACCTCTTGTGCGAAGATTCTTTCCCGCGCGGTAAATTGCCTCGATTCCAAGAACGGAAACCCCTGCGGCAAGTGTGCGGCTTGTCTTTCCATTGAGAACGGTTCTGCGACCGACGTGCTTGAAATGGACGCGGCGTCCAACAACGGTGTTGATAATATCCGTGACATTCGTGACGAGGTAGTGTATACTCCTTCGTCCTTGAAGTACCGCGTTTACATAATCGACGAGGTACATATGCTCTCGACGAGCGCATTTAACGCGCTTCTTAAAACCCTTGAGGAGCCGCCCGAACACGTAATATTTATTCTTGCTACGACCGAGCTTCACAAGCTTCCCGCAACTATCATTTCCCGTTGTCAGAGATTTGATTTCCGCAGAATTACGACAAAGGTATTGAAGGACCGACTTCTTCATATTGCCTCGAACGAAGGAATTGAAATTGAGGATTCCGCGGCTCAGCTTATCGCACGTCAGGCGCAGGGCGGTATGAGAGATGCTATAAGCTTGCTTGAGCTTTGCGCGGGCTCACGTGTTAAGATCGACGACGCGCTTGTGCACGACAGTATCGGAAGCACTGGCAGAGGAGCGCTTATCCGCTTGTGCGAAACCGTTATTAATAAAGACTTTGACGGTATTTTTGAGATCATTTCCAACGCGGTGAATTCCTCAAGAGATATATCGGTATTTTGGCAGGAGCTTTTATCACTGTACCGAGATCTCCTTATAGTTAAGATTTCTTCAAGACCGAGTGAATATCTCGACCTTACGGATAGTGAGGCGAGTGCGCTCAGATCTCTCGCTTCAAAGATGAGCCAGGAAACGCTTTCATATCATTGCTCGCTTATAGAGGACGCATATCTTACGATGCAAAGATCCAATACCGTAAAGAGAATCGTAGCCGAGCTTACTTTGGTACGTATGTGTGAGCCCCGTCTTTCGGGTTCTACACAGGCAACGCTTGACCGAATTGCAGAGCTTGAGCAAAGGGTAAAGAATATTTCATCGGGTAATGTTATTGTGACTCGTGAGGAGAAAATTGAGGTTAAGCCCGAGATCAAGGCGGAAGCTCCAAAGCCTCGAAAAGCGCCTAAATTTGATGATGACGAGGAATTTAAGTCCGATGCGCCTCCCGCGGCAAAGGCTTCACCTGTAAAGAAGCCCGAGGCAGAGAAGCCCGTCAATAAAAGCCCCAAGCGAATTTTAAAGGCATTTAAGAATCGTGCAGAGGTGCTTGAGATCATGAACGGCATAGATCCCATGAACGCTTCCTTCGTTGCGGAATCCAAGTGGTATACCGACGAGGAAGGCAGAGTGGTTTTGAAGTTTAATTCTCCGTTTACTATTGATAGTATTAAGATATTCAATGCCGATACGCAGCTGTTTGATGCCCTTACAAAAGCGATGGGTAAGCAGTTTACAAAGAATAACGTATTCTTTGAGTGCGATGCTACCGACGGTAAGCGCGACGTTATAGACGAAATACTTACAAATTCAGAAGATTAAAATCCAGAAAGGAAATATAAACAAATGAGAGCAAATGTACCGAAGGGAATGGGCGGCGGCCAGAATATGCAGGCAATGCTCCGTCAGGCACAGAAGATGCAGGAGGAGATGGAGGCAAAGCAGGCCGAGCTTGAGGAAAAGGAATACGACATTAAGGCTGGTGGCGGCGTTGTAGCGGTTAAGATCAACGGCAGAAAGGAAATCCTTTCTATTGATATTCAGCCCGAGATCGTTGATCCCGACGACGTTGAGACACTTTCCGATATTCTTGTTGCCGCAGTTAACGAGGCAATCAAGAGAGTTGAATCCGTAAATAACGCTGAAATGCAGAAGATCACGGGCGGTATGGGTATGCCCGGTATGTTCTGATATGGCGGAATATATTGAATCCCTCCAAAATTTAGCTGAAAAATTCGGATCTCTCGGCGGCGTGGGTAAAAAGAGCGCGCTTCGTATGGCGTTCTCCGTCCTTGAAATGAGCGACGGCGAGGCTGAGGAATTTGCAAAGGCAATTTTGGATGCAAAGAGTAAAATACACCTTTGTCCCGTGTGCCAAAATATAACCGATAAGGATATTTGTCCCGTTTGCGCGGATATGCAAAGAGACAGGAAGACGATTCTCGTTGTATCCGATCCCAAGGCGGTTATTTCCATGGAAAAGGTAAGGGAATATAGAGGACTTTATCACGTTCTCCACGGCGTAATTTCGCCTATGAACGGCATCACTCCCGATAAGCTCAAGATCAAGGAATTGCTTCAGAGAATTTCCGACGACGATGTTGAGGAAGTGATCGTTGCGACCAATCCCACGGTTGAGGGCGAGGCTACGGCTATGTATATTTCAAGACTTTTAAAGCCCGTCGGTGTCAAGGTAACCCGTCTTGCTTACGGTGTGCCTATGGGCTCGGACCTTGAGTATGCGGATGAAATCACACTCTTCCGTGCTATTGAGGGAAGAAGAGATTGCTGATAAAAATACGGCTATGTTTTGCATAGCCCTATTTTTTGCAATTTTATTATTCAAATGTTGCAAAATCTATTAAAAAATGATTGACATTCCTGCAAAAAAATAGTATAATGTAAGGTGTGAATTTTAATCTTTCATATTTATATGAAAGAGCGCGTAAATCCAAAGGAGAATTACAGATATGAAAATTGATATTTTGAAATCAATGGAAGAGGGCATGTCCACCTTCTCAAAGGGTCAGAGAAGAATAGCTGAATATATCATAAATCATTACGATAAGGCGGCGTTTCTTACTGCCGCAAAGCTTGGCGTTGAGGTTGGTGTTTCCGAGTCGACCGTAGTAAGATTTGTAATCGAGCTTGGATTTGAAGGTTATCCCGAATTCCAGAAGGCGCTTCAGGAGCTTATAAGAACAAAGCTTACGTCGGTGCAGAGAGTGCAGGTTACAAACCAGCTTATCGGCGACGGCGACCTCCTTTCAAAGGTGCTTTACTCGGATATTGACAAAATCAAGCGCACGCTTGAGGGAATTGACAAGGATGCGTTTGAGGGCGCGGTTAAGAATATAGTTGAGGCGAGAAAAATATATATTCTCGGTATGAGAGCATCCTCAAATCTTGCGGGCTTCCTCAATTACGGTCTCAGCATTATTTATGACAAGGTGAAGCTCGTAAAGGCTTCATCGGGCATTGAAATATTCGAGCAGCTTATGTCTATCGAGCCCAATGACGTAGTTATTGCGGTAAGCTTCCCGAGATATTCCAGAACACTTGTAAATGCGGTAAATTACGCAAAGCAGTCGGGTGCGAAGATCATCGCGCTCACAGATAGCGAAAGCTCTCCTATAGCCGAGTCTGCGACAAACCTTCTCGTAGCGCAGAGCGACATGGCATCCTTCATGGACTCACTTGTAGCTCCTATGTCGGTTATCAACGCGCTTATCGTTGGCGTGTCGCGTGAGAGCGGCGAGCTTGTTACTGACAGACTCCATTCGCTTGAAAAGATCTGGGAAGATTATAAGGTTTATAACAGTCATAAGGGTTAATAAAGAATGGGAAATATATTTGTAAATGACGGCAGAGTCCGTATCGCTATAATTGGCGAGGGGCCTGCGGGAATGATGGCGGCAATTACTGCAGCTGAATCGGGCGGCGAAGCTATAATCTTTGAGCGCAACGAGAAAGCGGGTAAGAAGCTCAGGATCACGGGAAAGGGAAGATGCAACGTAACGAGCGATTCCACCAATGCTGAGATCATGGCGAGCATACCGACTAATCCCAAGTTTATGTTTGCGTCCCTCTCGCGCTTTTCGTCTGCAGATACGAAGAGCTTCTTTGAGGGTAGAGGAGTACCGCTTAAGGTTGAACGCGGAAAGAGAGTTTTTCCCGTATCCGATAAGGCGTCGGATATCGTTAATGCGCTTACCTCCGCTTGCCGCGAGAACGGCGTAAAAACTGTTCGTGAGAGAGTTTCATCCCTCATTATAGAGAACGGCGCTATAAAGGGTATAAAGACTTCACGCGCGCAGTATGAGTGCGATGCGGTTATAGTATGCACAGGCGGCAAATCATATTCTGTAACGGGCTCTGACGGCGATGGATATAAGTTTGCGCGTCAGGCGGGACATACGATAATTGAGCCTAAGGCGTCCCTTGTTCCTATCGTTTGCGAGGGCAATTTGGCACAGAGAATGCAGGGCTTGTCTCTTAAGAATATCGGCTTTAAAATTTATAATAAAGAAACGGGCAAGCTCGTTTACGACGATTTCGGCGAGCTTATGTTTACACATTTTGGTATAACTGGACCCGTGGTTTTGTCGGCATCCGCGCATATTCCGGACATTGAGAAGGGAAAGTATGAGTGCGCAATAGATTTCAAGCCCGCGCTTGATACGGATGCGCTTGACAAGAGAATAATCTCGGATTTTTCAAAGTATATAAACAAGGACTTTATAAATTCTCTCTCCGATCTTTTACCTCTCAAGTCAATTGAGATAATCGCAGAGAGATCGGGAATTGATTTTCGCAAGAAGGTAAATTCCGTAACGCGAGAGGAAAGACTTTCTCTTGTCAAGACGGTAAAGGATTTCCGCTTGAGCCTTACGCGCTTCCGTCCCATTGACGAGGCGATTGTAACAAAGGGCGGTGTTTGTGTAAACGAGATCAATCCCAAAACTATGCAGTCAAAGCTTTGCTCGGGACTTTATTTTGCGGGCGAGGTTATCGACGTTGACGGATATACGGGCGGCTTTAATTTGCAGATCGCCTTTTCCACCGCAGTTTCCGCAGGCGAGAATGCCGCGTGGGGAACTTAAAAACTTTCAAGGAGAATTAATGATGATAGCTATAGCAATAGACGGACCCGGCGGCGCGGGCAAATCTACAATTTCTAAGGCAGTTGCCAAGGCTCTAAAAATTGTTTACGTTGACACGGGCGCGCTCTACAGAACGGTTGGATATTATGCAAGAGAGAACGGCGTAAAGCTTGAAAATGCGAGAGACAGCGCGTTCGTTGCCCCCTTGCTCTCTGATATTACGATCGATATCAAGTATTTTGACGGAGTTCAGCACGTGCTTCTTAACGGAGAGGACCTTGGTGACAAGATCCGTCAGCCCGATATTTCAATGTATGCTTCTGCGGTGTCCGCAGTAAGCGAGGTTCGAGCTTTTCTTCTTGAAACACAGAGAAATATCGCAAAGAACAATCACGTAATTATGGACGGCAGAGATATCGGCACGGTTATTCTTCCCGATGCGCAGGTAAAGATCTTCCTTACCGCATCAAATGAAGCGAGAGCCAAGAGAAGATATCTTGAGCTTACGGGTAAGGGCGTTGAGGTTAAATACGAGGACGTTCTCGCTGAGCTTATTGCGAGAGACACCGCAGATAGCTCGCGTGATATTGCGCCTTGTGTTCCTGCTCCCGATGCGATGATTTTTGATAATTCCGATTACAATTTTGAGCAGTCGGTTGAGAGAATAATTGAAATAGTAAACGAGAAGACCGGAGGTATAGAGGCGTGAAAACAAAAGCGTTCACAATAGTTCAGAAGGTTTTGCGCGTACCGGTAAGGCTTATATTCAGAGTTCATTATCACGGCCGTGAAAACGAGCCCGCTGCTACTGATGGAGCGTACATTATCGCGTCAAACCACATCTCTAACGTTGACCCCATTATTCTTTGCGCGGCTATTGATAAGCAGCAGCCCCACTATATGGCAAAGAAGGAGCTTTTTAAGATCCCGATCTTAAGAGGTCTTATCAAGATGCTCGGTGCATACCCCGTTGACCGAGGAGGGGCGGACGTGAAGGCAATAAAGCACTCCGTAAATCTTCTTTTGGAGGGCAAGTGCGTAGGCATATTCCCTCAGGGACACAGATATCAGAAGGAGGACCCAAGAACCACTCCCGTTAAGCAGGGTGTTGCTATGCTCGCGACAAAGACGGAAACACAGATCCTTCCTTGCTTTATTAAGACAAAAAAGAGAAAGATAACACCCTTCATCACTCGTGTTGACGTGATCATAGGCAAGCCTATTAAATTTGAGGAGCTTAATTACGATCCCGAGGAAAAGGGCGAATATACAAGAATTTCAAACTACGTGTTTGAAAGAATATGCGAGCTTGAAAATGCCGATATCGGCAAGAAATAAGGAGCACCCTTATGCCTTGCGATTTTAGTATTGAGATTGCGAAAAATTCGGGATTTTGCTTCGGTGTTACGAGAGCCACTCAGGCGGTAGAGAACGAGATAGACAAGAATATCCCGGGGCAGAGAATATATACTCTCGGCACTCTCATTCATAACGACGTTTACAATGCAAGACTCAAGGCGCGCGGCGTCGAGGTGGCATCGGTCGATATGCTGCAAGCTCTTGCGGATTCCGCAACCGCGGATAGCTCTGTGCGCGTATTTGTAAGAGCGCACGGAATAGATATTGAAACCGAAAAGCTTCTTATGAGGCTTGCGGATTCAAACCCGTATTTTACATACGTTGATTGCACTTGTTCATACGTAAAAAAGATCCACCGTATAGTTGAGGAAAACGCTGACGAGGAAAATATTCTTTTAGTTTTGGGTTCAGCGACCCATCCGGAGGTTTGCGGATTTGTAAGTCGCTTTTCCGGTGAAAAAATTATTTTTTCAGATTCAAAGGAATTTGAGAAGATATTAAGTCAAAACGGTGAGAAAATCCATAATGCAAAATGCACAATTTTAGTGGCTCAAACGACTCAAAATTTGTGCGAATGGGAAAAAACAAAAAAACTTTTGAAAAAGGTATGTACAAATACAATAATTTTTGATACAATATGTAGTGTTACGGAAAAAAGACAGCTTGAGGCGAAAGCCCTTGCCGAAAAAAGCGATTTTATGATCGTGATAGGTAGTAGATCCAGTTCGAATTCAGTTAAGCTTTATTCGATATGCAAGGAAAAATGCCCTGATACGATTATGATCGAATCAGCGGGCGAGCTTGTCGGAAAAATTCCGTTCACCCACAAAAAAGTGGGAATCGCAGCAGGCGCTTCGACGCCGCGCGACATAATACAGGAGGTACAAAAAACCATGAGCGAAGCAGTAGAAAACTTTGCAGAACTTCTCGAAGAATCACTTAAAACTTTAAATACAGGAGATATCGTTACCGGTTACGTAACAGCTGTTAATGACGGCGAATTGCAGCTCGACATTGGCGCTAAGGTTACAGGCATAATCAAGGCTGATCAGATAACAGACGACCCTTCCGCTAAGTTAAGTGAAATGTTCAAGATCGGCGATGCTGTTAAGGCATTCGTTATCCGTGTAAGCGACGTTGAGGGCTTTGCAACTCTTTCCAAGAAGAGAGTTGATTCCGATGCGTGCTGGACAAAGATCGTTGAAGCTAAGAACAACGACACAGTACTTGAGGGTGTTGTTATCGAAATCGTAAAGAGCGGCGTTATCGTACTCGTTGACTCCACTCGCGTATTCGTACACGAATCTCAGACAGATCTTCCCAAGGGTGCTGACCTTAACGAAATGAAGGGTAAGACAGTAAGCCTCAAGATCACTGAGGCAAGAGACCAGGGCAAGAAGGCTAAGGGCTCCATCCGCGTTGTAACACGCGAGGCTCGCCGCGCAGCTGAAAAGTCCTTCTGGGAAACTATTGAAGAAGGCAAGAGATACACAGGTAAGGTTAAGAGCCTCACATCCTTCGGCGCATTCGTTGATCTCGGCGGCGTTGACGGTATGGTTCACGTAACAGAGCTCTCTTGGAAGAGAAACTGCAAGCCCGCAGACGTTGTTTCCGTAGGCGACACAGTTGAAGTATACGTAAAGAGCTTTGACAAGGAAACAAAGAAGATTTCTCTCGGTTACAAGTCCGAGGAAACAAACCCCTGGTACATATTCACACACAACTACCAGGTTGGTGATATCGTATCTGTAAAGATCGTAAGCATGATGCCCTTCGGTGCATTTGCTGAAATCGTTGACGGTGTTGACGGTCTTATCCACAACTCCCAGATTTCTATGACAAGAATTGCAAAGCCCTCTGACGTTCTTGAAATCGGTCAGGTTGTTGATGCAAAGATCACAGACGTTGATATGGAAAAGCAGAAGGTTAACCTTTCTATCAGAGCAATCCTCGAGGAAGCACAGGCTGCAGCTGAGGAAGTAGCTGAAGAAGTAGTTACAGACGCTGAATAATTAAAATAAAAAGAACTGCACTCGATTGAGTGCAGTTCTTTTTTTATATAAGTCCGATTTTTACAAAGGCGTTATAAATGCCGTCGTCGTCAATATCGGTGGTAATGAGATCGGCGCGAGCCTTGGCTTTTTCGTAGCCGTTCCCCATACAAACCGAGAACCCTGCGAATTCAAGCATTTCAAGGTCGTTTTCGCTATCACCTACCGCAATGGAATCGGAGACGGGGGCATTAACTGCCGCCATAAATCTCTCAATACCCGTCGCCTTGTTGATTCCCGCAAAGGTTATCTCGCCGTAGGAGGCGTTACCTACCTTGCCGAGCGAATAGCCGACAACGTGGAAATAATCTCCGAGAATATTTCTTACCTCGTCAATATTGAACGGGGAATTGTAGTATGCGATCTTTTCAACACAGTCGCAGGACTTAGGATCATCAGTAAACACCGTATCAGCGATAACGCTGTTTATAAGTGCCTCAGTGCTGCCGCGTTCTCTCATAAAGTCGCAGATCCTATTGAAATTTTCTTTTCTTAAATAGATCGCGTGGGCGGTCTGCAGGCAGAAGGGAATGTCGTTGTCCTCAAAAAAGTCGATTATGAAATCAAGCTTTTCCTTGGTAGGTCGGCTCTCAAAGATAATTTTACCGTCAAGCTCAATATATGCTCCCGCGCTTGCCACGATGCCGTCAAATTCTATTTTTTCGGTCAATTCGGGGTATATCTGGGATTTCTGTCTGCCTGTGCAGAGAATCATCTTGTGGCCGTTTTTTTGAGCCTCGGTGAGAGCCCGAATACAGGATTCGGGCACCTCTCCGTTGAAGTTGACAAGTGTGCCGTCAACGTCAAGAAATACGTATTTGCAATTCATAGATTAAATCCAACTGTTATTACTGATTTTGAGATTTTTTAATTCTCTTTTTTCTCGCGCGTCGGATAGAGCCCCAAATGATCATAAAGATCGCGAAGGCGATAGAGCCGAGAAGGAGAAGAGTGGGGATAGCGCGGATAAACACAACTGCGAAGTCCTGGCAGAAGTCCCAGAAATTTTTCCAGCTTGTCTTGAAGGCATCCCATATACGCTCGCCGAAGGTGGGCCCGTCGGGATCAACCGCAGTATATTCAACCACCTCGTGCAGATTGATAGTAACCGTTGAGTATGCAACCTTGCTATCGTACGCGTTGATTCTTGCCTTGTAGGATTCTATTTCCTCGATTACGTCGTAGAGCTTATCCTGAACGACCATCATATCGTTGATATCGCTGTACTCGTCGAAGGATTCGTACATTTTTTGTAAGGAGGCTCTTTGAGATTCAAGCACCTGAAGACGAGCTACCGCATCATAATACGCGTCGGTGATCTCCTGTATGTTACTTGTGATGCTTGTGATATTAACGCTATTTTCCATATCACCCGTGAACTGATCTAATTTCTCGGAGGGAATGCGGAGCGTATAGCTTGCATGTCTGGAATTTCTTCCCGAGCCGTAGCTGTTGCCGGATACTGAGGAGCTTTCAATATAGCCGCCAAGAGAGGTGCAGAGGTTGTTTATATTTTCTACCGTCTTGTCAAACTCCTTGGTCTGAGCGTTGATATTAACTGTTTTTATAATCTTTCTTTCGGTATCGATCTTGCCACCCTCGGGGGACTTTCCGATTTCCGATCCACCCTCGTAGCTTCCGCCGTAACCGGGAGCCATAGCGTTTCCGTCAGCCTTGGCGTTACATGAGCAAATAAGTGTAGTTGCAAGAATGAGGATCAAAACGAGTGATATGAGCTTTAAACTGAGCTTTTTCATAACAATATTCCTTTCTTACTGTTTTTATAAAAATGCGGCAGAGTGCATCTATTGCTTATTCAATTGATGTTTCTGCCGCATATTATTTAGTTTTTATGCGAGCTTTGAGAGAGCCGCGATAACGCCGTCAAGGTTTTCCTGATACTTTGCCATCTTAGCCTTTTCTCCTTCAACAACTGCCGCAGGAGCCTTTGCTACGAAGCCTGCATTGGAAAGCTTCTTAACGATACGGTCGATCTCGCCCTCAAGCTTTTTCTTCTCGCCCTCAAGACGAGCCTTTTCCTTTTCAAAGTCAATGATATCGGACAAGGGGAGGTAGATAGTAGCCGCGTCAGTGATGATCTGTACGGAGTTGTCTGCACTGATCTCGCCATCACCGAACTTTTCTGCTACGATGAGCTCGGATGCGGATGCCAAGCGAACGAAGAATGCTTCGCTGGATTCACCAAAGATATCAGTATACTTTGTTTCAAGGAATACCTTTGCCTTCTTGGAGGGAGGAACGTTCATCTCGCTTCTTCTTGTACGGATAGCGGTGATCGCGTCGATGATCTTTGTCATCTTTTCCGCATCAGTATTAAAGCAGAAGCCCTCGTTGTAAACGGGGTAGGAGGAGATCATAATGCTCTCTACGTCGTGGGGAAGACTCTGGTAGATTTCCTCTGTAATGAAGGGCATAAAGGGATGGAGGAGCTTGAGTGTGCCGTCGAGAACGTAAGCAATAACGTTCTGGCAGATAAGGTTAGCCTCTGTTTCCTTTTCATTGAAGCGAGCCTTTGCAAGCTCAATGTACCAGTCACAGAAGATATCCCATGTGAAGCTATAGATCTCAGCGAGAGCTACGCCAACCTCGAATCTGTCAAGGTTTGTAACAACGCTTCGTGTGAGCTCGTTGAACTTAGTGAGTATCCACTTGTCCTCAAGTGCGAGTTTGTCGGCGTCGGGAAGCTTGATTTCGTCAATTGTAAGATTCATTCTTACGAATCTCGATGCGTTCCAGAGCTTGTTTGCAAAGTTTCTTGCCGCCTCGATCTTCTCGTCGGAGAATCTCATATCGTTTCCGGGGGAGTTACCCGTAGCAAGTGCGAAGCGGAGCGCGTCAGCGCCGTAGTCCTTGATAATTTCAAGGGGGTCAATACCGTTACCGAGGGACTTGGACATCTTGCGTCCCTGCGCGTCACGTACAAGACCGTGAATAAATACTGTAGAGAAGGGCTTTTCTCCCATGTGCTCAAGACCCGAGAAGATCATTCTCGATACCCAGAACGTAATAATATCGTATCCTGTTACGAGAACGCTTGTAGGATAGTACTTCTTGAGATCGTCGGTGGAGTCGGGCCAACCGAGAATAGAGAAGGGCCAGAGAGCAGAGGAGAACCATGTGTCGAGAACGTCCTCGTCCTGATGCACCTTGCCACCGCACTTGGGACATACGTCGATGTCGGTCTTGGAAACCGTCATCTCGCCGCAATCGTCGCAGTAGAAGGCGGGAATTCTGTGTCCCCACCAAAGCTGACGGGAAATACACCAGTCAAGGATGTTGTTCATCCAGTTATAATAATTCTTGGAGAATCTTTCGGGAACGAAATTGATAGAGCCATTGTCAACTGCCTCGATTGCAGGCTCTGCGAGGGGCTTCATCTTAACGAACCACTGGTCGCTTGTCAAGGGCTCAACCGTTGTGCCGCAACGGTAGCAAACGCCAACGTTGTGATCGTGGGGCTCAACCTTGAGAAGATAGCCCTCTGTTTCAAGGTCTGCTACGAGCGCCTTGCGGCAGGAGTATCTGTCCATGCCCTCGTACTTGCCCGCATACGCGTTCATTGTCGCATCGTCATTCATAACCTTGATCTGCTCGAGATTATGTCTCTGACCAACAAGGAAGTCGTTGGGGTCGTGCGCGGGAGTGATCTTAACGCAACCCGTACCGAAGCCGATCTCAACGTAATCATCTGCGATTACGGGGATCTCTCTGCCAACTACGGGGAGAATAAGTGTCTTGCCGATAAGGTGCTTTGTTGCCTCGTCGTCGGGATTTACCGCAACTGCAGTATCGCCGAACATTGTTTCAGGTCTTGTCGTTGCAACCTCAACGTAGCCGTCTTCGCCCTTTATGGGGTACTTGATGTGCCAGAAGTTACCGGGCATATCCTTGTACTCAACCTCGGCGTCGGAAAGTGCTGTAAGGCAACGGGGACACCAGTTGATAATTCTGTGTCCGCGGTAGATAAGACCCTTGTCGTAGAGGTTTACGAATACCTCGCGAACGGCGTGGGAGCAACCCTCGTCCATTGTAAATCTCTGACGTGTCCAGTCGCAGGACGCGCCGAGCTTCTTTAACTGAGAGGTAATTCTTGCTTCGTAAGTGTCCTTCCAACCCCAAACGCGCTCAAGGAATGCTTCACGACCGAGGTCGTAGCGGGAAAGCCCCTCGTCAACGCGGAGTCTCTCCTCAACCTTGATCTGTGTTGCAATGCCCGCATGGTCAGTACCGGGCACCCAAAGGGTGTCAAAGCCCTGCATTCTCTTGTAACGAACGAGAATGTCCTGGAGAGTTTCATCGAGCGCGGGGCCCATGTGAAGCTGACCCGTTACGTTAGGCGGGGGAATAACTACCGAGAAGGTAGGCTTGTTACTATTCTTTTCGGGTGTGAAATAACCCTTTTCACACCAATCAGCATATATTCTGTCTTCAAATTCAGAAGGCGAATATGTCTTTGGCAATTCATTATATGAATTCATAGCCGTTAGTCCTTTCAAATGTATATAAATATTTTTTAAAAACCGAATTAAAAACAAAAAACGCCCGATGTTAAAAAACATCAGGACGCAAAAGCGCGGTACCACCCGACTTATATTTTCGGCTCATACCGAAAATATCACTCAAAAGCCTATAACGGAGCTTACCCGATACACTCCTAAGCAACCTTCTGCAAGCCCCAATACAGTCTTCCCACCACCAACTGCTCTCTTGAAATGAGGTTGTTGCATACTCCTCTTAATCACTGTGTTTACGTTTTTATTTTATATGGGTATTATAACATTAAAGAAGAGATTTGTCAATAGATAATATAAAAAATGATGTCTCGCAAAAAGAACCCCGCGCTTGCGGAGCTTTCTGTTGCCGATGCGACGGGAAGATTGATGCTTGACTCTAATAAGTTTGAAACTGCCGCAAAGGACGGCGCTGCGAGAATGACTCCTGAGACGCTCAATCAGTATAAGGAGACTGCTACGAGAGAACAGCAGGAGGCTTTTGCGCGTGATCTCGGTTATGGAAGCCTTGAAGAATTCTATGTCGATAGCTTTGAGGGTGTGCAGGCAAGGCTTGAACAGTATCTCTATGATCACCAGGAGGAAATATCTGCGAGAGTACGAAGAAAATCTATGGCAAAGACTGCGAAGAGTAATAACGCTAAAACTTTGCCTAAGAAGATTAAGAGCAATCTTGCAGATGGAGTATACGTGTTTGCAGAAGCGGGAGAACATTTTGCCGTCATTAAAGAGGGGCAGAGTTACTGGATATACAATTATGTAACAGAAATGATCTCACATGAGATGACTCTTCCCGAAATCAATGGAATTATTGAAAAACTTAGAAGCAAACTTTCTGAGAACACGAGCCTGGATAAGGTTATTGAAGAGTATCGGAATGCACCAGTTAACAAGGAAATACTTGAACTAATTGAACGAGTTGAAAAGGATGATTTCAAGGACAATGATAAAGTCGAATTGCGCGGGCTTTCCTCAGAGGTGTTGAGCAAACTTAAAGAATTGACAGGTATAGATGTTTCCTCGTTTAAAATTGCGATTGAAGCACGACAAATAGAACATATTTTGAATGATCACGGTAGCAATGGATCGACAGATCATTCTATGGCCAATCCCGTTGATATTGCAAAAATGGAGTATATAATGCAATATCCTGATGATTTATCTCTTTCTGGAAAAACGCAGGCGTATTCATATATGAAAAACGGCAGGAATAGGACTGCTGATACAGTGTTGTATGAGAAAGAAATCGGTGATAAGTCTTATTATGTTGTGCAAGCAGTAGCGGATACAAAAAAGAAAACACTCTATATAGTGAGTGCTTTCATAGGCGAAAAAGGATATAAAAAAGGAACCTCACAGCTCATCAATACCAATAAAGGCCCTGATGCAACGTCCGAGCTCGGTTCTGTGGTGGTTCCTAATAGTAGTATACCACAAAACTCCGAAAATAGCAATACCTTTGATGAAAACATTTCTGAAGATGTGGTAAATTTGAGTGAAAACACGAATTTAGCTGAGAAAAAGGCGTATGAAATGGAATTTCCCGCAGAAAAAGTGCAGGAAAACGTTGCAAATAATCCTTGCCAAACGATTCTGAAAATGATATAATAAACCCATTAACAGAAAGCCAGCAAGGAAGCGAGGAGGTTTATGATGAGCGAAGAGAAGAGAGTCAACGTGGAATTTTGCGAAGAGAAGCTTTATCTTACGGAAGAAGAAATTCCGAAATATCAGAAGAAGGCGGAGGATCTGAAGGAGATGGCAATTCGCGCGGGATACACGAAAGAAAGAGCGGAAAAAGAATTTTATCTCAAGATTCTGAAGGGTTAATAATATGTGAAAGTACGCAAAAGAAGATTGAAAATATAGTACTTATCTATGAAGTTAAATAGTTCAATAAAATGTAAAGAGGTGGTAGCCCGATTCTTGCGAATCCCCGTAAGTCCGTAGAACAGACGGTCAGTAGAGCTACCACCTCTATAGATATTATAGCACAAAACTCCGAAAATAGCAATACCTTTGATGAAAACATTTCTGAAGATGCGGCAAATTTGAGTTAAAATACGAAATCGGCAAAAAACATTTCAACGAGCTCGAGGCTCGCAACCACGGCAATAACGCACTTTCACGTGCGTTAGAAACGTCTGAAGGCAAAGAAAAAGCCGTAACAAGCATGAATGAAGAAAACATGCAGGTTACGGAGAGGTTAGCTTTGAATAAGGTTTATGCTGAAGAAATTCAAAAATGGTACGATACAACTACTGCTGAAGAACGTGCGAAGAGCGGTCAAAGATTTTTGCTTGGTCAAACTACTGATGTTCTTAAAAGCATTGGGGTAAAGGATTATAACATATATATTGGCGCATCAAAGATCAATAAGATCCTTAAAGATAATTCTTCAATGACATTGGATATTATCAAATCCGCTATAAATCTTCTCGAAGACCCTATTTTAATAATGCAATCCAAAACAATTGAAGGAAGTATTGTTGTTTTTGGCGGAGTATATACTGAAGGCCATAAGCCTGTAATGCTATCCGTGCTACTTAACCCCGAAAACAAAGACGGGGAAGTAATGGATTTTGCTGTGGTTACAAGTGTGTATGGAAGAAGAACTCAAAATTTACAAAATTTAATAGATAAGTCAAAAATATATTACGTTAATGAACAAAAAAATAGAACCGATACATGGCTAAAGGCGCTCGGGCTACAATTGCCGTCAGCATTAACCACATATGGTTCTATAAATATTATACCACAAAATCAGAAAAAGTCAACACTTTCACGAGAAAAAATCTCAAATGAGCGTCGTGATTAGCAAAAACAAATGCATTAACGCAGTTGAACAATGCCATTAACAGTAGCGTTAACGGAGCGGTTGAGTTGTTTTACTGGAATAAAAAAGAAGCCATATCTTTACTACAGAAGGCCGGACTCCAATTGTCCGGGGCCCTGCCTCAAGATGGCTTCATGTATAGTATACGCGATAACGGATCAAATGTCAAGATGAAATTAAATAATGTTACTGAATCACAACAATTTAAGCGCAGGTTTGGCACAGGGAAAAACAAAATTTATGTATATTAATGCTGATGGCACAGACTAACAAAAAACGGAAGAACCGCCCACCAATCATGGTGTTTCACGGCCCGTAGGTAACGTGATCGAAAGCGCTTCTTCCAATAGTATTATACCACAAAGTTGAAAAATGTCAAGAGAAAAAAGAGACGAGCGTCATGGACGATACCATATCCGATACAAATCGAACATCGACACGTCTGTTACTTATCTCTAATATTATTTTGATGTAATATTTAAAGTTTCAAACGAATTCTATAAAGGCTTGATAAATGTTGAAAACAACAAACGAGGCAAAAGACTTAAAGATATTACGAAAATAAAAAACATCACAAAGGACGTGGCGTCTCAGTATGGGAACAACCCATCGTACGTCTTCCTTCGTGATGCTTCTATAATTAGTATACCACAAAATCAGAAAAAGTCAACAGTTTCCGGAGAAAAAATCTCAAATGAGCGTCATGCTTTACCCAAAACCGACAAAAATGTCGCAAAACAGAGTATGTCCACGGTTGCCGATACCGACAAGATCGAGGTAAGCCGCGGTAAGCTCGAGCAGATGCGCGCGAATTACAAAGGTGATAAGATATTCTATAGAAAAGGCAGAGGTCTGGACGGAAGGGACATCCGAAAAGGAAGTTGCCCACTCCGCTCGCTCTGCCAATATAAGCATACCCGATTTAATGAAAAAAGTCAATGGTAAAATGGGAATCTGAACCCAAATTTGCGACAATGTATATTTAAATCAAAGTAATCAAATCGCAAATTATGCAAATCCTTGCGGATTTGCGTGGGTTCAGATTCGATGAGTCCGATCGAACAAATAAAGGGTGGCAAATGCCACCCTTTATTTGTTGGAGCTGATAATGGGAATCGAACCCATGACCTCGTCATTACCAATGACGTGCTCTACCGACTGAGCCATATCAGCACGTCGACTAATCGACTCAGTTATTATAACAAATCCGTATGAATTTGTCAATACTTTTATGGAAAAATCTTAAAAATAAAATCAAAAGATGCGGTGCACACACCTGCGATTACGGCGGCGCAAATTTTAAATATTAAAAATCTACCGTAATTGATTTTTGCTTCCTTGCATAGCGAGAATATTTGAAAGTGAAGGGATAGTCCCGAAAATGCCAATGTCATTGATGAAAAGATAAATGCTTGGTGAGGCGGTAAGCACTGCGCCGCCCGAATACATCCGCAGCTCATCTCCAAAACAGAGGATAGCGCAAGAGGGATTACTCTTGGAATTTGAAGCTTTTCGGTTATATCAAAGCAAATGCCGCAAAGCACGGAAAAGAAGACGAGAAATCCGCAAATTGAGAGAATACCTGTAACCGAGCCGACCACGGATCGAGTTAGCTTTACGGCAAGGCTTAGGCGCATATTTTTTGTAGAAATTTCGGTGTTTTCAGTTGATTTTTTAATTTTAAAGATTCTCGGATACAGTATTCCGACTATAACAAGCGCGACAATTTGCGACAGGTAAATAAATACCCCTGCGCGGCGTGATTCAAGGAGTGTTGCGCCGACGGTATTGATAATAAATGCGGTGCTTTGAATATTACAAAAGAGAAGAAGGTGTAAAAGCTCGTCGTTTGAGATTTTTCCTTTTTCGTAAAGGGAATACGAGAGCCTTGTTCCCACAGGAAATCCGCATATCATACCCAATACGAATGCTGAAATCGCTTCTCTAGGAGCTTTGAAGATTCTCTCAAATATTTTTCCAAAAAGCTTATCAAAAAGCCGATCGATCCTGAACAGGAGAAGCAGCTCTGAGAGCACCATAAACGGAAAAAGCGAGGGAATAATAACACTTCCGCAAATAACAAGCGATTCCTTGGCACTTTGGATTATTACGGGCGTTTCGACAAAGAAAACAGCGAATAAAATTAATCCAAGCACGGCAATAGCGCCCACACGTATTCGCTTAAATATGATACGGTCACCTAAGGCTTTTTGCGCGGTCATACAGCAGCTCCTCACGAATAAAAATTTTCGTCTAACATATATTTGAGTACGGCATTTATATTTATATTTTTTATTCGGGGGTTTTATGAAGGATAAAAATAGGGGCGGTGTCCGTCAGCGCCTGAGTGATTACGTAAAGAAAAATGAGGGCGATCTGTTTGTTTCGGGCGATCTTGATTTTTCGCTTGAAACGTTCAGCAATTCAAGTGTTTTTATTCGCGGAGTCAAAAGGATCTTGAAATACACTGCCGAGGAGATGGTACTTCGCGCAAGAGATTTTGATATTGTTATTTCGGGCATAGATCTTAATTGCGCCGTGTATCATCTTGGCGGCGTTGAGATCACGGGAAGAGTCAGCTCAATAAATTTTGTCGACGGAGTAAGGTCATGAAATTAGTATATTTTCTTTTGGGAAGCGCGCGTGTTAAGGTGTCTGAGCCGTTGGTGGCTGATGCGCTTAACGTGTGTATGGAGGAGAGCATAGCCTACAGCTCGTTTTTCGTTGATCCTTGCGGTAACGTAATTTTTAACGTAAAGTTTTTTGATCTTAAGCGTCTTGAGAGGGTGATGCATAAGCGTGGGATAAGCTTTGAAATAGTTGACCGCGTGGGATTGCCGTTTTATCTTGCGCGCTTCAAATATCGCTTCGGTCTTATGACGGGAGTAATTATGGCGATTTTGCTTATTGCTTATTTCGGCAGCATTATCTGGGATATACGTATTGTAGGTAACGAAACGCTGACAACTGCCGAACTTTGCGAAATGCTTGAAAATCACGGTGTTTCGGTCGGCAAGAGGTATTCGGCTATTGACGTAAACAAGGTACAAAATCAGATTCAGATAGAGAGTGATGATATAGGCTTTATCGCGATAAATCTTTCGGGCAACGTTGTAAACGTTGAAATACGGGAAAACAAAAAAGGAGAGGACAAGACGAGCGGGGGTGGATTTGCCAACGTCGTTGCCAAAAAGAGTGGAATAATTGAAAACGTAAGGGGATACGTCGGCAACGTGGTCGTCAAGGCAGGGCAGATGGTGGATGAGGGAGACATTCTTATAAGCGGAATTTACGACAGTAAAACGGTCGGTATCCGTTACACGCGGGCTGCGGGAGAGATAATGGCGAGAACTGTCGATGAATATCATATAGAAATCCCACTGAAATATGCGAAAAAGCAGTACACGGGAGTAGTAAATTGTGAAAAAAGTTTAAATTTTTATGGGAAAACATTTAACATTTTCAAAAAGTATAGAAATAATATATATCTTTATGATACAATATATATTGTGGATAACTATGGCATCTCGGGGGCGGGAGAAATACCCGTTGGTATAACGACCGTAAGCTTTCACGAATACAAAATCGTGGAGGCAGAGAGAACACCCGAGGAGGCGGAGGCTTTAGCCTATGCCGAGCTTGAGAAAAGGATTTCCGAGAGTGGCGCTGAGTTTCTTGTAAAGAAGACGGTAACGTCAAAGCTTGATGAGGATTCTTTTTCGGTTCACTGTGTCGTTGTCAGTATTGAAAATATTGCTAAAACAAGTGAATTTTACGTTGATCTGCAAAATTAATGCTATGGAGAACAAATGAGCACAAAGATTATTAAGGTTGAAAATGCTGACGTTATCGCGGCGGTTTTTGGTAGCTGTGACGCTAATATCAAGATAATCGAGAAGGCGTTTTCGGTTCGTATCAATAACAGGATCTGCGATTCCGGAGAGGATGCCATTTCAGTAAGCGGTGAGGACGATACAAACGTCAAGCTTGCTGCGGATACAGTAATTTATCTTGTAAAAATGTCGAAATACAACGAAAATATAACGGATTCAAGCGTTATGTACGTTCTTGAAACAGTAAAGAACGGAGAGGCGTCAACTCTTGATGAGCTTTCCGACGATACGATTTGTGTTACGATGAAGGGAAAGCCCATAAAGGCGAAGACCGTCGGACAAAAGATGTACGTAAACGCGATCAAGAAAAATACTATAGTTATCGGCACGGGTCCCGCCGGTACGGGTAAGACCTTTCTTGCGGTTGCTATGGCAGTAAAGGCGCTTCGTGAAAAGCAGGTTTCAAGGATCATTCTTACACGTCCTGCTATTGAGGCGGGAGAAAAGCTTGGCTTCTTGCCGGGTGACCTTCAAAGCAAGATCGATCCTTATCTCCGCCCGCTTTACGATTCTCTTTACGAGATGATGGGTGCGGAGAATTATCAAAGACAGGTGGAAAAGGGAGTTATTGAGGTAGCGCCCTTAGCATATATGAGAGGTAGAACTCTTGACGATTCTTTTATTATCTTGGACGAGGCGCAGAACTGTACGCCCGAGCAGATGAAGATGTTCTTAACTCGTCTTGGATTTAATTCCAAGGCTGTCGTTACTGGTGACCTTACGCAGACAGACCTGCCGTACGGACAAAAAAGCGGTCTTGCCGCTGCGGTAAAGATACTTGCGGATATCGACGACATTGCGATCCACTCGTTTACCGAGCGAGACGTTGTACGACATAAGCTCGTCCAGCAGATCATTCTTGCATATGAAAAATATGAAAAATCCCTCTCGCAAAGAAACGAGCAGGTAAAAAAAGATAATCATAGACCTTACAATGAAAGGAAGCACGAAAAATGAAAAGAAAAATGAATCTTAAGATATATTTTGAAAACGAGCAGGACAAGATCGTACTTACGTATAAGCTGAAGATGCTTGTGCGCGAGTCTATTGAGGCATCTCTTGATCTTGAGGGCTACGGTAATCCCTGCGAGGTGTCCGTTACCTTTATTGATAACGAGGGTATTCGTGTGCTTAACAAAAAATTCCGTCAGATCGACCGTCCTACCGACGTGCTTTCCTTCCCGCTTTTTGACTTTGACGGAGAATATGAGGAGCCTCCTGTTGACGAAATGATGAATATGCTTGGTGATATTGTTATTTCTCTTGAAAAGGCCCAGGAGCAGGCCGAGGAATTCGGTCACAGCTTTGAGCGAGAGGTTGCATTCTTGACCGCTCACTCTATGCTTCACCTTCTCGGTTATGATCACGAGCTTTCCGAGGATGATGATCGCGAGATGAGAGAAAAGCAAAATATCATTATGGATATGATCGGACTTTCCGTTAAATAAGGGTGAGAAAAGTGAAGCCGAGTGAAAGACGCGCCTTACGTGATTTGCAGGCGCAAAAGGAAAATGAGAGAGCTGAAAATACTGAAAAAAGACATGATCAAGCTCCCGAAATAAAAGATAATAAGCCACATAAGGCGTCAAAAAAGAGAAAAAGCATTCTTGACGACGACGTTGTAAGCATGCGAAAGGAAGGCTTTTTTCAAAGCCGTGTAAAGACGATTACCTTTATCGCTTGCATCTCGATTTTCCTTGTGTTTGGAATTTTGATCACGATAATTCCCGTTATTCGCCGTCAAGATAAAACGTACGGTGAGGTACAGATGACTCTTGAGGACGCGGGTAGGATCGCACTTAAGAAGCAATACATAACGTGGGATGATTTTAATAATTACATTTATAAGGACCAAAGCACGAGAGAAACAAGACAGCATCTTTATATCATTAAGTATGAGGAAGATACTTATGTTATAATGGTTACGGGACCTAAATCCGACAAGAGGTATCCCGACAACGTGATTTTCTATAATACGAAGGCGGGCTCCGCTTATATTGATCTTACTACTGATGATTTTGCGGAGTTTTTAGCAGGCATACTTACAACTCCGACAAGATATATGACGGTCGCTGACGTTGTCGCGGTTTCAAACGGTAAGGATTATATCAAGTGGACAAGCTTTGCGGACTTCAAATACACTGAATCCACCGAGGCGTCAGCCGACGGAACGATATTGTATACCGTAAGAAAATATCAGGTGGAGGGAACCGGATGCGCTGTATGGGTATACGGTGAGAAGGTAGTAGGCGAACCGTACAAGGTAATTCTTCAGCACGGTATTGATGTAAAAAACAGTATAAATCTCAAGTCCGCTACGTCCAAAGAGGTTGAAAATTTTATAAATAAACACAGTTAAAATTAATAGATAAAGGATTTTTTATGAGAAAGACTTGTTTTATAGCTATAGTAGGCAGACCTAACGTAGGTAAGTCTACACTTATGAACGCAATTCTCGGCGAGAAGGTTGCGATAGTTTCTTCAAAGCCCCAGACAACGAGAAACAGGATCATCGGTATTCACACGGTTGAGGAGAATCAGTTTGTTTTCCTTGATACTCCCGGTATGTTTAAGCCGAGAAATACGCTTGGTGACTATATGGTAAAGACCGCTAATTCAACTATGGGTGACGCGGATGCGGTAATACTTGTTGTCGATGCGGGCAAGCCTATCAGCGATATTGAAGAAAACGTAATGAATTATGCCAAGAAGTCGGCTCTTCCGACAATTCTTGTGCTTAATAAATGCGACCTTTACCGTCGCGAGCAAATTGCGGAAACAATTGCGGCATTTGCCGAGAAGCATAGCTTTGATGCTGTTATTCCGATCTCCGCAAAGAACGGAAAAGGCGTTGATGAGGTTATTGGTGAGTGCGAGCAGTTTCTCGCCGAGTCGGAGTTTTTCTTCCCTGAGGATATCGTTACTGACCAGTCCGAGCGTCAGGTTGCCGCGGAGGTCATTCGAGAGAAGCTTCTCCGCACGCTTGATAAGGAGGTTCCGCACGGTATCGCCGTTGTAATTGAGGATTTCAAGGACGAAGGATCACTTATGAGCATTCGAGCAGAGATCTACTGTGAAAAGGCATCACATAAGGGAATTATCGTAGGCAAAAAGGGTGAGGAATTAAAGAGAGTCGGCTCTTATGCGAGAGCAGATCTTGAAAAGATTTTCGGCACTAAGGTTTATCTTAATCTTTGGGTAAAGGTTAAGGAAAATTGGAGAGATAGCCAAAGAGGAATCACGGATTTCGGTTATTTCGAGGAATAAAATCAGCCGCGTATGCGGCGGAAAAGGATCTTTATGGTATTCGCGACAAACGGGATTGTAACTAAGGTTACAGCTTACGGTAACAGCGATAAGCTTCTGTGGATAATCACGGAGGAAAAGGGAAGGATCCCCGTTATGGCAAAGGGAGTTAAGTCTCCCACGAGCAAGCTCACTGTCCTTACGGGGCTTTTTACCTATGCCAATTTTGAGATCTATAAGAAAAATGATGCCTATTGGTTAAAGGGCGGTTCAATAATTTCGAGTTTCTATGAGCTGACCCGTGATATTAAATCGTTGGCTCTTGGCACGTATCTCTGTGATCTTGCAAACGAGCTTACAGACGAGAATTACGAGGGAAATGAGATCTTACGTATGCTCTTGAATTCCTTGCATTTTATTTGTCAGGGCAAGAAATCAATAAAGCTTATCAAGGGTATCTTTGAGTTTCGCGCGATGTGTATGTCGGGTTATATGCCCGAGATATCCTCCTGCTCATACTGTGACGAGTTTGAGGGGGAGATAATGTACCTTGACGTTGCGGGCGGTAAGCTTATCTGTCCCGAATGTCTTATAAAAAAGAACAAGAGAATTCCTCGTATTTCGCAGGAGTTTGAATATTCGAATTATACGAGCGCTATGTGTCCGATATCGGGCTCTGTGCTTGCGGCTCTTCGTTACGTTGAGCTTTCGTCGTTCAATAAGATATTCTCGTTTGAGTTAAAGGAAGAAGCTGAGCTTGACAGCTTTTCGCACGCGACAGAGACGTATCTTTTAGAGCATTTAGGTCGCGGATTCGATTCGCTCGACTTTTATAATTCTGTCAAGTGAGGTGATGGACATGGACTTTAATTTGACGGAAAAGCTTTTTGAAATAAAAGAAAAGGGGAGATATCCCTTACATATGCCCGGACACAAGCGAAGCGAGAAAATGCAAAAATACGGCAACGAGCTTGGACTTCCGTATGATTATGATATAACCGAAATTGACGGTTATGATAATCTTCACGCGCCCGAGGGTATACTTTTAGAGCTTGGAAATTCCGCGGCAAAGCTGTACGGCGCAAAATACGCGTATCCATTGGTAAACGGCTCGACTTCGGGAATAATTTCCACGATCGGAGCGTGTACGAAAAAGGGCGACAGTATAATTTTGTCCAGAGCATCTCATAAGAGTGTTTATTCCGCGATCGAGCTGTACTCGCTTGATCCTACGTATATATATCCTGATGTCTACAAGGAATTTTCAATACTTGCGAGTGTTACCCCTGACGACGTTGACAAAGCGTTTGAGAAGACTCCGAACGCATCGGTTGTAGTTATTACGTCCCCCACCTATGAGGGTGTGATATCGGATATTGAAGGGATAGCGGAGGTCGTTCATTCGCACGGCGCACTCCTTGTGCTTGACTGTGCTCACGGAGCGCATCTCGCTTTTTGTGAGAATGAATATTTTCCGAGCGCGCAAATGAAATATGCGGATTTTGCGATCGTAAGTCTGCATAAGACTCTCCCTGCGCTCACACAGACCGCGCTTTGCCTTGCTTTTTCGGAAAAGGCGGCGGAGCTTGACGCAAATCTTCGCCGTATGCTTTCTATCTTTATGACAAGCAGTCCGTCGTATATTTTGCTTTCGTCGATCGATAAGTGCATCTCAATTATGGCTGAGCATAAGGACGAGCTTTTCTCCGAATATACGGAAATTCTCCGCGCGTTTGAGGAGAAGATAAATTCCCTTGAAAATATAAGAGTTTTAGGTTATGGAAAAAACAAAACGGAAGGCGGTATATTTGCTTTTGATAAAGGCAAATTGAACGTTTTTTGTGATAACCTCGTAGATTTTGCAGGGAATAAGGTAACCGCGGACGTTCTTGCAAAATTTTTGCGACTCAACGGCTTTGAGCCCGAAATGGTTTCCCGAGATTATCTGATCCTTATGACGTCGGTGATGGATGATAGAGATAAGATCTTGAAGGTCGCCGACCTGCTTTGCCATTTTGATCAGTGGTGTAAGAGGATGGATTCAACGAATGATCCTTTGATTTATCCTTCGCCGAAGATCATAGTTGCACCTTCGGATACACTTGAGTGCGACAGCGAGACCTTGACATTGTATGCTGCGCAGGGAAGGATATCGCTTGATTACGTTATGTGCTATCCCCCTGGGATTCCCGTGCTTTGTCCGGGTGAGGAGATAACCAAAGAGGTTATTGATTTTATTGTTGATTGCAAGGCTGCAAATGTCAATATTTTAGGCGATAAGGAAATAAGAGTAAAAAGATAAGAGCTGTGATATCACAGCTCTTATTTGTATTTAGCATAAAGAGATTTTGGCTTTTTCTTTATGTTTCCGATAAATCCGCCGAAAAACACGGCAAGTATCGTCGGGATTTTGAGTAGTAGATCCTGCCATAGCGGCGCATCGTGTGAATCCTTCAGAAATACCACTGTCATAAGAATTATCGATAGCATGACGGTAGATAATAATATCAGTGATGAAAAGAGGGGGGATCCCCCTGATTTTTTTACACATACCAGTCCGCCTAAAAGCGCCGCAACTGTCATTGATACCGTTGATACGAAGGGGATAAGCGCAGTTGAATCGGGGCTTTTTGATATTATCAAAGCACCTGAAAAGCAAAGGATCAGCGTTGCTCCTAAAAAAGCCAAGAATCCAAGCGCAGCTGCAACGAAATATTTTTTTATTGTTGAATTTCCTTTTGGTTCGGTCGTTCTCGGAATGTACCCGCCGACCCGATTGTTCTTTTTTCTCATATTGATCTCCCAAAATAAAAAGCTCTACAGAAATAATTTACCGTAGTAAATTATATGTCCGTAGAGCTTTTTATATTACCGATAAATTATCAGTCGACAGAATCTTCAGCCTTAACGTCAACTGTGCTGATGGCAGACTTGAGAATTCGGATCTTTGTGTTGTCGCGGGAAGTAACGATAACGCAGGTTTCTTCCTTGATGCTTACAACCTTGCCGATGATACCGCCAATAGTTGTTACCTCGTCGCCGATAGAGAGACTGTTTCTCATATCTGCAATTTCCTTGTCCTTCTTTTTCTGAGAACGGTTAGTTACAATGAAGAGAACTACTACCAAGGCGAGGGGGATGATCATCATAAGAATACCGCCGAGACCGCCGCCCGGATTATTTGTAAGAAGTGTATTGATCGTCATTTTATATTCCTCCAATTTGATTTTGCTTTTAACACTGACAAATATTATACATCAAAACCTTTTGATATTCATTAAGTAATTGTAAATTTTTTACTTTTCTTATAAAAAAGAGCAGTATAGACAATTATACAAGGCATAAAAATCTACAATTTTGCTTGAAATTTGCAATTTTATGTGGTATAATGTAAAATGTAGATTTATATTTAAAATAAAATAATAATATTAAAGTATATAGGTGAAGAAATGAGAAAAGATTATCTTGAATGCGGAATAATTATTAATACACATGGAATCAAGGGAGACGTTAAGCTTCAGTCTCTTTGCGACGAGCCTGAAATTCTCGCGTCTCTTGATAGAGTATTTATGAAGAAGGGCAACACGTACGAAGAAAAAGCTGTGCTTCACGCGTCCGTCTTCAAGCAGTTTGTAATTATGGGAATTGAGGGCATTAAGGACATTGATGCTGCGGCACTTCTTAAGAACACTACGCTTTATGCTGCGAGAGAGGATTTTGAGCTTGACGAGGGAACGTATTTTATTGCAGACCTTGAAGGCTTGCCCGTGATTGACAATATAAGCGGTGAGAAGTACGGAACGGTTAAAGAGGTTATTAACCGCGGAGCGCACGATATTTACGTAGTATCTACCCCTTGGGGAGAAAGACTTGTTCCCGTAGTTGATGAGTTTGTAAAGAAGGTTGATATTGAAAACGGAATTTATATTGAGACTATCCCCGGTCTTATTAAGGATTAAGGTATATGAGATTTGATATAATGACGCTTTTCCCGGACCTTTGTGATTACGTTCTCTCCGAGAGTGTTATTGGCAGAGCAAGAAAAAGCGGTAAAATTGACGTAAGATTGCATAACATACGCGATTATTCTAAGGATAAGCACAGACGCGTTGACGACACCCCTTACGGTGGTGGCAAGGGAATGCTTATGATGGCGCCTCCGATCTACGATTGCTATGAGGCAATTCTCAAAAATCAGGAGAACGAGGGCAATATTCCCGAAAAGAGAAGGGTTATTTATATGTCTCCTGCGGGAAGTATTCTCAACCAGAAGAAGGCGGAGGAACTTTCACAGTATGATAACCTTATAATTCTTTGCGGTCATTATGAGGGCGTTGACAGAAGAATTATTGACGAGATAGTTGACGAGGAGATCTCCATCGGAGATTACGTGCTTACGGGCGGTGAGATACCCGCGTGCATTTTGACCGACTGTGTTGCTCGATTGGTGGAAGGAGTTCTTTCCGACCCCGAATGCTATGAGAAGGAAAGCATTTCCTCAGGAATGCTTGAATATCCTCAGTATACAAGGCCGTATGAATTTCACGGCGTTAAGGTTCCCGACGTTCTTATTTCGGGACACCACGGAAATATTGATAAATGGCGTGAGGAAGAGGCGCTCAAGGATACTAAAATGAAGCGTCCCGACCTTCTTGAAAAATAAATTTCAGTTTAATTTGTCTGGAGGTGAGGCTTTGACTGTGAATCAGAGTCCGAAGGAAAAGAAAAAGCGCAACAGGTCTTTTCTTGTGGCGGCTGGCACAAGAATAATAGGCGTTTTGTCCTCCTTGTTTAAGCGGTCCATAGTTGGAAAATGGATACTGAGCAGTGGAGATACCTTCAATAATAGTTTTATTCGAAGAAAAATAGAAGCGAAAAAGCAAGGCGTCCGCAGAAATAATTCCTTGATCCGCGGGCTTGCGGTGGTTTTTGAAAACGGATTACCCGCGCGGGTGGGACGTTATATTGCCTCGCTCTTGTCTACTATGAGTGTTGCGGTTTACGGCTTCTTCTTTATGATGTTCGGTATTGCAACTCTTCTTTCGCATTTCGCTTTGATTTACGTAATTCCTGATGCGAGATATGACGGAATTAACTGCTTTATCGTAGGATGTATTACCGCGGTATGCTCAATACCGTTCTTGTCGTCCTCAAAATCAGTAATTCAGCTATTTTCGGGCGGTAAGGTTGCAAGAAAAATAACTAAGGGACTTTTGCTTATTCCTGAGGAAAAGCTTTGGAATCAGAAAAAGCGCGGCGGTGTGCCTTATATGGTCATCGCGGGATTTTTGGGAATAGGCTGCGGTGTTCTTTCATATTTTACGAATCCGCTTTACATAATTTCTATATTCTTTGTTCTTGTGGGCGTGGTTTTGATATTCTCATTCCCTGAGATCGGAATTATTTTTTCCTGCGCGGCGATGCCGTTTTTGCAATATATAAAGCACGTTGATATTTTTTTGCTTTCAGTGGTGCTTGTAACTGCATTTTCGTATATCATCAAGCTTATTCGCGGCAGACGTACCTTCCGCATTTCTATGCCGGGAGTAATGGTTTTAATATTTGGATGTGCAATGATCATTGCGGGTATGTTCTCAAGCGGAGGCAACGGTGCAATGAAGCACTCGATTTTCAACGTGATTATTATTTTCGGAGCGTTTTTCCTGGGTGGAAATCTTACGAAGGATGATAATGTAAGACGCGTTTGTATTAGAATATTGACGATTTCTATAATCGTCATTGCTATTTTGCAATTCTGGAATGTTTTCTATCTTGAGATATATGACGGAATTGAACATTCAATTTTGTCGGATTACCGTTCAGTCGTTGGCAGCACTGAATTGGGCGTTTCAAGTAATATTCGCATTTCGGGTCTTTGGGCAGTGATCGTTTCTCCGCTTATTATTGCTGAGTGCTTTAATAAAAAGAGAATTTACGGTGTTGTAGCTCTTTTGCTTTGCTTTGCTCCCGTGGTTTTGAGTATTGCATATTTTGGAACGGTGGAAACTATGATCGCACTTGTTGTCGCTGTTTTCCTGTATCTTTTGTTCCATAGCTCTAAATCAACCGTTAATACCGTATTGATTACGCTATGCGCCGCTTTTGTGATATTCCTCGTGTTGCTTATACTCGGATATACCGGCGTAGTTGACGTATCGATGCATGGTGAGATGCTTCAGGGTATATTTAAAAATAGCGCGGCGGATTCCGCATATCGCGCGCAGGTTGTGAAGGATACCTGGAGAATGCTGCTTGACGGTAACTGGCTTGGAATTGGCAGCGGTATAGATGTTTACCGAAGCGCAATGGCGGGATATTTTTCTCCCGCGGTCGCGAATACGACCCTTCCCGGAACGGCGTTTATGCAGATATTCTGCGAGGCGGGTATTTTCGGCTTATGCGTGTTTGTTGTTTTTGCATTTTCATTATTTAAAAACGGCATAAAATACGTCATTGCTCCTACAACTCGCCAAGCTAAAACAATAACTCTTGGTCTTATTTGCGGATTTGTTACCGCATTGATCTTGGGCTCCGTAAGCTGTATATTTGATGATGCTCAGATGAGATATCTCTTCTGGCTTTACGCGGGACTTATCTCTTCACAAATAAACAGTGAGCATATAGCTGAGCTTCGCGAGAGTGCAACAATGAAAAACACCGCCTCCGAGGTTGACGTAATAGAGAGGATATAATATGGCATATAGAAAAAGAAGAGAGAGGGAAAGACTAAAGCTCGCAGATAACGATATTTCTGCGGACTCAGGTGTTTCTTCGGTAAATAATAATCTGCTTGAAAAATATACACAAGCGCGCGGTAACGTAAGCTCGGTATTTTCAAAGAAATCAAAATTTCCGTTAGCTCTTGATATTATTATTTCGGTTTTACTTGTATTGCTCGTGGCTGCAATAGTAGCGGGCGCGTGCTTGATTGTAGCGCGTTTTGACGATTCATACGACAGTAAAGATATAGAATACGAGCTTTTGATCGACAGGGCCGAAATAGATGATATTCAAAAGGGTGTAAATCTTTACGTTGATAAGAATGGCTCTGCAATTTATTTTGGCAGAGTAGTTGACATTAATGAAAGAGTTGTCGTTACGGGCAAGGAACAGGATGCTGATTACGTGATCGTTACCCTTCATGCTACAGTTCAGTACCGAGATGACGAGGGATATAGTCTTGCCGGTGAGAAGATCGCAGTCGGAAGAGAAATATCTGCCCGAATCAATAACGATACCTTCAACGGTGAGATAATCAATCTTTTGATCCTCAGGGATCAGGAAAATTGAGTCGGGGAGGTTTATTATGGAAAACAATAAAAAAATGCGTTTCAAGATAAACGCCTTCGACGTCTTTCTTATATTTCTTGCGGTATGTCTTGTCGCCACGTTCGGACTCAAAATTTACAGGGGCATTGCCGAGGATAAAAACAGCTATAACAGTGAATATGTCCTCAGCTTTGTTTGTGAGGGAGAGTGTAACGGGGTAATAAGATATGTCAGGGAAGGAGACACCGTTTACCTTGAAAACGGTGAGATTTTAGGATATATAGCTGCTCCCGATAAAAACAGCTCTACGCCGCTTGAAATAATTTCCAATACCGAGGGCGCTTCCAATAAGCCGTTCGGTTCAACTGAGGTCCTGTTCGTAAGCTTTTCGGGAAGCTTGAAGCTTAACGGAAATGCTAAGCTCGTAGAAAACGGAGATTATTATTTGCTTGGTGAAAGCAATATTACGGAAGGCTCGAAGCTTACGGTTCATACCGTGAATGCCGAGTTTACGATAACAGTTTCAAGTATTGAAAAGGTTGATAAATATTAAAACGTGTCACTTACAATAAGTCACAGGGAATTTTTGTGCAAATTGCTCAAAAAATGTTTGGCTGACAGGTTAAATATACTATATATTGCCCCTTGATTTTGTGTAATATTTTTGATATACTAATTGTGTATCTTAATGTATTTAATTAATGAATTTTACAGTATTATTCAGAGGTGTATATATGAAATCTTGTGATGTTGTAATTACAAATGCGAGTGGTCTTCACGCAAGACCTGCGACTTTCTTTATTCAGAAGGCGAATTGCTATAAGTCTACAATTATGGTTGAAAAGGACGGACGCAAGGTGAATGCAAAGAGCTTGCTTGGAGTTCTTTCTCTTGGTATAGCGAAGGGCATGACAATTACACTTATCGCTGAAGGTTATGATGAGGAAGCGGCTGTTGACGGTCTTGTTTCTCTCGTTAACGCCGGCTTTAACGAATAATTTATCTTTTGAATTCGGCACGGATGAAGGTCGCTTTACGCTACTTGTCCGTGCCGTTTTTGTTTTTATTTTTTAGGAAAGGAGCTATCGGTATGCCAAGGACAGATGAAGAAACCAAAAAGCTGTTAGAGCTTGCAAACAGCTTACCTATGCGACCGGGCGTGTATATTATGCGCGGTGCATCGGATAGCGTAATTTACGTCGGCAAGGCAAAAAAGCTGAAAAACCGTGTGACACAGTATTTCAGAAACAGCCAAAAGGACGTCAAAACTGCCAATATGGTTGCGGCGGTAAAGAGATTTGAGTACTATGTCTGCGACACCGAGATCGAAGCTCTGACTCTTGAAAATACGTTTATAAAGCAGTATAATCCAAAATACAATATCAAGCTTAAGGATGCTAAAAGGTATCCGTATATCAAGATAACTGCGGAGGAATATCCGCGTCTTGTTATGACGAGAACGCGCGCGGATGACAGAGCTAAATATTTTGGTCCGTATTCTGGCACGTCAACAGTTTTTTCTATAATTAATATGCTGTCGTCAGCATTGGGGCTTCCAAATTGTAAGCTTTCCTTTCCGAGAGATATAGGAAAGAAGCGCCCGTGTATTTATTATCAGATAAATAAATGCTCGGGGCTTTGCACGGGTAACGTAACAAGGGAGGAGCATAGCTCGAAGATCAAGCTTGCCAATGATATCCTGAAGGGTAATACTACCGAGGTTAAGCGAGAGCTTGAAGAAAAAATGCTTCAGTATGCCGACGAGGAAAAGTATGAGCTTGCGGCAAAGTATAGAGACATTCTATTGTCCCTTGATAAGCTTAGCCAAAAGCAAAAGGTTGTAGCTGCCCCCGACGTTGAGCACGATGTTATCGGACTTTACTGTGATGATCTTTCGTCGGCGGTATCGGTGTTTTATATACGCGACGGAAAGCTTAGCGATAGAAGTGAGTACGTTTTCGGTCAGGACAGAATTCTTGACGGTGAAAATATAAGCTCGTTTATATGCGAGCATTATAAGATTCGCGAATATATCCCGAAGGAAATTCTTTTGTCATTTGATATGGATGATGACGAAAAGACGCTTGTTGGTGAATATCTTTCTATTCTTGCGGGAAGGAAGGTAACGCTTCGTACACCCGAGAGAGGCGCGCTTAAAACTCTTTGCGATATGGTTCGCGATAATGCTGAGGAGAAAGCGAAGAATTACAAAATGCAAAACGAAAAGGATGAGAGCGTTCTTGTTCGTCTTTGTGAGCTTTTGTGTCTTGAAGCTTACCCCGAGAGAATTGAGGCATACGATATTTCCAATATCGGTTCGGAGCATATAACTGCGGGCATGATAGTTACAGAGGGAACTAAATTTAAAAAGTCGGATTACAGATATTTCAACATAAAGACGGTCAGCGATAACCCCGATGACTATGCGTCAATGAGCGAGGCGATTTCTCGCAGACTTGAGCATTTGTCTGATGAGGAGGGCTCGTATTCAAATTATCCCGATCTTATTTTACTTGACGGCGGTCGCGGACACGTTGCAACCGTACGCGCCCTGCTTGAAGAAAAGGGAATAGATATTCCCGTTTTCGGCATGGTAAAGGATGATTATCATAAAACGCGCGCGCTTTGTACGGATAAAGAGGAAATAAGCATTGCCAAGGAAAACGCGGTATTTACCTTTATTTATAATATTCAGGAGGAGGTCCACCGCTTTACTGTTTCAAGAATGCAAAATGCGAAGCGAAAGACGATTAAGAAATCCTCTCTGACAAAAATTAAGGGAATCGGCGACGCGAAGGCAAAGGTATTGCTCTCGCATTTTGGCGGACTTCAGAAGGTCAAGGTGGCAAGCTATGACGAGCTTGTATCTCTAAAGGGCATTTCTTCAGCGGATGCTAATAATATATTAGAATACTTTAAAGGAAGCAATTGATATGATGAGAATAATCACGGGAAAATCCCGTGGAGTTAAGCTTTTGACTCTTGAGGGCACAAATACCCGCCCGACGAGTGAAAGAGCAAAGGAAGCGGTATTTTCCATGCTCAGCTTTGATATTGAGGGCAGGGATATCCTTGATCTATATGCAGGCTCCGGACAAATGGGCCTTGAGGCGCTTTCAAGATATGCCGCGAGCGCGACCTTTGTTGATAATTCAAAGGAAGCTATAGATATTATCAATAAAAACATAATAAAAACCAAGCTTATTGACGGCGCGAGAGTCATTAAGAGCGACGTGAACGACTTTTTAAAGCGCGCCCGCGGCCAGTTTGATATTGTCTTTATTGATCCGCCGTATGCTCTCCGTGCGGTTTGTCCTGCGCTTGAGCTTATGCTTGCGAAGGATCTTTTGAAGCCGACCTCGATAATAGTTTGTGAGAGCGAGGAAGAGGATATTTTTGAGAATCATTCCGATTTAGCGGAAAAGTTTGAGGTCGTAAGACGTGCAAAATACGGTATGGCGCACGTTACACTTTTGAAATTAGTATAATTTGAGGTAAAAAATGAAAGCATTGGTACCTGGTAGCTTTGACCCGATTACACTCGGACATGTGAATATTGCTGAACGGGCAAGCAAACTGTTCGATAAGGTTTACGTTGCCGTAATGAATAACGATTCTTCAAAATACGATAAGACGCTTAAGTCAAAGACGTATATGTTTACTCCTGAGGAGAGAGTTGAGCTTGTAAGACTTTCCATTTCACATATCAAGAATGCCGAGGCTATTTATTTTGACGGAATGCTTATTGACGCTTGTGACGAGCTTGAGGCATACGCGGTGGTGCGTGGAGTAAGAAACGCGAAGGATCTTGAATACGAGCTTATACACGCTAATTGGAATAAAGAGCACAATCCTAAGATAGAGCCTATGTTTATACCTGCCGATCCGAGCTTTGACGGTATAAGCTCTACCGTAGTCAGAAAAATAATTGAAGAAAATACGGATATACATGCCTTGAACGGTAAATTGCACCCAAAGGCAATTGAATATTTAAAGAATAGAAAATAAGAGAGGAGGGAAAATTATGCAGTATATGAACGCGGATAAAAATTACAGGTCCTTATGTAATAGAATCGGTGCGGCACTTTTGATGTTTTATGTCATATTTAACGGTTTTTCTGCCGGAATAGTAACTGCGCAGGAATTTATCGGTATGATTTTCCCGAGCGATCTTATTGATACGGTCCTCTCGCTTGCATATTACGCGTCGTACCTTTTTGCCTTTATGTTTCCTGTGCTTTTCTTTAAGCTGATATCAAAAAAGCATCCTTTCCCCGATATGAAGCTTAATTTTAAGCTGACAAAAGAGCTTTGGCTTATAATCCCTGCGGCGCTTGGAATTAATTTCCTTATGGCCGAAATTAATTTTTTGGTGTTGGCACCCATTGATTTCGATCAGATTGTCTCAATGCCCGTTCCCGAAAAATATCACGCGTATAATTTTATTCTTGATACGATAGGAACGGCAATGGTTCCTGCATTTTGTGAGGAATTCCTTTTCCGCGGACTTATTTTGTGCTCGCTCTTGCCTTACGGTAAAAAGACTGCCATTTACGGAAGCGCCGTGCTCTTTGGTCTTATGCACCAAAATCCCGGACAGATCATTTATACAGTTGTTCTCGGTATTATTCTTGGGTATATGGTTGTCGAGACGGGCTCCATTTGGGGCGGAATAATTCTTCATTTCCTTAATAATTTTATAAGTGTCGTGATGGCGGCGTTTGTGTATGCTTTCCCCGAGGAAATCGGTAATGCCATATATAGTAGTATTTTCGGAATTGTTCTGATTGGTGGACTTTTGATCAGTGTATTTTTGATTATTCTTCACTCAATGCGACACGTAAAGAAAAAGAAGCAAAGAAAAGCGGAGTCTATCCGAACGATACCTGATAAAACTTACGTTGACGGTCTTTTAGGTGTTGATAGCTTTCAGAGACAGGATGAAAATAGCAAGTATGTGCTTTCCAAAAAATATTCGCGTCGCGGATTTTTCGCGCCATTAAATCTTGTGTTTATGATACTTGCAGTTTGTAATATGATATCCTTGCTTGCTGCGGCGATTCTTATGAAATTAGGTGTTTTAAATGGACTTTTATAATGAATATATGAAATTGGCGCTTGACGAAGCTAAAAAGACGGTCAAGAGTCAGGACGTGCCCATAGGCGCGGTGATTGTGAAAAACGGCGAGGTAATCGCTACGGGATATAACGAAAGGGAAGCAAACGGGGATTCCACCGCGCATGCGGAGATTCAGGCGATAAGATCCGCCTGCCAAAGACTTGGCGGCTGGCATCTTGATTCCTGCGAGCTTTACGTTACGCTTGAGCCCTGTCCTATGTGTATGGGCGCTATCGTTAACTCCCGAATAAAGCGCGTCGTATACGGAGCTAAGGACTCTAAAGCCGGCGCTTGCGGAAGCGTATTCAACTTTAACGATTATCCTTTAAACCATAAGCCCGAAATTGTAGGCGGCGTTATGGAGGATGAGGGCAGAGAGCTTCTTTCGGATTTCTTTGCAAAGAAAAGAGAAGAAAAAAGGAATAAATGAAAATAAACCTCGTCTTGTATAAAGACGAGGTTTTTGTATGTTTGCTCATAAAAAATCCCCCCGTATAACGGGAGGATTTTATTTGTTTTAATTTATGCCTTAAGTCTTGCTTCAAGTGCAGCAAGCTCGTCGTACATAGTAGCGGGAACTCTTGCGCCAACCTGTGCGTAGAAGTCCTTGATGTTTGCAACATCCTCAAGCCAAGAAGCCTTGTCAACGGAGAGAAGGTCGCGGATAGTGTCAAGTGTGATGCCCTCAAGTCCTTCGATGCAAATGTCCTCAGCATTGGGGATATAGCCGATAGGAGTGATGTTAGCGTCAACCTTACCTTCGCAACGGTCGAGGATCCACATAAGAACTCTCATGTTGTCGCCGAAGCCGGGCCAGATGAAGTGACCTTCGTCATCAGTTCTGAACCAGTTAACGTGGAAGATCTTGGGAGGATTGGGGATGAGTGTACCCATTCTGAGCCAGTGTGCCCAGTAGTCACCCATATCGTAACCTACGAAGGGACGCATAGCCATAGGATCGCGACGAACTACGCCAACTGCGCCTGCAGCTGCAGCTGTTGATTCGGAAGCCATAATGGAGCCGATGAATGCGCCGTTCTGCCAAGATGTGGACTGGTAAACGAGGGGAGCAGTCTTAGCGCGTCTGCCGCCGAATACGATAGCGGAGATAGGAACGCCTGCAGGATTAGCAAATTCAGAGGAAATGCAAGGACAGTTGATAGCCTTTGCAGTAAATCTGGAGTTGGGATGAGCGCCGCAAGTGGACTTATCCTTCTTATCGAACTTTGTGCAGTCCCAAGGATTGCCCTTCCAGTCGATAGCGTTACCGGGTGTAGGAGGATTGTTGTCGAGACCTTCCCACCAAACTGTATTGCCAGCAGTGTTGTGAACAACGTTTGTGAAGATTGTATCCTTCATGCAAGTGTAAAGAGCGTTGGGATTGGACTTTTCGTTAGTACCGGGAGCAACACCGAAGAAACCGTTTTCGGGGTTAACTGCCCAAAGTCTTCCGTCTTCGCCAACTCTGAGCCAAGCGATATCGTCGCCTACGCAGAATACCTTGAAGCCCTTCTTAGAGTAGAATTCGGGGGGAATAAGCATTGCGAGGTTTGTCTTACCGCAAGCAGAGGGGAATGCAGCGCAAACGTACTTTGTTTCGCCGTCGGGGTACTGAACGCCGAGGATGAGCATATGCTCAGCCATCCAGCCTTCCTTACGACCGAGGAAGGAAGCGATACGGAGCGCGAAGCACTTCTTACCGAGAAGAACGTTTCCGCCGTAACCGGAGTTAACGGACCAGATAGCATTTTCTTCAGGGAAGTGAACGATGTATCTGTT
>JAZRDO010000004.1:0-5223 GCA_045660325.1 Eubacteriales bacterium
AGCTTTGCGCAGATATTTACAACAAGCAGGTTGCTCCCTTTATGAAGGAAGGCGACGTTCTTTGCTTTGCTCACGGCTTTAATATTCACTTTAACCTCATTCAGCCCGCTAAGGATATCGACGTAGTTATGATCGCACCCAAGGGCCCCGGTCACACTGTTCGTTCTCAGTACGTTGAAGGCAAGGGCGTTCCTTCTCTTATCGCAGTATATCAGGATTACTCCGGTAGAGCAAAGGACGTAGCTTTGGCTTATGCTTCCGGTATCGGTGCAGGCAGAGCAGGTATTCTTGAAACATCCTTCAGAGAAGAAACTGAAACAGACCTCTTTGGTGAGCAGGCAGTTCTTTGCGGCGGTGTAACAGAGCTTATGAAGGCAGGCTTTGACACTCTCGTTGAAGCAGGCTACGAGCCCGAAATGGCATACTTTGAATGTATCCACGAAATGAAGCTTATCGTTGACCTTATCAATCAGGGTGGCTTTGCTAAGATGAGATACTCTATTTCTAATACTGCTGAATACGGTGATTACAGAACAGGTAAGCGCCTTATCACTGACGAAACACGTAAGGAAATGAAGAAGGTTCTTCGCGAAATTCAGGACGGTACGTTCGCTTCCGAGTTTATGCAGGAATTCTCTGCAGGCAGAAAGGCTAAGTTCTTGGCAACTCGCCGCGTTGAGTCCGAGCATCAGCTTGAAAAGACAGGCGCTGAGCTTCGTGAAATGATGAGCTGGCTTAAAAAATAATTATTGAAAGTAACGCGAGGGGAACTTTTTAAAAAAAGTTTCCCCTCGCGCTCCCCTCAAAAACTTCAATAATTGTTATTACTATTTTCGCCAAAGAAATAGACATACTATCAGGAGGACAAGTTTATGCTTTTAGCAATTGATATCGGAAATACGAGTATATCCTGTGGAGTGTTTTCACAGGGTGGCGAGCTTTTGCATAAATTCAAGCTCTCCAGTGATATAAACAGAACGGGCGATGAATACATAACCATGTTTTACGGTATGTTTTTTACGTTCGGTATAAACAAAGACGACTTTGACGGAGCGGTTATTTGCTCCGTAGTTCCTATGCTTACGCATAAAATGTGCGAGTGCGCGGAAAATATTACGGGTAAGAAGCCTAAGATCGTAGGCCCCGGACTCAAAAACGGTGTTTCTATCAAGATCGATAACCCCGCCGAGCTTGGTGCGGATATGGTTGCAAATTCCGCTGCGGCAATAGCTCTTATGGGGGATGACGTTCGCGATGCCATTATCGTCGATATGGGAACGGCTACCACAGTTTCTGCACTTAATAAAAAGAAGGAGTATCTTGGCAATTGCATTTTGCCCGGTGTTAAGATCTCCCTTGAATCCCTGCACGGCGAGACCGCGCAGATCCCCTCGGTAGCGCCTATGGGTGTCAGCCGAGCAATTGGTAAAAATTCCAATGAATCCGTACGTTCGGGCGTTATACTCGGCAATGCAATTATGATAAACGGCTTCATTGATAAGTTTGAAAAAGAGATGAAGATAGAGAAGGGAAGCGCGAAGATTTTCGTAACGGGTGGACTTGCCCCCGTCGTTTTCTCACATATTGAACGCGACTTTGAATATCACGAAAGCCTGACTCTTTTCGGTCTTTACTGCATATATAAAAATAACGTAAAATAATTTTGATATAATTACGGCTCGTCCGTTTTTATAAATTTTAAGCGACGTACCCGAATGTAAGGTTGGGACGTCAGCAGAGGGCGGAATTCCCTCAAGGAGAATTTTATATGAAGACTAATAAGAAGGTCTTGAAGCTTGTGCAGCTTGCACTTTTGGTGGCACTCGTCGTGGTGTTGCAGATGTTGGGCTCGTTTATTAAGATTGGACCCTTGCCAATGTCATTTGTGTTAGTGCCTATCGTTATTGGTGCATTCCTGCTTGGTTGGAAGGAAGGCGCTTTCCTCGGCCTTGCTTTCGGCATTATAACAATGCTTATGGGTATTTTGGGAATTGACGGATTTTCCATGATCCTTTGGCAGCTGCATCCGTTTTGGTTTGTTGTTGTATGTCTTTTAAAGGCGGTTGCAACAGGTCTTGGAGCAGGACTTATATACAAGGGACTTAATAAGGCGCTTGGCGAAAAGCGCATTATATTAACAACCGTTATTGCTTCTATAAGTGCGCCGATTATTAATACAGGTATATTCGTATTAGGTATGATACTGTTCTATTTTAACGATATGGGAACAGTTCAGATGGAGCTTGCAAAAATGGCAGGAACGGAGCTTATAACCGTTACGCCTGCTCTTGAATTTATTTTCTTGGTACTTGCAGGATTTAACTTTGTAGGAGAATTCTTGGTAAATCTCGTTGTATCTCCCGCAATCGTTCGCATTGTGGCGGTAGTTGGCAAAAAGCTAAGTAAGTAATAAGCAATATATATAATGAAAGAAAGATAGACTTGAGAAAATAAGAACTGTTTTTAAAGTTCTTTGGGTTACCTTTCTTTCAAAAAATATGAGTTGTAAAATTATATAATGAAAGAAAGATAGACTTTGGGAAATAAGAACTTTTAGTAAAGTTTTTTGGGTTACCTTTCTTTTAAGAAAATGCGTGTTGTAGAATTATATAATGAAAGAAAGATAGACTTTGGAAAATAAGAACTTTTAGTAAAGTTCTTTGGGTTACCTTTCTTTCAAGAAAGGTAACGAAATGAGATCTGATAATGTAACAAAGGGCGCGGAAAGAGCGCCGAACAGAAGCTTGTTTTATGCAATGGGATATACAAAGGAGGAGCTTGAGCGCCCCTTGATCGGTGTCGTTTCCGCGCACAGTGAGATCGTTCCCGGACATTTCCACCTTGATAAGATTTGCGAGGCGGTAAAGGCGGGAGTCAGAATGGCGGGCGGTACGCCTATTATGGTGCCTTCTATCGGTGTTTGCGACGGAATTGCAATGGGACATATCGGTATGAAGTATTCTCTCGCTTCCCGCGAGCTTATCGCGGACAGCGTTGAAACTATGCTTATGGCTCATCAGCTCGATGGCTTGGTGCTTATTCCGAACTGTGATAAGATCGTTCCCGGTATGGTTATGGCGGCAGTGAGAATGGACGTTCCTGCGGTTGTTTGCTCGGGCGGTCCTATGCTTGCGGGCACGTATGACGGTCAGGAAACCTCTCTTTCCAAGATGTTTGAGGCGGTTGGCGCGTATAAGGCGGGCATTATTGATGCTTGTAAGCTCGACGAGTGCGAAAAGGGCGTTTGCCCCGGTTGTGGCTCTTGTGCAGGTATGTATACCGCAAACTCTATGAACTGTCTTTGTGAAGCCCTTGGTATCGCGCTTCCGGGCAACGGAACTATCCCCGCAGTTTCCTCAAAGAGAACTATGCTCGCAAAGCATGCGGGTATGGCAATTATGAATCTTGTAGAAAAGGGAATTACAGCCCGTCAGATCATCAATGAAACGTCTATAAAGAATGCCCTCGCTTGCGATATGGCGCTCGGATGCTCCTCTAATAGCGTTCTCCATCTTCTTGCTATCTCTAACGAAGCGGGTGTTCCCCTTGATCTTAAGACGTTCAATGAAATGAGTGCGAAGGTTCCTAATCTTTGTCATCTCGCTCCCGCAGGACATACACATATGCAGGACCTCGATGCCGCAGGCGGTATCCCCGCAGTTCAGGCTGAGCTTAATAAGCGCGGGCTCCTTGATACAAGTGTTATCACGGCAACGGGTAAGAGCCTTGCTGAAAATATTGAAGGCGCATATATTAAGAATACTGAAGCTATCAGACCCATTGATAATCCCTATAGCCAGACGGGTGGCATACAGATCCTCTGGGGTAATATTGCGCAGGACGGTTGCGTTGTAAAGAGAAGTGCAGTTGCTCCCGAAATGCTTTGCCATAGCGGTCCCGCGAGAGTTTTCAATAGTGAGGATGAGGCTATCGCCGCAATTTATAAGGGCAAGATAGTTGACGGAGACGTTGTAGTCATTCGTTACGAGGGCCCCGTTGGAGGTCCGGGCATGAGAGAAATGCTCAATCCTACCTCTGCTTTGGCAGGTATGAAGCTTGATAAGACGGTTGCGCTCATTACGGACGGTCGTTTCTCGGGCGCGTCGAGAGGAGCATCAATCGGCCACGTTTGTCCTGAGGCGGCAGTTGGCGGAAATATAGGTCTTATTGAAGAAGGGGATATCATTGAAATTAATATCCCTGACGCGAAGATCAACGTTCTCGTTTCCGATGAGGTTCTTGCCGCAAGACGTGAAAAGTACGTAGCTCCCGAACCCAACGTTAAATCCGGTTGGCTTGCAAGATATGCAAGACTCGTTGACAGCGCAGCAAAGGGCGCGGTTATGAAATAATCCTATATATAATATAATGAAGGGTTGCGATGTCGCAACCCTTTGCTTTTAGTGGCCATTTTAGCATATTGTACAAAACAGGGTGCCAAAATGTGTGCAAATATACACATTCGCCAAACCTTGAAAAATGTTGAAAAAAGTTTTAAAAGGGTATTGACAATATATTTGGCTTGTGGTATAATAATCGAGTTGTGTAAAGCAACAGCGCATTTAAAGTTGAAAAATCAATAAAAAAATTGAAAAAAGTTTCAAAAAGGTATTGACAAACCGCTTTGAATGTGGTATACTAATTGAGCTTGCAACGCAAAAAAGCAAGCGAAATTGAACCTTGACAATTGAACAACAGAAGATAATAGAAGTACAAAGCAAAGAAGAAAGCAAGTGCGAATATATATCTTGTCAATTCAAAGAGAAATACAGACTCTAAAAAGTAAAAGAGAAGCTAAGATAAGCAACTCGGACACAAAAGATTTTAACTGCTACGGCAGTAAAGATACAAAACGTTCGAGAGTTTGATCCTGGCTCAGGATGAACGCTGGCGGCGTGCATAACACATTCAAGTCGAACGGTGATCCCCTTCGGGGGTGATCAGTGGCGCACGGGTGAGTAACGCGTGTGCAACCTGCCCTTGTGTGGGGGATACCGTCTGGAAACGGACGTTAATACCGCATAATGTTACGGGATCGCATGTTTCTGTAACCAAAGATTTATTGCGCAAGGATGGGCTCGCGTCTGATTAGATAGTTGGTAGGGTAACGGCCTACCAAGTCTACGATCGGTAGCCGGACTGAGAGGTTGAACGGCCACATTGGAACTGAGATACGGTCCAGACTCCTACGGGAGGCAGCAGTGGGGAATATTGGGCAATGGG
>JAZRDO010000005.1:0-126758 GCA_045660325.1 Eubacteriales bacterium
GATCTGAGGAATTCCACGGGGAGCGGGTGCGATACCGTCAAGGTTGAAGCGACCGAGAGTTGTGTTGTAAGCCGCCATTTCGCGCTCACCCTGAAGAACGTGGATCTCAACGGATGTCTGTCCGTCTGCAGCTGTGGAGTAGATCTGACTCTTCTTTACGGGGATAGTTGTGTTTCTGTCAATGATTCTGTTGAATACACCGCCCATTGTCTCGATACCGAGAGAAAGAGGTGTAACGTCGAGAAGGAGAAGGTCCTTAACGTCGCCGCCGAGAACGCCGCCCTGAATAGCTGCGCCAACTGCTACACACTCGTCGGGGTTGATGCCCTTGAAGGGTTCCTTGCCGAGGAACTTCTTAACTGCTTCCTGTACTGCAGGGATTCTTGTAGAACCGCCTACGAGAAGGATCTTGTCGATCTCGCTTGCAGAAAGACCGGAGTCGCGGAGAACCTGCTTTGTGGGGCCCATTGTAGCTTCAACGAGGTCGGATGTGATTCTATCGAATTCTGCTCTTGTAAGAGTTGCTTCAAAGTGGAGAGGGCCTGCTGCTGTTGCAGTAATGAAAGGAAGGTTAATGTTGGATGCGGACATACCGGAGAGCTCGATCTTAGCCTTTTCAGCAGCATCCTTGAGTCTCTGGAGAACCATCTTGTCGTTACGAAGATCAATGCCGTTTTCCTTCTGGAACTTCTGAGCCATCCAGTCGATAATTCTCTGGTCGAAGTCGTCGCCGCCGAGCTTGTTGTTACCTGCAGTAGCAAGAACCTCAAATACGCCGTCGGAGATTTCAAGCAAGGATACGTCGAACGTACCGCCACCGAGGTCGAATACCATGATCTTCTGGTCGTTTTCCTTATCAATACCGTAAGCCAAAGCAGCTGCTGTGGGCTCGTTGATAATTCTCTGTACGTCAAGGCCTGCGATTCTGCCCGCGTCCTTTGTAGCCTGTCTCTGAGCGTCAGTGAAGTATGCAGGAACTGTAATAACAGCCTGTGTTACGCTTGTGCCGAGGTAGCTTTCAGCGTCAGCCTTGAGCTTCTGAAGGATCATAGCGGAGATCTCCTGAGGTGTGTAATACTTGCCGTCGATCTCAACCTTCTTATTTGTACCCATATCTCTCTTGATGGAGATAACTGTTCTGTCAGGGTTTGTGATGGACTGTCTCTTTGCAACCTGACCTACCATTCTTTCGCCTGTCTTGGAAAATGCAACAACGGAAGGTGTTGTTCTTGCTCCTTCGGGATTGGGGATAACGATGGGCTCGGAGCCTTCGTAAACTGCCACGCAGGAGTTAGTTGTACCTAAATCTATACCTATAATTTTTCCCATGATAATTTCCTCCTTGGGTTAATAAATTTTTTCGTGTTTAATTTGCTACTGTTACCATAGCATATCTTATGATCTTGTCGCCCTTGATATATCCCTTCTGGAATACCTCGGCTATGACGTTTTCGCCGAGTGTTTCGTCCTCAACGTGCATTACTGCGTTGTGGCGGTTGGGGTCAAATTCATCGCCTCTCTGGCCGAATGATTTAACTCCCATTTTATCGAATGCCTCTTCAGCGCCCTTGAGTATCATCTGTACACCCTTAAGCACAGCCTCTGCATCCGTGTAAGCCGAAGCTCGCTCGATATTATCGAGAACGGGAAGAATTGAAGAGATCGCGTCGCCGTAAGCATCCGCATAGATGCCTTCCTTTTCCTTTGCGCTTCTCTTGCGGAAGTTATCGTATTCCGCGATCATTCTCATATATTTATCGTTAAGCTCAGCAATTTTTACGTTGTTTTCGTCAATCGTAGCCTTAAGCTCCGCTATTTCGGTCTCAAGCTTCTTGACCTTCTTCTTTTCGTTCTTTTCGACCTTTTCTGCCTTTACCTCTTCTTCGTGAGGGATGGACGCCTCTTCTACGAGCTCTTCCTTGTTTTCGAGCTCGCACTCACAGGTCTTGTTTTCCTCAGCCATTGTTGTCTCCTTCGCTTGTTTCATTCGCCTGATTAATCAGATTATTTTCATTTAAAATATTTTCTACGTTATCCGTAAGCTCGTCGATCGTCGCTACAACCTTTGCGTAGTCCATTCGTCTCGGACCGATAATACCGATCGCGCCGAGTGTCCTTCCGTCCCTTACTATTGGCTTGAAAACGATCGCGGAGTTGTTCATGACCTTTACCGAGCTTTCCGATCCGATTACGACGTTTACACGGTCATGATCAGTATCGGTGTCGGATACGATCTCAAGAATATCGTCCTTGTTTTCAAGAGTTGTAAGAAGCTCGCGGAGCTGTTCCTTGTTGCTGTATTCGGGATACTGCAAAAGTCTGTCCATACCGCTTACACGAAGGTCGCCCTCGTCAAGCTCGTTCATACTCTCGTAAATTATTTTAATAATGGGAGAGATGATGCCCGATTTGTCGCCCATAGCCGCTTCGAGCTCCATAATAATGGGAAGCGTGATCTCGGAGGCAGTAAGCCCTGCGATAAAATCGTTGAGCGCGATTGAAAGCTCCGTAACTGTAAGCTGGGAGATCTTCTCTTCAAAGGAAAGCTGCTTGGTAATTATATTACCGCCCGAGCTTATCATAACGAGAAGCATTCCGTGACTGTTAAGATAAATAACGTCAAATCTCTTGATGCTTACGCTGGATGCCTTAGGCTTAATAAGGAAGCTTGTGTAATTGGTAAGATTACCCGCAAGCTTTGATGCGGTAAGCAGTATCTGATCGAGCTGATTCATCTTAGCCTTGAGGATCTTGTTGATCTCACCGATCTCCTTTGTAGTCATCGCGTAGGATTCAATGAGAGAGTCAACGTAGAATCTGTAACCAAGCTCACTCGGCACTCGTCCTGCGGATGTATGAGGCTGCTCAAGGTAGCCCATATGCTCAAGCTCTGCCATTTCATTACGAATAGTAGCAGACGAGCAGGTCAAGTGCTCATTCGAAAGAAGGTACTTTGAACCGACAGGCTCTCCGTCAGCTATGTGTGCCTCAACAATTGCTTTAAGTATAAGCTTTTTTCTCTCGCTAAGCTCACCGCTTGATTTAGTGCTCATATCAAGTAACTCCTTTCTCTTTTGAGTGATTATCTACTGAATTTTTGATCAAATTAGCACTCAAAACGATTAAGTGCTAACTCATGATACTATTTTACCACTTTTTTTGTGATTGTCAACCCATTTTCAAAATATTTTTCAATAATTATTGTGAAATTTTTGTGAACAGTGCTAAAAATCCCCCTGCACAGCCGCGCAAGGGGATTTTTTGAATTATTCTGATTTTTCAAGGTCGGAGATTGATGTGGATTCGTATGCGATAGACGTGCAAGCGCCATTTTTCATGAAGAAGCTAAGGCGTCCGCCCGTAAACGCTACCTCGATGTGCCCGTCATTATTTACCGAACATTTATTTGCATAAATTTCGGTAATTTCACTTGTCGTCATACCGATATATACACCTTCTGCGGTTTCAACGGTGTCGTTTGTGAGCTGAATAAAGTAAACGTATTCTACTCCGTTAATTACTACCGTATCAATAATAAATCCATTGTACTGATATGTTCTATCCTTGTCTTCAAAGCCGCAGGAGGGTGTTTCGGCGTAATCAACAGGTTCTCCGAGTGCCTCGATAATGGGCTTCGCTTCAGCATTAGGGGAAATCGATACACCGTTATATTCAAGCTTGAACGCGTCCGCCGCAACTGTGATGTTGGCAGATTCTCCGTCGTTTGTGTGGTCGGGCCCGTCATTACCGTTGCCCTGAGGATTAGAGCAGGATACGAGCGCAGTTAAAATCATTGTTATTGCCAAGAGCAATACGAGAATTTTCTTCATTGTTATTTCCGTCCTTTATTTACCTGTGAGTTCATTCTTTTGAGAAATGTACTTGCTGTATTTTTCATTCCAAATAGCATCAATTCGGTCATTTCCCTTTTGGCTTTGAAGCCCGTGTTTATGTGTAAGGATTTCTCCGAAATAGCGGGTCATCTTTTCAGCACCGTAAACGTTCAGATGCATACCCTTATCGTATGTATCCATCGACCAATCTATTCCGATAGCCTCGTTTCCGATAAAATTGTAATAGATAAGACTGTTCTCTATGGCATACTTAACGATCTGATCATTCCATTCGTCATACCACCAATATCCGCGAATATTCGTCGGCGCTTTGATGAGAATAAGCTCAGCTCCATTTTTCTCACAAAGCTCCTTCATTTTATCCAAATATTCAAAGCATATATTGGGAAGCTCGTAATTAGAAAGAGGTCTGCCCGCAAGATTATCGGTTTTGGGATTTACATCTGTTTGCATCAAATAACCGTTGTGAGTAGCGTTGTCCGTACCAAAGATATATTTAAAGTCATCGGCGGTAAGATCGCCCTTCCATCTTTGGTGGTATCGCAAAAGCGGGAAATAATACGAAAGTATGCTTTCCTCGGCGGTCATAGACGCTTTTATAGCATTGTGTTTAATTATTGAATTTCTCATTGAGTCGAGAGTCATTCTGTTATACTCTTCTCTTTTGGGATCTTCCTTTTGCTCTTCTCCGTACTTCATTGAGAGCACATTGAATACTACAACGTCGGGAGATTCATATTTAAAGACTTCTTCAAGTAGATAGTATGACTGCCAAATTAGCTGCTGCGCACTTCCGCGCACGTAGGAGGTAATTCCGTATTCCTCGTATAGCACGGGAGGGATAAAGGATTCATATATCTCGCAGTCGCCAACAAAGAGCACCTGATGGGTATTTCCTGAATCTATTTCGTCATAGTATTCTCCGATAAGTCCGCGCTCGGGTGGATTGTTGCCCTTAGGCGCAACTATGAGAGTGGCGAGCGTTAAGAAGAGTGTGAGTAACAGAACTGATGCGACAAGAGAAATCGTTATCTTGATTTTTCTTTGCATTTAATTCGCCTTTATATTTTAGAATTGTGTATAAATAAACTGTGAAGCGTCGTAATTGAGCCCGTACGCGCCGAATATCATTATCAAAAGAATAAGTAAAGCAACACACGCGAACGTAAGCGCGGGGTATTTGGATATTCTATGGCGCAGGGATTCTCCGTTTGCTCTTTGGAATTTGCTTATAACGTATACTGCGATAATTCCAACGGCTAACAGTATATATTCGTATAGACCGAGTCCTAAGGATTTTATGCCGCCCGTAAAGAAATCGGCATAGCTGTCGAATCGGTAGAAGATAGTACCTAAGCTTTTAAACGTTTGAGGAACATCACGGTAGCAATCAAGAATTCTTATAGTGCCCATAAGCAAGAAGGTTCTTGATTTTGAGAAGATATCCCAAAATTTGGATTCAACAAGCTTGGGACACGCCTTGTGGAATTTAGCGTACAGAGGAGTCAATTCCTGAGATACGAGGATCACAAGACAGTTAAGAAGTCCCCATACGATAAAGTTCCAGCTTGCGCCGTGCCATAGACCCGTCAAAAACCACGTAACGATAGTTGCAAGGTATACGGGTATTCTCTTGCCCAACGCGTTACCGAGCTTGTTTCTACTCCATTTTGATAGCTTCTGCATGGGCTTGCAAATGGACAACGGATAGAAAATGTAATCCGTAAACCACGAGCCCATCGTGATATGCCAGCGGTTCCAGTATTCCTTTGTGCTCTTGGAAGCAAAGGGATGATCAAAGTTTTCGCGGAGCTTAATGCCGAGCATTTCAGCAATACCGATCGTGATATCTATACCGCCCGTAAAGTCGGCGTAGATCTGTACTGAGTATGCGAGAATGAGGAAGATAACGTAAATACCGCTATAAGTGTCGGGTGCGCCGACGATTTTTGAGATAGCGATCATTACGGTATCCGCTATAATAAGCTTCTTGAAATAGCCGTAAGTAACCCTTAAAAGACCTGCGGACAGGTTATCCCATTTGCATTTGTGCTCCTCAAAGAGCTGAGACGCAAGGTCGCTGTGTCTTGAGATGGGACCCTGAAGAAGCTGAGGGAAGAATGAAACGAACAGAGCAAGTCTGAAAATATTCGTCTCAGCCTGTGTCTTTTCCCTGTAAACGTCAATAAGATATCCCGTAGTTTGGAAAACGTAGAATGATATTCCGAGAGGAAGGATAAGGCTTGGTATTCCGATAGTTGCTTCCTTATTAAATATATGAATTATAGAATTGATATTGGAAATTGTAAAGCCTGTGTATTTTAACACGGCAAGCATACCGAAATTGATTACAAGACCGATTATCAGTATGTAAAAGCGTTTTTTCTTTTCCTTTGCTTTGTAAGCCTTTCTCTGTTCTTTGTCAAGCGACTCCTTGTTTTCCGTAATATATACCCTTTCCCTGCTCGCATTGGCTTTCATGAGCATTGAGATAATATACGATGAAATTATCGTAACAAGTATATAAGGTAAATAAAATCCACCCGCAAAGGCGTAGAAAATAAAGCTTGCGACAAGCAATATTACCCACTGCGTTTTCTTCGGGAGAATATAATACAAAAGAAGGGTTATAGCAAGGAAAACGAAAAATTCAAATGAAGTAAAAGACATTTTGTGTCCTCTCCTGATTTAAAATTATTCTTCGTCTATTTTCTCGATAAGAGCCATAAGAGCAGCCGCGGAGTTGAAGTTTTCGGGGATGATCTCCTCAGCGGGAATGGATACATCAAACTTGTCGTTAATTTCGGTAATGAGCGTAACGATATCAAGTGAGTCAAGGATTCCGTCGTCAACGAGCGCCTCTTCGGTTGTAAAATCCACGTCGGGATGAAGATCGTTCAAAATTTCAAGAAGTGTGTTCATAGTGTTTTCCTTTATGATAATGTTTTTTCTTTTAATAGCTTTCGGTCGATCTTGCCGTTAGGTGTAAGCGGCATTGTGTCGAGCTTTTCCGTAACGTTAGGTATCATATACCTGGGTAAAAGTGTTTTGAGCTCCTTTGTGAGAGCCGTTGCATCAACTGTGCCAACGTAGAAAGCGTATATCTTCTTCTGCTCGTTGTTGTAAACACAGCAAGCTCTTTGTATTCCCTCGCAATTTGCAAGCGCGGCTTCTATCTCGCCAAGCTCGATTCTGTGTCCCATATGCTTTATCTGGGAATCACGGCGGGATACGAAAACAAGCTCGCCGTATTTGTTGTATTTAGCAAGGTCGCCCGTTCTGTAAATAAGCTCGGGATAGGACTTGTTGAGGGGATTCTGAACGAATGCCTCGTCGGTCTTTTCCTTGTTGTTGAAATAACCGAGCGTAACACAAGTTCCGCGAATATATATTTCGCCGATTTCACCGTGGGGTACTTCATTTCCCTTCTCATCAAGTAAAAGAATTTGCGTATTGCGGAAGGGGTTGCCGATCGGAATTACTTCTCCCTCCTCAAGCTCGCGATCCGCGTGCCAGAAGGTCGACATACCCGTTGCCTCGGTAGGTCCGTAGAGATTAAAGAATTCGGCATCGGAGCAAGCCTCTCTCCAAAGCTTATACTGAGGAATCGGAAATACCTCACTGCCAAAGCAAACTGTTTTTAAATACTTTGGGGGATTAGTTTCGAGCGCGCCGAGGGATGAGATCATAGTAAGGGCTGAAACTACCCAGCAAACAGTATTTATCTTATGTTCGTTGAGATAATCGCAAAGCTTTGTCGGGAACATAAAGAGCTGCTTGGGTATAAAATATGTGGTTGCGCCAAATTTTAAGGTGGGCATAATTTCCTTTAAGGGCGCGTCAAAATAAAGCGGGGTTTGGTTACCGAATACGGTATCAGTATTAAATCCTACTGCTTCGCACAGCGTTTCAGTATAGTCGATAACTGAGCGGTGGCAGGCGGAAACTCCCTTCGGTATTCCCGTAGAGCCCGACGTGAATACGATATAAATGGGATCGGTGTCAATCTGCTCTTTTCTTACTTTTTCAAGCGCAGGAGTATTCACCGAAGTGTTCTTTATTTCCGAGAAAAGATATTTGTTTATATTTTCGGGAAGCTTGTCCGCTTTTTTGGCATTTTTTTCGTCGTAAATAAGAATCTCGGGATCAAGGCTTTCAATAATAAGCTTAATTCTTATTTCAGGCATTTCGGAGTCGATAGCGACGTAATAGCAGCCCGCATAGATAGCACCCATAAACGCCGACATTGTATCGGGATGCTTATTCATAAGAATTAAGATCGGCTTTTTAGTCTGTCCCTTTGATAAAAGAAAGCTACCGACCGCGCGGGATTCATAAAGAAGAGTGTTGAAGCTCTTTGAATCCACTCCGTCCGAGAAAGCAATCTTTTCGGGGTGCTTCGGCGCGGTTTCTTCAAGATACTGTAAAATGTTTGTATAGTACATATTTTACCTTAATTCATATAATTTTCAAGCTCGGGAATGGGTGTGATAATTTTAGTGGCAGATGCAGGCACGGAATTTTTGTCAAAATGTCTGAAATAAACACCCGCGCGCCATTTGTCATACGCCTCTACCTGCTTCGTAGTCAAGAGACATCCGCTTACGTTGAAGTTATAAACGAGCTCTGTAGTATCAAGGTGATACCACTGCGGATTCGTTCTTGTACCGATATTAACGTAATTCCAATAGTGTGTTCCCTCGCCCTTGCCAGGAGTTCTTTGAATCTGCATGTTTTCAATGCCGAGATAATCAAGAAACGCCTTTGTAATTGAGAAGAAGGAATAGCAGTCGCCACGCTTTGTGTCAAGCGCATTGTAAGCGACTTCAATATAGCCATCTCCAACTGAGGACGAAACGTACTTTATATTGGACTGAACATACGTATAAATAGCGCGACACTGCTCCTCGGTGGTCATACCCGAATTTATGATTGCCTTGGCGATAGCCTCAATCTTTTTGTTGAGATCCTCGATAGATGTTTTTTCACTGGAGGGTGTGATCTGAACCGGCACCTGAGCAGTTGCTTTATTACCCGCCACGTCAGTAGCCGAAACGTTAACCGTATAGGTTCCTTCCTTGTTGTAATTTACGTTGTGATCGTCGATCTCAAGCTTGATATTGCCGATACAATTATCAGTTGCCTTGACGTACTGTCTGTACGTAGCGGGCGCACCTATTTCAAAATAAATCATATTCGGCACCTCGATCGCAGGTGCTTCATTGTCCTCAATATAGGACAAAATGCTTGTCATAACCTCGGTTTTGTTACCGGAGGGATCCTTGAAATACAACTCAATCTCATAAGACTGTCCCATTTGGAAGGCAAATGTCATATCCATAAGGATCTCACCCGTATAGGCGTCCGCCTCGTAGATAGTATCAATGAAATCCTCAACTGTGGGAACGATGCTTATTGAAGAAACGTAGATCTTTTCATGAAGCTTAACGTCGGGGGCTTGTGTGTCGGTTACGATAAGAGTAACCTTTTTACTGCGATTACCAATTGAAACGTTGAATTTATATTTTCCGGGGTGATTGATGCAATCGGGATCAAAATCCTCGCCAAGCTCGTAGTCGCCCGTTTTGAATATTACGTCGAATTCGGGCTCCTCACCTGCTTCCGTGCGAATGGTCGTAGGGAGGATAAAGGCAATTGTTGTGATAATGATCGACGTTATAAGAATTACGGTAAGAGCGACTATAATTATAAAAGCAATTTTACTTTTTTTATTGTTGTTTTCGGATAAAAAATCATTAGTGATCTTCATAATTGCCTCCTTGGGCAGAATATATCAAATAACTATATTTATGGAAATTTACATACATAATTAATTATATCATCTATATATAGAAAAGTCAACATAAATATGCGCTGCTACAAATAATTTTTTACCTTTAAAAGAAAAAATCCGCCACGGTAAATTTTACCTTTGGCGGATGCTTTTTCAGTTGATAATTGAATTTAAAAATTGTTTAAGTCGGGGGTGCTTGGGGTTGTTGAAAATCTCGTCGGGAGTTCCCTCTTCTGCAATGATTCCGTCGCAAATAAAGAGCACGCGGTCGGCAACCTCACGCGCAAAATTCATCTCGTGTGTTACGCAAACCATAGTCATTCCCTCGTAAGCAAGCTCCTTCATAAGATCAAGCACCTCGCCTACCATCTCGGGGTCAAGCGCGGAGGTCGGCTCGTCGAAAAGCATTACCTGAGGGTTCATTGCAAGCGCGCGAATGATTGCAATTCTTTGCTTCTGACCGCCCGAAAGCGTAGAGGGATATGCATTTGCCTTCTCAACAAGATCGATTCTCTTGAGTAATTCAAGGGCTTTTTGCTTGTTTTCTTCCTTGATCTGTTTTGTGGTTTTACCAAGCTGCTTAGCCTTCTTTTTAAAGATCGTGTTAGGTGCTAGAGTGATATTATCAAGAACCGTCAGGTTGTTGAAAAGATTGAAGGATTGGAACACCATACCCATATTTTGTCTGTGTATATTGATATCCACCTTAACGTCGGCGATATCGTCGCCGCCGAAGAAAATTGAGCCTGACGTAGGATCCTCAAGGCAATTAAGACAGCGGAGAAAAGTACTTTTTCCGCCACCCGAGGGGCCTATAACAACGACCTTTTCACCTTTATAAATATCGGTTGATACGTCATTGAGGACAACGTTGTCTCCAAATGCCTTACTCATATTTTTAACTGATATAAGGACTTCTCTTTCAGTATTATTAATCATTATTTTTTCCCCCTTCCCTTGATTTTCACAGGAGTTCGGTCACTCTTTGCGAGCTTTTTTTCAAGAAGCTTGAGTATTGCGGTCAGAATAACTACCACGGCAAGGTATAGCACCGCCGAAATAATTAGCGGGAACAAATAGTCAAACGTTCTTGACTGGATAACGCCGGGAATTTTACCAAGATCGTAAATGCCTACGTAACCCACAACGGATGTTTCCTTAACGAGAGTAATGAATTCATTGAAAAGAGGTGGCAAGCAGTTTCGGAGCGCCTGCGGAACTATAATATGCCACATTGTCTGCGCGGTATTAAGACCAAGCGCGCGTCCTGCCTCTCTTTGACCGTCGTCAACCGCCTCAAATCCGGCTCTTGCAATTTCTGCAACATACGATGCGGAATTAAGACCGAACGTGATAGCGCCGATAAGAATATCACTGTCAATTATCGGGAAGGATGCGAACGTTATTTTGAAATTCCAGGAAACAAGTACTATAAAGTACATTATCATAAGCTGAAGCACTACGGGTGTGCCTCTAACTATAGTGATATAAAAATTTGAAAGGACAGATAAGAATTTAAGCTTACCCGTTTTCTTGTTAACATAGTTTATAAGTGCAAATATAACACCAAGTACAACGCCGAGGATTGCAGCTAAAAATGCAATCGTCAGTGTGTTTTTTAAGCCTTCAAGGTAAAGCTTCCATCTATCCTGAATAAGGAATGCCTTGATAAACTTTTTGAGCATTGAAACGCCAAAATCAGCAATATTGTTACCGATCTCTGCGGGGGGTGTGGTAATAAAGCTTAAAAAGCCGTTCCAAATGGACTCAAAGAAATTTATGATTCCCGTTATGATACCCCAAGGATTTTTGAGTATTTCAAATATATCAATTACTGTCATATATACTATCCAAATTCTAAAAGATTTATAACACGGAGAATGAGGGGGCATTCGAATGCCCTCTCATTCCATGGTATATTAGTTGCCAGCGTTAGCGAGCATGATCTGCGCGGGAAGCTTGTCCATAAGAATGGCGTCAATACGTCCTGCCTTGAGATCAGCGAGCGCCTGTGCATAATGCTTGTACTGCTTAATAGAGGTATTAGAACCTACTGTAACAGTTACTTCAATTTCGTTATCGTTTTCGTCATAATCCGTGAATGTGAATCCACCGTTCTTAGCGTCTGTAATGATGAGGTCGCCGCTTGTGCCCTCCTGTACGCCTACGGAAAGACCGGAGAGATCTTTAACGGATGAGATAGCCTTATCCTTCGCGGATACGATTACAAGTGTGGAGCTGAAGTAAATGCTTGAGAAATCAACCTCCTGCTTTCTTTCATCGTTGATCGTAAGACCTGCCGCGCCTACGGCATAACCCGTAGAGTTCTTAACGCATGTTGTAATAGTATTGAAGTCAACGTCCTTGACCTCAACCTTCATACCGTTCTTTTCGGCTACCTCATTCATGATGGCGATATCAACGCCGACGATTTCATTGTTATAAATAAATTCAAAGGGTGCAAAGCCGCTTTCCGTGTAAACTGTGATCGTTTCAGTTGCATTGCCGAAATCCCAGCTTGTTTTGATACCGTTTGCATTGGGTGTTTCACCGTTTGCCAGAGCATCGTAGTAATCAATGTACTTTGTCATTGTGCCGTCGGCAACCCAAGCGTCTACTACCTCGTTGACCATATTCATAAGAGCTGTCTCGCCCTTTTTGATAGCGATACCAAAATCTTCTGAGAGAAGGTCGTTAGCATCAATTGCTACGTAGTTGGAATCCGAAGGATCATCTTTAACGAAATCCTCAAGTCCGTCGCAAGATGTAAGTGCCGCAACTGTTCCGATAATCATTGTGATTGTAAGGATGAAAGCTAATATCTTTTTCATTTTCTTTTCCCCCGTTAAGTAAAAATTAACTATGGGTATATTCTATCACTGTGAATTCGTATTGTCAATACGTTTTCTAAACTTTTTTGAATATTTTTTCATTATTTTTCGGAAAAATAATAATTTTATGCATATTTATACACAAATTCAAAATTTTTATGCAAAAATAAGGTGAATATATGCATATTCTCCGGTGTGTCGGAAAATATCCTGTTTCATCATTATATTTATAATAAAAAATTTCCGAAAAATATTTTAAAAAGCTATTGACAATATTAAAAATACATGTTATAATCTGTAAAGTGTTTTGCTTTACACTCATTTCCGAAAGAGAGGTTGATATTAATGTTTGAAAAAAACTTGAATATTGGTTATCTTTTGGATTTTTACGGAGACGTGCTTACCGAACGAAAAAAGGACGCTCTCGATGCCTATTATAATAATGATATGTCTTTATCTGAAATCGCCGAGGATATGGGTATTTCCCGTCAGGGCGTAAGAGATATTATCAAGAAGGCTGAGGAGGAGCTTCTCTTCTACGAGGAAAAGCTTGGTCTTGCCAAGAAGTTTGATGAAGCGCAGAAGCACGCGCGCCGTGCTCTCGAGATTTGTGAGCAAGAGAATCTTACCGATTCATTGAAGGAAGAAATTACTCTGCTTTTAAAGAGTGTAGGTTAAACCGTTTATTTAAGGAGGTCGTCTTATGTTTCAAAACTTGAGTGAAAAGCTCGAAAACGCCTTCAAAAAATTCAAGAACAAAGGAAAGCTTACCGAGGCCGACGTTAAAGCAGGCATGCGAGAGATTAAGCTTGCATTGCTTGAAGCTGACGTAAACTTTAAGGTTGTTCGTGATTTTGTAAAAACTGTATCTGAGCGTGCCGTAGGTACGGAGGTTCTTGAATCTCTTAACCCCGGTCAGCAGGTTATTAAAATAGTTTGCGAGGAGCTTACCTCGCTTATGGGTTCAACACAGTCCAAGCTTACAATCGCATCCAAGCCTCCGACAGTAGTAATGATGGTAGGTCTTCAGGGTGCGGGTAAAACCACACACGCGGGCAAGCTCGCGGGTATGTACAAGAAGCAAGGCAAGAATCCCCTGCTCGTTGCTTGCGACGTTTACCGTCCCGCTGCTATCAAGCAGCTCGAGGTAGTCGGAGAAAAGCTCGGTATTCCCGTTTTTCAGATGGGCGACAAGGAATCCCCTGTTAAGATCGCATCTGAAGGCTTGAAATATGCCACTCAAAAGGGCTATGATATGGTGTTCGTTGATACTGCAGGTCGTCTTCAGATCGACGAAGTGCTTATGCAGGAGTTGATCGACATCAAGTCTAAGGTTAACCCTGATGAAATTCTTTTGACAGTTGACTCAATGATTGGTCAGGAATCCGTAAACGTTGCGGAGACCTTCAATAATATGCTCGATATTACGGGTGTCATCTTGACAAAGCTTGACGGTGATACACGAGGCGGTGCGGCACTGTCCATCCGCTACGTAACGGGCAAGCCTATTAAGTTTATCGGTGTGGGCGAAAAGCTTGACGCAATTGAGCCCTTCCACCCTGATAGAATGGCAAGGCGAATTCTCGGCATGGGCGATGTGCTTACTCTTATTGATAAGGCGCAGGCGCAGTTTGACGAGAAAAAGGCGGCTGAAATGGAGGAAAGACTCCGTCAGTCAATATTTACCCTTGACGATTACCTCGATCAGATGCAGCAGCTCAAGGGCATGGGCAGTCTTGATCAGCTGGCGGCAATGGTTCCCGGTATGAAGCCCGGCGCACTTAAGGGTGCAAATCTTGATGAAAAGCTGCTTGTAAGACAGGAAGCTATCATTCAGTCAATGACCAAGAAGGAACGTGAGCATCCCGAGCTTCTCAATGCTTCGCGCAAAATCCGTGTAGCTAAGGGTAGCGGTACTTCGGTTGAAGAGGTCAACAAGCTTTTAAAGCAGTACGACCAAATAAAGAAAATGATGAAGCAGTTCTCAGGAATGGCTAAGTCAAAGCAAGGAAAACGTGCTCTCGGGAAAATGAAGCTTCCCTTCTGAGCCACACACAGTTTTATACCGCAACGCGGATAAATAATATAAAAAATATATATAAAAATTTTGGAGGACAAAAAAATGGTAAAGATCAGACTTAAGAGAATGGGTCAGAAGAAGGCTCCCTTCTATCGTGTAGTTGTAGCAGACAGCCGTTACCCCAGAGACGGTCGTTTCATCGAGGAGATCGGTTATTACAACCCCTGCACAAATCCCGCTGAAGTAAAGTTCAACGAGGAATCCGCAAAGAAGTGGATCGCTAACGGCGCTCAGCCCACAGAGACAGTTAAGGCACTTTTGAAGAAGTCCGGCATTATTGGCTAATTTTAAAATCTTACGTATTTTAAAATCAGAAAATAAAGAAGGATAGGTTTAATAATGGCAGATTTAAAGGCAACACTGCGTAACATAGCAGCGGCTATTGTTGACAGTCCCGATGAGGTTGTAGTACTCTGCGAGGAAACCGAAAATTCCATCAACCTTACGCTTAGCGTAGCTCCCGAGGATATGGGTATGGTTATTGGTAAGAACGGCAGAATTGCTAAGGCTATTCGTACCGTTATTAAGGCAGCTTCCGCTGACCTCGGCAAGAGAGTTAACGTAGATATCCGCTAATAGGATATGTTACTTAAATGAAAAGCACCGAATGAAAAGTTCGGTGCTTTTTATTGTATATGTAAATTTAGCGGGCAGAGGTTTTCTGCCCGCTAAGGTTTTATTATTTAGCCTCATCCATTTCAGCCTTGTGCTTTGAAACGATATTAGTGATCTTCTTTACAGGATCAAGAAGCTGGCTGATGGTGGTGTCGTGATTGAGTGTGTCGATGAGGTAAGCTACGTACTTACAGAGGTTTACGTCAGCGTGCCAAGGTCTTTCAAGAAGACCGGGACGGCGGTAAACGAGGTTGGTAGTAAATACCTTGGTTACGATTCCCTCTTCGTATGCCTGATCAAATTTATCAAATCCGTCCGTGAAAAGACCGAAGGTTGAGAATACGAAGATTCTCTTTGCGCCGCGGGTCTTGAGCTGACGGCAAACGTCAAGCATAGACTCACCCGAGGAGATCATATCGTCAACAACGATACAGTCCTTACCCGTCAGGTCGGAGCCGAGGTATTCGTGAGCTTCAATGGGATTCTTACCGTTTACCACTACGGAGTAGTTACGTCTCTTGTAGAACATACCGATATCAATGCCAAGAACGGATGAATAGTACATGCATCTGCTCATAGCACCTTCGTCGGGAGAGATCATCATAAGATGCTCCTTATCGATCTCAATATCGGGGACGGCTTTGATGAGCGCCTTTATCATCTGGTAGGAGGGGCGGACATTGTCGAAGCCTGAAAGCGGGATAGCGTTGCAAACTCGGGGATCGTGCGCATCAAACGTAATGATGTTTGAAATACCGATATTTACGAGTTCCTGAAGCATAATAGCGCAGTCGAGAGATTCTCTTGCGGATCTCTTGTGCTGTCTTCCTTCGTAAAGCATAGGCATAATAACCGTAATTCTTCTCGCCTTACCGGCAATAGCGGCCACAATTCTCTTGAGGTCTGCATAGTGGTCGTCGGGGCTCATGGGAACTGTCTGACCGTACATTTTGTATGTTACGCCGTAATTGAATACGTCGCAAAGAATGTAAACGTCCTGACCGCGCATTGACTCGTGAATAAGTCCCTTGCCCTCGCCTGTGCCGAATCTCGGGCAGTGCGCTTCCGCAAGGTAGGTCTCTTCACTGTTATGTCTGCGCCATTCCTTGAGGTAATTATCAACCTGAGCTGCAAATGCCTCACAGCCTCTCATACCAATTACGCTCAACTCTGCGATCTGTGCTTCCTTCATATTTATTTTCCTCCGTATAAAGACAATACTTGGTTTATTTTGATCCTTAAAGCAAATTACTGAAGCTTGCAGAACTTTTCAAATGCTGCATCCCAAGCCCCTCTGTCGGATGTGGGCTCGTAGTTCTTGAGCGGGAAGGAGTTTCTTACTACCTCGCGCGCCTGTGCAAGGTCAGCAACCTCGCCTGCAGCGATAGCCTGCATCATAAGGTTACCGATGGATGTTGCCTCGTCAGGACCTGCTACTACGGGAATACCGCACGCATCAGCAGTAAGCTGAGAAAGGAACGCATCCTTGGAGCCGCCGCCGATTACGTTGATCTTCTGTGTCTTTCTGCCGTTGAGCTTTTCAATTGTTTCAACGGTGTATCTGTACTTAAGAGCCAAGGATTCTTCAATGCAACGTACGATCTCGCCAACTGTTTCAGGAACGGGCTGACCTGTCATACGGCAGTAATCACGGATCTTTTCGGGCATATTACCGGGAGTACCGAATGTATAGTAGTCGGGATTAATGAGAGAACGGAAAGGAGTTGCCTGCTGAGCCAAGCTGATGAGCTGCGGGAAGCTGTATTCAGTGCCCTCTCTCATCCACTGTCTTCTGGATTCCTGAAGGATCCAAAGACCCATGATGTTCTTCAAGAAGCGGATAGTACCGAGAGCGCCGCCTTCGTTTGTGAAGTTAGCAAGTCTTGTAGCGTCATTAATAAGAGGAGTCTTGAACTCGCCGCCCATAAGTGACCAAGTACCGCTGGATATGTAGATAAAGTCGTCGTTGTCCGCAGGAACGGAGATAACTGCGCTTGCAGTATCGTGAGCCGCAACGTTTACAACCTTGATGTTGTTTTTACCAACCTCTTCGTTGATCTGAGGAAGAAGACCGCCGAGGCAGTTACCGGGCTGAACGAGAGGAGCGAAGAGCGAGCGCTTGATGCCGAGCTTGTCGGTAAGCTCATAAGCAATCTCTCTCTTACCTGCATCAAGGATCATACCCGTGGATGCGATTGTATATTCTGTAGCCATCTTGCCTGTAAGGAAGTAGTTAAGAAGGTCAGGAGTAAAGAGCATCTTGTCAGCTGTCTCAAATGCTTCGGGATTGTCTCTTCTGTCAGCCGCAAGCTGGTTGAGAGTATTGAAGTCAGATGCCTGAATACCTGTTACACGATATATTTCCTCGGGAGAAACAAACTGCTTTACGTAGTCTGTGATGTTTACGGTTCTTGTATCTCTATAGTGATAAGGATTGGCCATCATTCTGCCGTACTTGTCGATAAGCGCATAGTCAACGCCCCAAGTGTCAATACCCATGCTTGTGATATTGTCACCGTTAATTACAGTCTTAGTAATAGACTGCTTGATTTCATAGAAAATTCTTAAGATGTCCCAAGTGAAGCTGCCGTTTACGAAAACGGGGTCATTTGTGAATCTGTGATTTTCTCTAAGTGTGAGCTTTTCGCCGTCAAACGAGCCAACGATACCTCTTCCGCTTGATGCACCAAGGTCAATGGCAAGCATTTTAAGATCAGCCATAATAGTCCTCCGAAAATTTTATTTAAAATTTTTTATATACAGTATAATTATATCATAAGTGAAAAATTATTGTATGAACATTGTGTTAATATCCGCGCATTTTATTAATAAATATTGAGCAAATTAAGTGAAAAAGAACAAATAACAGTTTATCTTGTTTTTTCGTGTCGAGTTGTGTCATTATTTTAAAATTGACATATACTTGTAATGTAAAGGGTTATTATTTTGTGAGGATCTGTTATATGAATACTGAATTAAAATCACATGTTTTTGGTATTGTCGGCGGTGACAGACGTATTGAGGTTTTATCTGAAATTTTGAATAAGGACGGATATTCTACGAGGGTGTTCAAGGACGATATAGGCAAGCTGTTTTCTTCATCCGACGTAATTGTTTTCCCCGTTCCCGTCAGTAAGAACAAAGAAACGGTTTTTTCATGTGATCCCGAATTTGAGCTGAGGCTTGACAAAGTAATTGAAGAAAGCTCAAAGCATTCTCAAAGGGTAATATTTGGTGGGATATTCCCCACTGATTTTGCTGAAGCGCTTCGGGAAAACGGTCATATTGTAATTGACGTTTTCGGTGATGAGGGATTATTGTTAAAGAACGCAGTCGCTACAGCAGAGGGCGCGCTTATGATAGCTATGGAAAAGACAGATACGACGGTTGTCTCAACAAGATTTTCCGTGCTTGGATTCGGTAGGATCGCTTCTTATTTGTGTAAGCTTATTCATGGAATGGGCGGCAGGATAACGGTATGTGCCCGAGATCAAATAGCCCTTGAAAAAGCGAGGAGCCTGGGTTATGACACCGTTGATATTTTAAATCGCCAAAATACATTTGAAATTGCAAATGCGCTTGATTCCTCGGCAGTTATTTTCAATACGGTTCCAAGTGTGATAATTGATCGCGCGGTTATAGAAAAAATGCAGACGCGTCCCCTTTACATCGAGCTTGCATCCTTTCCGTACGGAATAGACTCGCAAGCCGCAAGAGAACTTGATTTTAATATAATATACGCGCCGTCGCTTCCTGGAAGATACGCTCCCGTAAGCGCCGCGGAATATATTTACGATACGATTACAACAGCCTTAAAAGAAATCGATAAAGCTTGATCGTTGATACGGAGGAAGCAATGATTGGTTATGCAATGTGCGGTTCGTTTTGCACTATGGGCATCAGCATGTCGGTTTTGCAAAGATTAAAAGCCGCGGGTTACGATATAATGCCAATAATGAGCGACGTTGTATATTCAACCGACACTCGTTTTGGAGATTGCGATTATTTTAAAGATAAGGTTCGCAAAATATGTGATAATGATATAATTCATACTATAAAGGACGCGGAGCCGTTCGGCCCGAAAATGCCACTCGACGCGCTCGTTGTTTGTCCCTGCACCGGAAATACCTTAGCAAAAATAGCAAACGGAGTTACCGATACACCCGTTTGTATGGCGGTCAAGGCTCACCTCAGAAGTGATAGACCATTGCTTATTGCGTTAGCATCAAACGACGCAATATCAGCAAATCTAAAAAACATTTCAGCGCTTCTGATGAGAAAAAACATATATTTTGTACCAATGTTTCAGGATGATCCGGTGAATAAGCCACACTCTCTTGTGGCTGATTTTTCACTTGTTGAGAGGGCCCTTGAAGCGGCAAAGGAAGGCAAGCAGCTTCGTAAGCTCTTTTTGTAAAATAAAGCCAAGCGGAATATCCGCTTGGCTTTTGTTTATATTATGTCTATTCCGATTGGTGTATAGAAAAGCTTTGAAAATTCCTGCGCGGTCGTTGTCTGCGGAAGCGCCCACATGGTTTTTGCAACGACGGTTTCGGTAGTCATATCATACGCTTCGGGAAGCTCGTATTTCTCTTTTATTCTGAGTCCTACGTGATAAACCGACATATCACTTCCCTCGTGCTGTACCTGAGTTGTCATAATAATGCGAACGCCCTTGGAGATAAGATGCTCGATTTTCTCTACGAAATCATCGTTTTCGTAGAAAGGAATACCGCCTACTCCAAAGCTTTCAATGATAACCGCGTGAGCGTGATTGGCAACGTAGTCGAGAATGTCGGCCTTCATTCCCGGAATAAGCTTTACAACCGCAACCGAGGAATCGATTTTATCATAGAACTTAACGGGCCCGGTCAAATTTTCCTTTATGAAATATTTGATCTTTCCCTCGCGAATGAATCCAATATCCGGATAGTCTATACTCGAAAAAGCGTTGAAGCTCTTGGAATGTGTTTTTTTGGCTCTCGTAGCCGCAATGATCTTGCCGTCAAATACGATATGTACGCCGCAGGAGTTGTCGTCGCAGGCGTAAACGAATGAGTCGGAGAGATTCTCTCTTGCATCGGTATCGCGTCTCTCAATCGGTATCTGCGCGCCTGTAAGCACGATGGGCTTCGGGCTATTCTGAATAAGATAGTAAAGCATAGACGATGCATACGCCATAGTATCCGTGCCATGTGTGATTACAAATCCGTCAAAATCATCATAAATACCCTTGATATAGTTCGCGATATTGAGCCAATATTCGGGCTTCATATTCGTACTGTCAAGATTGTAAAGCTGAACGGTGGATACGGAGCAGAGCTTTCTTACCTCGGGAACGTGGCTTAAAAGCTCGTCTGATGCCATAGCGGGTACAAGACCGTGCTCTCCCTCAAGGGATGCGATCGTTCCGCCAGTTGTTATAAGTAAAATCTTTTTCATTATATTCTCCGAATTAAAACAGATCAGTAGGTGTAAAAACAAACTTGGAATCGCAGAAGCGACAGCAAACCTCAAGCTCGCGCGCCTTTCCTTCTGCTTCCTGCTCGTCAAAGAGCTTCATAATATCACGTTCACCCATAGCGCGAAGCGCGTTTTTCATTCTTTCCTCAGAGCAGGTGCACTTATATTCAACGTCAATTACGTCAAACAGGTCGTATTCGATTCCCTGAAGGGCAATCGCGGCGATTTCCTCGTTTGTAAGTCCCTTTTCAAAGAGTGCGGAAACGTTATTTAAGAATGCGGTGTTCGCCTCGATCTTGTCAATTGTTTCTTCGTCTGCAAAAGGAAGGAGCTGAATGATAACACCGCCTGCTGCCTTGCAGGTAAGGTCGGTATCAACGAGAACACCGAGCGCGCAAACCGTAGGGATCTGCTCGCTTGTTGCATAGTAAGCTGCAACGTCCTCGGCAATTTCGCCTGAAACGAGCTCGATCGAGCCGTTATAGGGCTCGTCCACACCCATATCGCGAACGATATTCATATATCCTCTGCCAACTGCGCCGCTTACGTCGAGCTTGCCGTTGGACTTAAGCGGAATATCCACGTCGGGATTTTGAATATAGCCGCGAACGTTACCGATATAGTCGGATACGGCAATGATTTTGCCTGCGGGGCCGTCGCCGCCAATGGTTACGGTTATAGTGTCTTTGTTTTCTCCGAGCATACATCCCATGATTGACGTTGCGGTTAAAAGTCTACCCAGCGCCGCCGTGCATACGGGCATGGTTTTATGATATTTAATTGCCTGATTTACAATATCAGTTGAATTGATTACGTGAATTCTTGCGCTTCCGTCGGACGTCATTCCGCGGAGAATTGATGAATTTGCCATTATGTTTCCCTCTTATTTATTTCTTTGCTCTGGCAATAATATGCCATCTTTCGGTAGTATCCGTAATAGAATCAAAATTGAAGTCCGAGAATACACCTAAGAACTCAAATCCGGAGTCTTCAAGATGCTTCTTGATTTCTACAAGCTCGTAGCATTTTTCGGTTTGTACCTCGTCCTCGCGACAGTACGTACCGTCATCATTTTCGGTAAATACGGAAAGATAAAAATTGCAAAGCTTTGTATTTCTATCGTATTCGTTCTGCCAGCCGCAGAAGTAATTGATTTTGTTCTCCTCGTCGGTAATTTCGTGAATGTAGGAATTGTCCGAATAAACATTCTCAAACTTATAAGGAGTATTAAGATCAAACAGAAAAAGTCCGTCGGGATCAAGATAATTGTGAACGCACTTGAAGCATTTAATGATATCTTCGTCAGTTGTAAGATAGTTTACACTGTCAAGACAACAGGTAACCGCACCTACAGTTCCGTAGAGCTCAAAGTCCCTCATATCCTGTCTTATAAATAAAACGTCGGATATTTCTTTGTCGTAAGCGTTATCCATAGCCTTTGTAAGCATTGAATCGCTTCCGTCCGCGCCTATCATATCGTATCCGCGGGAGGCAAGCTCAAGCGTCATACTGCCTGTGCCGCACGCAAGATCAAGAATAAGCTCCGGCTTTTTATCTAAAAATTTATTAAAGCAGGCTTCAAAATAATCCGCCCAAGCTTTGTAATCCACCTCGGAGTTTATTCTGTCGTAAATATCAGAAATAGAGCCATATCCAGAATATATATCACTCATACGAATGTCTCCTTAAATTGATAATTCATTACCTTATATTTTAACATATTTTTGAATCAAAGTAAATAGAAATTTCAAATTTTTTCTATAAACATTATGTTTATTTTTGGTAATTGATTATTGACTTTTCAAAAAATATATATTATAATATATATTGAGATAATTTAGTTTGTCGTACAAACTTAAACTTTTCCAGAATGAAAGGAAGAAGAATTAATGACAGAGCTTAAAATCGGCAAGAAGATTCGCTTGCTTCGAAAGAAAAACGACGTAACACAGGACAAGCTTGCGCAGGCACTCGGTGTAACTCCTCAGGCGGTTTCCCGTTGGGAATCCGAAATTTGCTATCCCGATATTGAAACACTTCCCCAAATCGCAGATTTCTTCGGTGCATCTATGGACGAGCTTCTCTGCTACGACAGCTTGCAGAAGGAAGCAAAGATCAAGGAATATCTTGATAACGCGTATTTTCATATTGAACGCGACAATCTTACAGAGGCTCTCGCTATTCTCCGAGAGGCGTATGCGGAAATTCCCTCTTCCTTTGAAATTCAGCTTGAGTTAGCGAAGGTTATTTCCGAGATCAACGCTCAGGGAAAGCCCAAGAAGAGCGAGCTTATTGAGGTCGTTTCTCTTTGTAATCATATTCTTGAGGATTGCACGGACGACGAGCTCCGCGATGAAACGAAAAAGACTCTTTGTGACATATATTCCCATCAGCTTGGCAATGATAAGCTCGCGCTTGAGATCGCAGACAGACTCCATAGCATGAGCTACAGTAAGGAGATCGTTAAAGCAACCGTGCTTACGGGAGATATAGCATTCCGTCAGGCGCAGACCAATATTATGGAATTTGCGGATAATATGTGGTGGCACATGTACAATATCGCGTGCGTTCCTGATATTTCCGAAAATAATTACTCCGTTAAGGAAAAGATAAAGGTAATGGAAAAGGGTCTTGCTCTCTTTGACGTTATCTTTGACGGTGACTATCTCTATTATCACGATAGAATGGCAAACTCTTACCGTCAGCTTGCTATGCTTCATTTGCTTGATTCAAATACAGGCGCCGCGCTTGATTGTATCGAGAAAATGGCTGATCATGCGGTTAAGTTTGATTCCCGTCCCGACAGCGCAATCTACTCCTCTATTCTTCTCAACAAGGTTGAATACGAGAAGGGCTCAAAGGGGGATTCTCCTGAAATTACGCTTTGCTCAAAGCTTATGAGAGGCAGATTCCAGAGTAGAATCTGGGCGCCGATAAAGGCGAATCCGAGATTCTCGGCGGCAATCGAGGCTATGGCTCAATACATCTGATAAGGAGGCTGTTATGAAAAGTGATATCGTTATTGCTCAGGAAGCAAAAATGTTACATATAAAGGACGTTGCATCTAAGGTCGGCATTTGTGAGGACGAGCTTGAGTTTTACGGCAAGTATAAGGCAAAGCTCTCCGATGAGCTTGCATCAAGAGTTGAGTCAAATCCCGACGGAAAGCTTATTCTTGTAACCGCTATCAACCCCACGCCCGCAGGCGAAGGTAAAACTACTACCACTATTGGTCTCGGTATGGCTATGCACAAGCTCGGTAAAAAGACAATGATCGCGCTTCGTGAGCCCTCACTCGGCCCCGTATTCGGTGTTAAGGGCGGTGCTGCAGGAGGCGGATACGCGCAGGTAGTTCCTATGGAGGACATTAATCTCCACTTTACAGGCGATTTCCACGCTATAACTGCCGCGAACAACCTTCTCTGCGCGATGATAGACAATCATCTCCAGCAGGGTAATTCCCTTTCAATTGACCCCAGAAGAATTCTTTTTGCGCGTGTAACCGATACTAACGACCGCGCGCTTCGTAATATTACTGTTGGTCTCGGTGGCAAGATGAACGGTGTTCCCCGCGAGGATCATTTCTCGATCACGGTTGCTTCTGAGGTTATGGCAATTCTTTGCCTTGCAAATGATCTTCACGATTTGAAGAGACGTCTTGGTAACATTCTCGTGGCATATAAGTATGACGGAACTCCCGTTTACTGTCGCGACCTTAAGGCGGACGGCGCTATGACTGTTCTTTTGAAGGACGCAATTAAGCCCAATCTTGTTCAGACTCTAGAAAACACCCCCGCGATCATTCACGGCGGTCCCTTTGCTAATATTGCCCACGGATGTAACAGTGTTCGCGCCACAAAGCTTGCAATGAAGCTTTCTGATTATGCGATCACAGAGGCGGGCTTTGGAGCAGACCTCGGAGCTGAAAAGTTCCTCGATATCAAGTGCAGAATGGCGGGACTTACTCCCTCCTGCGTTGTTATCGTTGCAACAGTTCGTGCGCTCAAATATAACGGCGGTGTGCCTAAGACCGAGCTTAAGGAAGAGAATCTTGAAGCTCTCAAGGCGGGTATAGTTAACCTTGAGGCGCATATTGATAATATACACAAGTACGGTCTTCCCGTAGTTGTTGCGCTCAATAGATTTGATACCGACACCGATGCGGAGATCGCCTTTATTCGTGAGATATGCCGTGCAAAGGACGTAACCGTTGCGCTCTCCGACGTATTTGCTAAGGGTGGCGACGGAGGTATTGAGCTTGCAGAAGCCGTTGTCGAGGCGTGCGAGAAGGACTCTGATTTCAGATTTATTTATGATGATGAGAAAACGATCGTAGAAAAGATCGAGGCGGTTGCAAGAGAAATTTACGGTGCTGACGGAGTTATTTTCGAATCCGCGGCTAAAAAGCAGCTTAACGATATTCTCTCACTTAACCCCGAATATTCTAAATTCCCCGTTTGTATGGCAAAGACGCAGTATTCTCTCTCGGATGATGCGACGAAGCTTGGCAGACCCACGGGATTCAATATTACAGTTCGCGAGGTCAAGCTCTCTGCGGGTGCTGGCTTTATAGTAGTGCTTACAGGCGCGATTATGACCATGCCCGGCCTTCCTAAGGTTCCTGCCGCAAACAGTATTGATATCGACGATAACGGAAACACAATAGGACTTTTCTGATTATGAATTTACCATTTACTATAAACACAAATGCAGTTGAGGAGACCGAGAAGATCGGCGCAGAGCTTGCGGAACATATAAAGAGCAATTCCGAACCAAGATTCATCGCTATGTATGGCGATCTTGGTGTGGGCAAAACCGCGTTCGTTCGTGGCTTTTGCTCGGTGTTCTCTCCCGTATCCCTTGTTCGTTCCCCTACTTTTGCCCTTGTAAATGATTACAAATGTGAAAACAAAAAACATATATATCACTTTGATATGTATAGAATAAGCGGCGAGGACGACCTTTACTCAATTGGTTTTTACGATTATCTTGACTCGGGTGAGATCTGTATCGCGGAATGGTGCGAGCTTATTCCCTTTGCGCTTCCCGAGGAATATATTAAGGTTTCCATTGAGAAAACGGATAGCGGAGACGGCAGAAAAATTAGCATTCAACTTAACTAAAACTATTATACGGAGACGAAAATGAAGATATTAGGTCTTGACAGTACTGCTAACGTATGTACTGCGGCGATTACAGATGATACAAAGCTTATAGCGGAGTTTTCTGTGAACGTGGGAAATACTCATAGCGAGACGCTTCTTCCTCTCATCGAGCAGATGCTTCGCTTATCAAATACAGATATTAACGAAATTGATCTCTTTGCTACTAGCATAGGTCCAGGCTCCTTTACGGGTGTCAGAATTGGAGCGGCAACTGTAAAGGGTCTTGCATTCGGTAAGAATATTCCTTTATGCGAGGTTTCTACCCTTGAGGCTCTTGCAGAGAATATTTCTGCCTTTGACGGAATCCTTTGCCCTGTGATCAACGCTCGCAGAATGCAGGTTTATAACGCGTTATTTTCCTGCAAGAACGGTGTAATTACAAGACTTACACCTGATAGAGCGATCTCGGTTGAGGAGCTTGATGCGGAGCTTTCAGCTTACGAAGAGCCTGTTTATCTCTCGGGAGACGGATATGATATTTGTAAGGCGAATTTCAAGCTCGCAATCACAAAGGACACTGAGTCCAAGGCGAGATTGCATAGCGGTTACAGTGTTTGCCTCTGCGCTAAGAGAATGTACGATAACGGCAATACTGTTACTGACAGAGAGCTTGCTCCCTCTTATCTCCGTCTTTCTCAGGCTGAGCGCGAAAGAAACGAAAAGCTCAATAGCGGCGTAAAATTCTGATTTTATAAGGAAGAATATTATGAAGAAAATAGTTATCGGCTGCGACCACGCGGCCTTGAACCTCAAAAATAAAGTAATTGCTCATTTAGAAGAACGCGGCTTTGACGTATGCGACGTTGGAACGTATACGACCGACTCCTGCAATTATCCTGATTATGCCTCTGCCGCTTGTAAAAAGATACAAAATGGCGATTCTGAGCTTGGAATTCTTATTTGCGGTACGGGAATCGGTATGTCCATGGCTGCAAACAAGCATCGCGGAATCCGCGCGGCTTGCTGTTCCGATACTTTCTCAGCAAAGGCTACGCGTGAGCATAACAATGCTAACGTTCTTTGCTTTGGCGAGAGAGTCGTAGGCTTGGGCTTAGCTTTTGAGCTTGTTGATATATTTGTTGATACGGAGTATCTTGGCGGCAGACACGAGGCGCGTGTCCAGATGCTTACAGATATTGAAAATAATAACCTTTAAGACACCGAAAGGAATGTTTTATGGCTAATACTACTTCTAAAATTGTTGAGCTTGTAAAGGTAGTGCGTTCTTTGCACTTTACAAAGAATTATACCTCGGGCGTAATTCTTGCCGCAGGCTCATCGACAAGAATGGGCGAGGGCTCAAGAAAGCAGTTTATTGAGCTTGACGGTATGCCCGTTGTTGCAAGAACGATTATTGAATTTGAAAGAGCGTCTACAATTGACGAAATAATTATAGTTGCCAAGGAAGATGAAATAGAGCTCTATTCGTCATTCCCTGAGAAATACGATTTAAAAAAGCCTCTTAAGGTAATTGCGGGCGGAGAGACGAGACAGGAATCCGCAAGATTTGGCTCGGATTGTGTTTCGGATAAATGCAAGTACATTTGTATTCACGACGCCGCAAGATGCTTAATTACCGACGAGCTTATTGATAGAGCTTGTCACGCAGCTTATAAGTATGGTAATGCCGCGCTCGCTATCAAGGCTACGGATACTGTTAAAATAATTGAAAAGAATCACTTTATCGAGTCAACACCCGAAAGAAAGTTCGCATATCTTGCCCAGACGCCGCAGGTTTTTAAGCTCAACGCTTACAGAGCAGCCGCGTATATCGCTCGTGATGAAGAATTTGAGGCCACTGATGACTGTATGCTTCTTGAGCATATTGAAATTCCCGTAAAGCTTGTTGATGGCTCGCGTGAAAACATAAAGATTACGGAGCCTTCCGATATTATTTTTGCAAGAGCAATTTTGCAGTCGAGAAAAGAGAGTGAGACAAAATGAGAATCGGACACGGATACGACGTTCATAAGCTCGTCACTGATAGAAAGCTTATTTTAGGCGGTGTTGATATTCCCTATGAAAAAGGACTTCTCGGACACTCCGATGCTGACGTTCTCACCCATGCAGTTATGGATGCCATTCTCGGCGCGTTGGCTCTTGGAGATATAGGCAAGCACTTCCCTGACACATCTGCGGAATTTAAAGATATAAACAGTCTTGTTCTCCTTGCGAGAGTTGAGTCTGTTATGAGAGATAAAGGATATAAAATTTCCAATATTGACGCTACCGTTATCGCTCAGGCACCAAAGCTTGCTCCTTTTATAGAGCAAATGAGAAATAATATTGCCGACACCTTAGGTTGTGATATTGACGATATCAACATAAAGGCTACCACCGAGGAAAAGCTTGGATTTACCGGCGAGGGCTTAGGAATTTCCGCGCACGCGGTTTGCTTGCTTCAAAAGGTATAAAAAAGTCCCCCGATACCGAGGGACGTATATAAAATACCCGCGTTCTGCCCAAAGTCCGCTAACTTCCTTCAATTTATTCTACCGTAGCAGATAGCGACGTATGTCTATACTGCTATAATATGACAAAAAACTACTAAAATCTACAAACACCGAAAGGAATAAATATAATGATCTATATTGCTCCATCACTTCTTGCCGCCGATTATTCCAAGCTTGAGTCCGAAATCTCAAGAGTTGAGGAAGCGGGCGCAGAATACTTGCATCTTGATATCATGGACGGAGCCTTTGTTCCCAATATTTCCTTTGGACCCGAGCTTGTTTCGTCTATAAGAAAATGCACGGGAATGTTCTTTGACGTTCATCTTATGATCAAGCGTCCCGAGAGATATATTGACCGCTTCGTTAAGGCGGGTGCGGATATAATTACGGTTCATTATGAAGCATGTGAAAATCCGATGTCCGTGATCCATCAGATCCATTCTTATGAGATGAAGGCAGGCGTCGCAATTTCTCCCAATACACCCGTCGAGGTTCTCTTCCCCTTAATAAATCATATAGATATGGCGCTTATTATGACGGTTGAGCCCGGATTTGGCGGTCAAGCGCTTATGCCCGATTGCCTTGATAAGGTTCGCTCGCTCCGTAAATATTGCGCTGAACGTGGAATTGATCTTGATATTGAGGTTGACGGCGGTATTAACGAAAATAATGTTGCGCTTTGTACTTCGGCTGGAGCTAACGTCATCGTTGCAGGATCTGCTATCTTTAAGGCAAAGAAGCCAAGACCTGTAATTACTGCAATGCGCGAGGCGGCAGCTGAAAATCCTTTCATACTCTGATATCTATATCAAATTTTTCAAGCCATAAATGTAATAGGTACATAAGATCGAGAGAGCTGCTATACCCCTCGACCTCAAGCTGTGCATTAACTCTTTCCTTGTCAATCAAATAATTTATTCTGTTTTCGGGATTTGATATTATATTGTAAAGCTCGCGCTTTATATTATCATCAAATCCCGAATTATTTTTTACCTTTTTAAAATATTTAACGTCAAATTTTGGTTCATCAGGCTTGCCAAGCGTATAGTAAGTATGCTCGAATAAATCATTACTTGCAAAAGGATAGTAAACGTTTACCGAATAATGATCAGCAAGCTTTTCTATGTATTTGAGCTGACAAGGTATATTAATAAATCGTTGCATACACATTTTAATTCTTTTTTCTGAAATGTCTTTATTTTCATTAAAGGTATAAGCCTCCTTTGCCGACGTATAAATATCAAACAGCCAGTTAAATCCGTCGGATGGGTGCGATAATTCTCTTTTAAAATATTCAACGTATACATATGGATCCGAAATCCAAGGGAAAAAGCTTCTGATATGACAATCCTCATTTAGCTTATACACTTCATTTCCGACTCGTGAAAAAGCATTTTTATAATTAATTCCATTTAGTAAAATATTATTTTGAATAAAATTAACGGGTGCTTCGCATATATTTACACATTTTTCAAATGAATCAATACAGTCAGCGTTGGATTTACCGTGAAAATCTTCAATATATTCTTTGTCTACGTTAAATTTATCAATATGAATTTTGAAGTCCTCCTGCGAGGGATGTCTTAGGGTATAATAGCGCTTTTGTATCACTGAGCAAAGACCGTCATTACGGCAATCTATATATGCACACGCCCCGGGCTCAATTTCGTAAATACCCTCAAAAAGTGTTCTTCCTGGCGCAGTGTTTCCACCTAAGAATAATATTTGCCAAAGACCGTATTTATCAAGCGAAGGCTTTACTTCGTTTTGCGTTAGTATGGATGAGACCGACGAAGAAAATATAATTTTACCGTTCCCTGTTGTAGTATAGTATAGAGGCTTTATTCCTGCTCGGTCGCGAGCTAAGAACAGTTTGGGTGAATACGGATCGTTTTCAAACACGGCTTCGGAATATATTGCATAGCAAAATTTTCCCGAGAGCTTTGAAGGTGAAAATCCGCCCCATAATATATATGACCATGCGGCTATGGTTCCATAGTCATCTTTTTCAATAGGTAAATATCCAAGCTCGGCTTTAATTGATTTTATAAGCTCATCATAATTATCAATTACACCGTCAAAAATATAATTGTATTTAATATTTTTATAGATTATACAGTTTGGAGTTTTTTTCTTATTGACATAAGATAGACCTACGTAAACACCGTTCTTATTATAGTGATTAAATTGGGTTATAGAATAATTTGAATTGTTATAAGTAAATCTTGAAAAGTCTTGATTTAAATTTGGATATCTGTTATAGCATATAAGCCCGCGAATGAAGGACATGCTTACCTCCTGTGTGGCAAAACGATTATCACTGAATAGTATATGTAATCAAAGTAAAAATAGACAAAAAAATAAAGCACAGACTGAAATTCAGCCTGTGCTTTTATAATTTATTACTTGATCATGCCTTCAACAACTGTGTTTGCAGCGTTCAAAGCTGCATCGATCTTGCTTGTGTCTGCGCCACCCGCCATAGCGTTGTCGGGACGTCCACCGCCCTTACCGCCTGTGATAGCAGCAACCTGACCTGCAAGCTTACCTGCATGTACGCCGGATGCAACTGCATCCTTACCTGCAGCAGTAACGAAGTTGAGCTTGCCGTCGTTTGTAATTGCGAGAACTAAAACCGCGTCGTTATGCTCGGACTTGATCTTGTCAGTCATATTTCTTGCAACGTCAACCGTTACGTTGTCAAGGTGAGCTGTAACGAGCTTAACACCCTTGATCTCAACTGCGCCTGCGAAGAGGTTATCAGTCATACCGGAAGCGATCTTGGCATTAAGTCTATCGATTTCCTTCTTTGCTGCGGAAAGCTCGCTCTGGAGTGCTACTGCTCTCTTTGCGATTTCGTGAGAGTTTGCAACCTTAAGCTCCTTGGCAGTTTCATTGATAAGGTTGTCCTTTTCAGCTATAAGCGCGAGAACGCCCGTGCCTGTAACTGCTTCGATTCTTCTAACACCTGCAGCAACGCTGGATTCGGAGATGATCTTGAAAAGACCGATCTTGCCTGTATTGTCGCAGTGTGTACCTCCGCAAAGCTCAGTGGAGAAATCGCCCATCTTAACCATACGAACAACGTCGCCGTACTTTTCTCCGAAGAGTGCCATAGCGCCGTTTGCTCTTGCGGTTTCAATGTCAGTTTCAATTGTCTGAATTGAGTTAGCAACGAGAATGTTGATATTTACGAGTGCTTCGATCTTTGCAATCTCTTCGCTTGTAAGTGCTGCAAAATGTGTAAAGTCAAATCTGCAAACCTTTTCATTTACAAACGAACCTGCCTGCTCAACGTGAGAGCCGAGAACGTTTCTGAGAGCTGCCTGAAGCAAGTGAGCTGCAGAGTGGTTTCTCTTGATTGCATTACGTCTTGAGTCATTAATATCAGCTACAACTGCATCTCCGACCTTAACTTCACCGTTTACGATCGTGCAGAGGTGGATATAAACGCCGTCAGTCTTCTTTGTGTCATAAACGTTTGCAATAAAGCCGTCGTTATAGATAGTACCTGTATCGCCTACCTGACCGCCGCCCTCACCGTAGAAGGGTGTTCTGTCAAGGATAATTGTAACGTCGCCTTCATTTACAGAATCAACTACACCGTTTTCTGTAAGGATCGCGAGTACCTTTGCATCGGACTTATAATCAGTATAGCCTGTAAACTCTGTCTTTGCAAGGTCGGAAAGGAGAGACTTGGAGGATTCATCCCATCCGCCGATATTGGAGCGGGCATCTCTTGCTCTCTGTCTCTGCTGACGCATAAGCTCGTTGAACGTAGCCTCGTCGATCTGCATGTTGCTCTCAGCCGCGATCTCACGAGTGAGGTCGATCGGGAATCCGAACGTATCGTAAAGCTTGAATACGTCCTCACCGGAAATAACGTTGGAGTTTTCAGCAACTGCACCGCGGATCATATTGGAAAGAATGGAAAGACCTGCATCAACTGTAGCGTCGAATCTGTCCTCTTCCATGGAAATAACCTTAAGAATGTAGTCTCTCTTTTCTTCGAGCTCGCGATATGCCTCGCAGGACTCGTTAATAGAAACTGTTACTGTATCAATAAGGAAAGGATGGTTGATACCGAGAAGCTTACCGTGACGGCAAGCGCGACGGATAATTCTACGGAGAACGTAGCCGCGACCCTCGTTGGAAGGAATAACACCGTCTGCGATCATAAACATTGCACTTCTGGAGTGGTCTGTGATAACACGAATAGAAACGTCGTTCTTCGCGTCGTCGCCGTACTTCTTGCCGGAGATCTCGCAAACCTTGTCAATTACTCTGCGGATCGTGTCAACCTCGAACATGTTGTCAACGCCCTGCATTACGCAAGCGAGTCTTTCGAGGCCCATACCTGTATCGATATTCTTCTGAGAAAGCTCGGTGTAGTTGCCATGTCCGTCATTGTTGAACTGAGAGAATACGTTGTTCCAAATTTCCATAAATCTGTCGCAATCGCAACCGGGCTTACAGTCGGGAGAGCCGCAACCGTACTTAATGCCACGGTCGAAGTATATTTCAGAGCAAGGACCGCAAGGACCGCTTCCGTGCTCCCAGAAATTGTCTGCCTTACCGTGACGAACGATTCTTTCAGCGGGAACGCCGATCTGCTTGTTCCAGATCTCAAATGCTTCCTCGTCGTTTTCATAAATAGACGGCCAAAGGAGCTCTGCGGGAATTTCAAGAGTAACTGTAAGGAATTCCCACGCCCAAGCTATTGCCTCTTCCTTGAAGTAATCTCCAAAGGAGAAGTTACCGAGCATTTCGAAGAAAGTACCGTGACGAGCTGTGTGTCCAACTCTTTCAAGGTCGGGAGTTCTTATACACTTCTGGCATGTTGTAACTCTGTTACGGGGAGGAATTTCCTCGCCTGTGAAGAACTTCTTCATAGGCGCCATACCTGAATTTATAAGAAGAAGAGATTTGTCGTTATGAGGAACGAGAGAATACGAAGGGAGACGAAGGTGTCCCTTTGATTCAAAGAATGAGAGATACTGCTCTCTGATTTCATTAAGTGAAGTCCATTTCATACGGATTTACTTTACCTTTCATTTATACGTTTAAAATTTTACACTAAGAGATATTATATCATTAATGATATAGGATGTCAATAGTTTTTTTATTGTCTTGATTTACATTTTTACACAATATCAGACACGGAGAGCGCCGCGCCGATAACTGTTCCGAACGTTGCATTTTCGGGAATAATAAAGTTTACTCCGAAGTCCTCCTTGAGGTTTTCAAATACCTCTCGAACAGGCTTAATCGTAGTAAGATTACCTACGAGAACGATATCTCTAATACCCCTGCCGCGGGCTGCAAAAATTGCGATCATGGCAATGATTTCAGCTACCATATTGGCAAGTCCGAGCGCGATATCGGAATGGTCCGCAAGATCGGAAAGCTTACCGAAGTTAGCCGCAGTAAGGTTTTCGTTAACTCCCGTATACTTTGCATCAATTGAAATGTCCTTTACACGCAGGTCAACGTTGTCGAGGTTTCCGCCCTCAGCCACTTTTTCAATATGCTCGATAGTATGAATACCTAGCATTTTCTTGGTAAGACCGAGAAGTGTTCCGCCGCCGATACCAGTACCGCCGAGATAATTTATCTCGGTTGTGCCGTTTTCATTTTTTGCATGAACAAGAGCAGTACCTGTTCCCATGCTAACGATGATCGCTTCGTCAAGTCCCGAAAGATATAATCCACCGCGACCCACAGCTGTGAATTCAGCAACCTTTTCGCAGTCGAGAGCATAAATTGGCTTATTCATATGAGACGCGCCAACGCCAGTTATCATTACCTTGTCGATGTCGTTTATTGAAAGCTCGTTTTCGGATAGGAATTTACCGAATGCGCCGTAAATAGACGTGATGGGATCGGTAGCCCGTACAAGCAAAGGAGAAATGAGTTCCCTGCTTCCGTCAGGCAAGTTTTTGAAGCCGACTATTTTAGTAGTGCTTCCACCGACGTCAATACCTATTACGTTTGTAAGCTTGTCTTTCATAAATTTTACCTACCTTAAATAAATAGTAAATAATTCTCCAAATTTTATTATAACATTATCTTGTAAAAAAATCAATAGTGTGTTATAATATATTAGATAAAATTTGGAATACTTTGAGTATTTTTTGAAAAAATATACGGCTTTACCTCAAAAAAGGAGGTTGTTATGGCTTTTGATGCAGGTATGCTCGCCTCTGTTATTCACGAAATTTCCACGATAGCGACAGGCGGACGAATTGAAAAAATATATCAGCCCGAGAAGGACGAGATATTCATACAGATGAGAACCCTCACGGGCGGCAAAAAATTACTTATAAACGCGGGCTCAAGCAATCCGAGAATTTCCTTTTCTACGGCGCAAAAGGAAAATCCAATGCAGGCACCTATGTTTTGTATGCTCCTTCGCAAACACCTCACAGGCGCAACTCTTGAGAGCATTACACAGTGTGGCTTTGAGAGAGTTTGTATTCTCGCATTCAAGACTCGCGACGAAATGGGTTACGAGTGTAAGAAGCATATTATCGCAGAGATTATGGGTAAATACAGTAATCTTGTATTTGCCGACGAGAATTTTAAGATAATATCCTGTCTTAAAACTATTGATTTTTCAACGAGCTCTCTCCGTCAGGTTTTGCCGGGAATGAAGTACGAGCTCCCTCCCCCGCAGGATAAGTCTAACCCCCTGGACACGGACTTTGATGAATTTTCAAGACTTTATAATAATGCTTCTCCGTTTGCTTCTGCAGATAAATTTATTACTGCAACCTATCTCGGTATAGCATCCGTTACGGCAAGAGAAATGGTTTTCAGGGCATCTAAAAGAGTTGGTATAACTTTATCCGAATGCACACCAGAGGCGCTTTATACGGGCTTTTGCGAGGTTATGGATGCAATCAAGAACGGAGTCTATTCATCTTGTATAATTTATGGCGGTAACACTCCGATTGAATATTCATTCGTTTCTCTTTTCCATTACGGACAGGATTTTCAATGTATAGAAGCTCCGAGTGTAAGTGATATGCTTGATATATTCTACGAATCCCGTGATAAGGAAGCGAGAATTAAGCAACGCGCACAGGATCTCTTTAAAATTTTAAGTCATGCAGAGAGTAGAATTATAAAAAAGCTTGAAGCGCAAAGAACTGAAATTGCTGAATGTGATAAGGGCGTTGTATACAAGAAATACGGCGATCTTATAACGGCAAATATGTATCAATTGAAGCGCGGTCAAACGACAGTTGAGCTTGTTGATTATGACGATTGGAATGAGGAGACCGAGGATTTCGGTAAATGTATTATTGAGCTTGACGAAAGACTTACGCCTGCCGCCAATGCTCAGAAATACTATAAAAAATACAATAAGTCGAAGACTGCAAGAGTCGAGCTCACAAAGCAGATAGAGATCGGAGAAAATGAATTGAGATATATCAATTCCGTATTTGACGCGCTGAATAAGGCAGAAACAACAGCCGATCTTAATGAGATCCGTATGGAACTTTACAGAAGTGGCTACGCCTCGAAAATGAAGGGCTATGCCGCACCTAAAAAGCAGCCCGCCCCCGTAGTGGCGAAATTCACTACAACTAACGGATATACCGTGTATTGCGGTAAAAACAACGTGCAAAACGAGTATATTACTCACAAGCTTGCTGAAAAGCACGACTATTGGTTCCACGCCAAGAATACCCCAGGCTCTCACGTTTTGCTTGTAACTAACGGAGAGGAACCGCCCGAGCAGGATTTCACCGATGCTGCTGAAATTGCTGCATATTACTCAAAGGCTAACTCCGGTTCAAGAGTTGAGGTGGATTACCTTTTTGCAAAGGGAGTTAAGAAGGTGACGGGAGCAAAGCCCGGATTTGTAATATATAACAATAATTGGTCTGCATACGTAACGCCCAACGAAGAAAAAATAAAGAAAATGAGATCAAAGTAACTGTTTTTACGTAATATTTAGGGCAAATTTTGAGCTCATATTGTAAATATTGTGTTAAAGCGATCTTATTTTGTTGACAAATCAACTATTTTGCTGTATAATATTATCATAGTTTACCCCAATTTTTGATTAGAGGTGATAATTTAGATGTTTATGGAAAGATTTACCGCGTTTACCGTTAATCTTTCAAATATTGAAAGAAGTCTTCATAAGGTAAAAAGCAAGAAAATGGCTCAGTACGGTTTGCGCGCTACACATCTTATGTGTATGGTTCAGATCGATCAGACTCCTGATGGCTTAACTCCTACTGAAATTGCGCGTACCTGCGCTATTGACAAGGCGTTTGTGTCAAGAATCACATTTGATCTTCTTGATCAGGACTTTATCAAAATCAATGAAAAGTTCAACGATGGCAGAAAATACAGACAGAAGTACATTCTGACTGAAAAGGGCTACGGCATTATGAATGAGATCCGAGAGATAATCGACAAGGTCGTTACTGATATCTCCGATACTGTAACCGAGGACGAGCTTAAATGCTTCTATAAGGTGTTAAGTGTGATCAATGATCATATTGATATTGCGGCTGAAGAGCTTTGATTAAAATACGAAAGGAAAACAAAAATGTCTACTAATTACAAATTGAAAAACTGGAAAAAAATGTCTCACGATACTGCTGAGATTCATAATGTAAATGACCTTCTTTCAGCTATCCAGAACAATGGCGATAGAATTTTATTTAAATATTTCGTTGGTAACGAAGTAAAGGAAATGAATTATACCGAATTCCATGCAACCGTTAAGAAGGTTGCGGCAGCGTTCGACTCCCTTGATCTTTCAGGTAAGAGAATTGCTGTAATCGGTGATACATCTCCTCAGTGGCTCGCCATTTACGTAGGCGCACTCGCAGCGGGTGCTGTTATCATTCCTATGGATAAGGAGCTTGCCGTTACAGAAATTGAAAAGTTCCTTTCAATGGTTGAAGCTAACGCAATTGTTTACTCTAAGGGCTTTAACGAGAAGTTCGTTCCTACAATGGAGTCTCATTCCTCCCTTAAATATTTTATCCCGATTGAAGCTCCCGCTAATGCAGATGAGCTTCCTAAGGTACTTCCCTTCAATCAGCTTCTTGATAAGGGCGAGCTCGCAGTTCAGAACGGCTATGAGATCAAAGCAGCTACAAATCTTGAGGAAATGTGTGAAATGCTTTTCACATCAGGTACAACAGGTACTAGTAAGTGTGTAATGCTCTCTCAGAAAAACATTTTCTCCGCAGTTTCCTCTGCATTTAAGACGGTTTGCTTTACTCCCGATGACGTTCTTGTATCCGTTCTCCCCGTACATCATACATACGAGCTTATGTGCTTGCTCGCAGCTATGACTCTCGGTATGACGGTTTGTATTAACGATTCTCTCCGCCACGCGCTTAGAAACTTCAAGATGTTCAAGCCCACAGGTCTCGTTCTCGTTCCTCTCTTCCTTAACACAATGCATAAGAAGATTTGGTCTGAGGCCGAAAAGAGTGGCAGAGCAAAGACACTCAGAAAAGGTATGAAGATTTCTGGTGCTCTCATGAAGGTCGGCATTGACGTAAGAAGAAAGATATTTAAGACAGTAATTGATTCCTTCGGCGGTAACCTTACTAAGATTGTTTGCGGTGGCGCTAAGCTTAATCCCGAGCTCGTTCAGTTCTTTGACAGCATGGGCATTGGTGTATTCGAGGGATTCGGTATTACAGAATGCTCTCCTCTCGTAGCCGTAACTCCTTACTATGCAAGAAAGCCCGGCTCTATCGGTCCTGCTGTTCCCTCTTGCCAGATGAGAATTGATCCTAACGGTGACGTAACTGCTGATGGCTACACTATGGGTGAAATTCAGGTTAAGGGCGACAACGTAATGCTCGGTTACTATAATAATCCCGAAGCTAACGCTGAAGTATTTACCGAGGACGGTTGGTTCAAGACAGGCGACGTAGGTTACCTCGACTCAGACGGATATGCTTACATCACAGGTAGAATCAAGTTTGTTATCGTTCTTGAAAACGGTAAGAACGTATTCCCCGAGGAGATAGAAGAGTATCTCGAAGGTATTGAAACAATTGCCGAATCCTGCGTTATCGGTCGTAAGTCTGAGGATGGCGACGAGGTAATTCTTACTGCGGTTATTTATCCTGATTACTCTAAATTCGCAGGCGCATCTGAGGACGAAATAAAGAACGAGCTCAGAAAGACCATCAACGGCGTAAATAAGAAGCTGCCCTCCTTCAAGCAGATCAAGGGCATTGAAGTTCGAAAGACTGAATTTGAAAAGACAACTACAAAGAAGATCAAGAGACAGCTTGTTAAATAAAATTATAAAAACTCGGGTATTACGCCCGAGTTTTTTTATCACGCCTTGACAAATAATATCTTTTGTAATATAATATACTTGGATTATTATGATTTTCTTGTACGGAGGATTGTATGAATAACGGATTTATTAAGGTTTGCGCGGCGTCTCCCGAATTGCGAGTTGCCGATACCGCATACAATACAAATGAATGTATAAAGCTTGCAAATGAAGCGGCAGATCTTGGCGTAAAGCTCTTGGTTTTCCCCGAGCTTGCGATTACAGGTGCTACCTGCGGTGATCTTTTCTATTCCGAAAAGCTTATTTCGGGCGCTCTTGAGGGTCTTAAAAACTTTATGTATTCAACATCAATGCTTGATATGGTATCAGTTATCGGTCTTCCGTTCTGTGCCAACGACAAGCTATATAACTGCGCTGCTATAATCTGTGGCGGTCAGCTTTTAGGTCTTGTTCCCGCAAGCAACGTTTCAACCTATCTTGATCATTCGAGATACTTCTCTTGTGCGCCCGAGCTCAATCTCTCGGTAAGCTTTGAGGGTGGAATCGCAATGCTTGGTACAAAGCAGATATTCGTTTGCCGCGACGTAAAGAATTTCCGCTTCGGAGTTGAGCTTACATCCGATCTTTTCTCCAACAACTCTCCTGTTAGCGAAATGACGGCAGCCGGTGGAATTATAGTCGTAAATCCTTCCGCGCAGAATGAATCCACGGTTTCTTGCGATGTTCGTGAGGCTCTTATCAAGGTAAGCTCCAAGAAGAATCACGCTGCTTATATTCATATTAATCCCTCATCCGGCGAATCTACCACCGACTACGTCTTCTCCGGCCACGGAATAGTGTGCGAGGACGGTAATATAGTTGACAGAAAAGCTCCGTTTGATTACGAAAATCATCTTCTCGTAACCGAGATCGACGTTGATATGCTTGCTTCAATGCGCCGCCGTGATCCCCTCTTCTCCCGCGACACAGGAAAGAACGAATATTGCGAGATCGAATTTGATATGATGGTCGAGGAAACACTCCTCACAAGACCTATACAGAAAAATCCTTTCGTTCCCGAAAACGAAAAGGAGCTCTATAAGGCTTGCAAGACAACACTTTGGATTCAGGCTCAGGGCTTGGCTGAACGAATCCGTCGCAGCCATTCAAAAACGGCTGTTATTGGCATTTCGGGTGGTCTTGACTCTACGCTCGCCCTTATTGTTGCCGCAAAGGCTATGGACATTCTTGACCGTCCCCGTACGGACGTTGTAGCGGTTACAATGCCCTGCTTCGGCACAACAAGAAGAACAAAGGATAACGCTACTGTTCTTTGTGAAGAGCTCGGAGTAACCTTCCGCGAGGTTGATATCTTTGATGCGGTTTCTCAGCATTTTGACGATATCGGACACGATCCCGAAATTAAAAACGTTGTTTATGAGAATTCTCAGGCTCGCGAGCGCACACAAATCCTTATGGACATTGCAAATCAGGTAAACGGACTCGTAGTAGGCACAGGAGACCTCTCCGAGCTTGCACTCGGTTGGGCAACCTATAACGGTGACCATATGTCTATGTACAGTGTAAATGCTACCGTGCCCAAAACCATGGTTCGTAAGCTTGTAAAGTATTTCGCTGACATTGAAAAATATAATGGAAACGATACGCTTGCGGATGCGCTTTTAGATATTCTTGCTACTCCCGTTTCTCCCGAGCTTCTCCCCGCTGATGATGACGATAATATCGCGCAGGTTACCGAGGATCTCGTTGGCCCTTATGAAATTCATGATTTCTATATATATTACACGGTAAAATACGGATTTACACCTAAAAAGCTATTTGCGTTAGCACAGCACGCGCTTGGAGATTTCTATGATGATGAGACTCTCTTAAAATGGCTTGAGGTATTTGTAAGAAGATTTATAAATCAACAGTTCAAGCGTTCTTGTATGCCTGACGGACCTGCAACCTGCGAGATTTCCCTTTCTCCCAGACAGGGCTTTAAAATTCCGAGCGACGCTTCCAGCAATCTTTGGTTGGCTGAAATTGAATCTTTATATGAAGAATAATTATAACGGCAGAGGTGATTCCTCTGCCGTTTCTATATAACAACTGTGGCAGAGCCTTTCGGCTCTGCCATTTTAGTTGTATTGAATTTTACTGTTCAAGAAGCTTCAGTATTTGCGCGTGAACATTGTAAATATCCTGGTCATTTCTTGAGAAATTAACTACGCTTTGAACAATGTTTTCAACTATCTCCATAGCCTTTGCTTCGCCGTACTTATCTTCAATCATGCAAAGTAACTCGTAGTCCTCAATACCGTCTCTCATATTCATCATACGGATAGAAGGAATAGGATCAATCTGTCCGTAGATACCGCCGGGATAAAGGAGTATACCGTCACCGGGGCCGGTTGCCGAGAAGGGATTACGGAGCGCGTATGTATTATCTGTAATACCGGGATAGTAATCTTCACGCCAGTAGAGCCAACCTGTTTGTCCAAGCTTGTAGGATGTCCAGAACATTGTTCTTGCTTCCGTACCATCGTTAAAGAGAAGAATATTCTGATAAGGTGAATGCCACTGAGGCTCGCAAGCTACGTATCCCCAAATCTCGTCTCCGGAGCTCTTATACTTTCTCATACGCTCTTCAAACTCGCCGAATACAAGGTCGTGAGTTGCGGACTGCATATAATAGCAATGAGACAAGGAGCTCTGTACTCTGGGTGTAGAGCCTGTATAGGTATATACCCAAACTGTGAGATACTTAGAGAGGAATTCAAACATATCGGTTGAATTCTGAAGCTCATCCTTATACTGATTGTAGAAGTTCTTTGCCGCATCAGTAGTAAGCGAATTGTAAATTGTATCCCAAGAAATATTAAGAACGCCGTCCTTCATAAGGTTGGGATAATTAGCAAGGTCGGTAAAGTCGGGGTTACGCTCACAGGGAGCAATCAGTCTGTAATCACTCCAGCCCCAAAGATCCTTAAGCATCTTTGCTTCTTCAGCAACACCGAGCATAGCAAGGAAACCGTAGGTATCGTGATAATTTACCGACGAGCCGTTAGCAAGCGTAATAGGTCTTCCCTGGTTTCTGGGAGCGCCGGGCTCATCCTGTCCGTAATATACCATCTTGGGTGCGATTGCGGGATCGTTCTTCCACTTATCGTAAAGAGCCTTGTTAACGCGAACTGTTGTAACTCTGGGATTATAGCACCATTCTGTTCCGAAGTAAGCCTCATACGCCCAACCCGAGAAGTTAGGTGTGAGACGGTACTGGAGCATAAAGTCAGCCATAGCAACGATTGCATCCTGGCTTCTAATACCGAATTTCTTATTCGTCTCCTCATAATTTGAATACCAGACACCGATATAAGTATCAAGTGCAGGCTCATCGTTGAGCGTTACGTTATAAACGTATGTATAAACGTTTGCGGTCTTGATGGGCTGACCTGTAGTCTGATCGTAAATCGTGAGCGTCGCGGAATATTTACCGGGTGTTGTATTTTTAGTAGTAATAGCCGTAATAGTAAAGCCTCTTATTGCTTCTCTATAAGGATATTTTGTAGTATCGCTAGGATTTTCAGAGTAAGGTCCGATCGGAACCCATTCGCCGTATTCGTATGAACCGCCTTCATCTCCGCCGTAACCTGACTTGATGTAAGATTCGTAAGGAACTACGCCATCGGGGTAAACCGCGATCTTCTTACCGTAAGGATCTGTTGTTCCCTCGTAGAAGTCCTTGTTATTCATTGAATACTGCTGATAATAGAATTCAACACCGAGCTCCGTTTCAAGGGTTTCACCTGCGGAATTTGTAAAGTCGGTAAGAGAAATCGTTATCTTCTTATTCTGAGGATGATAGAGGAAGAAATGACAACCTTCCATCTCGTTCTTTGCCATCTGGATTACATAGCTGGAATTTGTAGAATTTCTGTTGGAGGTATCGTATCTTGCCACCTTCTCTGTCAAATGGTCAAACCAAAGCTTGAGGTTTGCATCCTCAGTTGAAGGCTGAGAGGGTGCGGTGGGAGTTACAATATTAACAGGTTTCTTCATCGTATCAAGAAGTGTGTAATTGCCTGTGTTGTCCTTCTTAATAATTGTGAAGGACGCGAAGCAATACTGCGCTCCGTTGGTTGTATCCTCAAGGAAGAGATAGATCGTATCTCCACTCTTGATATTCTCAAGACCTAAGTAGTATGTAAACTGAAGCGCCTGAGCACTTGAGCCGAGCAAGTCCTTAGCGGCGTTGTGAGCTTCCTGATCTGCTCTAGGGGAGAATGCGAGTAAGCTGTATTCTCTATACTCTTCGTTAAGTCTCCAAGATGCCTTGTAGCTTGTAACCGTTGTTGCGAGCCAACCGCCGATATCCATCGTACCTGTTTGCTCATTAACGGTAATTATCGCATTTGCGTGAGTTGCCTGAGATTTATACTCGCTCAGAGTGGTCTGATGCTTGAATCCGTCAACAGAGCCTAATGCGGTGGTAGCATTCTGATTGGGCTTTATAACCTTGAATTCCGCAAAGCAATATTCAAGTCCTGTATTGTTATCACGGAATAAGAGGTGAATAGTTTCGCCGGACTGGAAAGCGCTTTCGCCAAGATAATATTTAAATCCTGTAGCATATGAATAACCCTCGGAAATAGCCGTTTGATAAACAGCTTCCTCTCGTGTATATTCATTTGATCCGTACCAACGAAGATCATCGTCGCCTATAAGCCAACCCATCGTATAGTTGCTTGTGTCAAAGGGTACCCAACCCCAGAAGTCGTAAACTCCTGTGTTTGAGGGTGTGAGCTGGACCGTCATTCCCTTCGAATAACCGCTGATAAGGTTTGCATTTTTATCACTTTGCGATATGAATGCATCGATACGTGCATTACCGATTACACTTGTGCCGTCCTCAGATGAAATATAACCGCAGGAATTACACTTGTGATATTCATAAGGAGAATGCTCGGTTCTGTTGATCGTTACGTCGGGAATATAATTTTCGTGGCCGCATCGCGTACACTTATTATTAACGTAGTTGTGTTCGAGAGCAGGAACTATCTGCTGAGCTGTAAATATCTTGCTGCAGCGTGAGCACTTCAAGCCTGCGGTAAGACCGGTGTCGGTACACGTTGGATCCTTTGCAGGAAGCGTTACCTCAAGATGTCCGAGAGGTGAGCCTTCTGTTGTGCCGCACTTAGAGCACATCTTGGCAGTATCACAAGTTGCATCCATCCAAGCGTGATCACAGGTTGTAGGATCGATAGGATCCTCAGGGGCTACGGGAGGTCTCTCCTCGGTAATTCCACCATTGGAGGAGGTAAACTGCCAAGCCTCACTATATGTTCCCTTCGTTGCCTGAATAGCTTCCGCAACAACCTTGATCTCAAGAGTTGCACCTGCCTCGGGAGCAGTGTTGTTAGCATTGATAGTTGAGGAATCAACAATAAGCTTTGTTGTATATTCCTGCGCGGGAACCTTAACAGTGTAGTAATAGTAAGAATTTTCCGTTCCTGTAACTGTTGTATGACTCCAGTTTGATTCGGATGTAAAGGTAGTGTTTGTAGGCTTAGCGAGATAAGACCCGTCTGCCTTTTTCCAGTTTACAAGCACAGCTGCACGGATATACGCTTCTGTGTTGCTTGTGTTTTGAATTGTATATGAAGTTCCGTCAGAAATTACCTGACAGCTCACATAACCGGCTGTAAAGTCATTATCAGACGAGCCCTCAGCCTGCTTTGATACCAGGGCGTAAACAACGAGCACGCCCATAGTGATCGCAAGAGCAGCGCATATAATACTTAAAATTAATTTCTTTGATTTTTTCATATATGCCCTCCTCTCTTAATTCGGGTATTGTCCAAAGCCGTTGAGCCATTTATCGTTTTTATCGGTAAAGGTAAACGTTACCTGGGTATTACCGTTATCGGTAACCATAGGATTCTGAGCACCTGACGAGCTATAACGCCAGCTCCAGTCATTCAGGCAAACAATAACGTATTGACCTGACTGCAAATAGAATTTAGCGGAAGAATTACCGGTAATTGAAACCGTTGCATCTACACCGGATCCCGTAATTCTGAAAAGATAAGTCTGATTAGGATCGACACCACTATTGGTATTGTTTACGTTCAGGGTTATATAGCCCCATGAATAATGCCACTTAGCATACAATGTAGGCTTAGTTACTACACCGCCTGATCCTGATACTGTAAGAGAATTACCGGGTGTTACAACAACAGCGCCGTCGGGACTCGTTGCCCAACCGTCAAACTTGATGCTGCTATCCGAACAAGACGGAACAGTGCTAGGTACAGAATATGAATAAGATGCTGCACCGGGAATAGAAACATACTTAAGTGGTGTTCCTTCCGAAGGAAGATTGCTGACAGTAGTTCCGGAAATTGCATTACCGTTGTAATTTACTCCAAGATTAAATGAGGAATATCCGGTCATCTGCTGAAGCATAGTGTTTGCGGCATTAGTAGCTACCGTTGTATTTGTTGAAAATGTGATTTCCTTTATATATACGTACTGATTCAACTTTGAAAACGTATATTCAAAGGGGTCAAATCTGAGTCCTACTAAAGAATCACCGGCATGCGATGAAAAATCAAAAATTTGAGTATAAATGTATGTTCTCAGATCAGGGTCATATTGGCATCTCATGGAATACGATGTTCCGTCCTTGCCGGATGCAAAAATCGGTTTAATCGTACCATGGTTGACACCTTCGCCTCGGGCGTCATATAAGCCCTTCATTCCTGCCGTAAATCCGGCGCCGCCAAGCGTGGATGCATCTCCTCTGCCCGGCATACAATATGATATTGTTACGTATTTATATTTGCTTAAGTCTACATTACAGGACAAGGTTACATACGGATCAAATACAGTATGATAGTCCGCAGGCAAAGATGAATTATATCTTGTATAATCCCAACAGCTATATTTACCTTCAGTAACATATCCGGTTGAAGAAGCCTTAACCGAAGCACAATTGTTTGCGGTTGTAAGCTGAAATGCATTATAACTTGAATTATACGTTACGTTAATGTTATGAAGCTCAGAAAAAGCGTTCTGAGCAGTAAATGCGCTCGGCATGATGGTAAAAGAATCGCTTTCTTTATTTCTTACCGCTTCTCTTTCTCTTCTGTAAAGCTGTGCCTCGTCGTCATTTTTAAAGAAAGCAATAGAATCGATGTAAATTGTATCACCAACGTTCCAGAACTGAGCCCACGTCATAGGGTCTAAACGGAAGGTTGTAAGAGTACCTGTTGTGAGAAGATTGGGACGTATATCAAAATAATATGATCCTGAGCGATACCATGCACAATTGCCATCGTAGTCACCTGAATATTTTAAATCGTTATTCTGATTCCACCAGAACATCTGAATTCTCTGCCATTCCTGCTTATTGGATGTTGGCATCTTATATATGACTACTACCCTTGTGTATATCGAAAGATCAATCTTTGCTCCCGATAAATTAAAACCAACATATGGGTCAGACGTCGCATTGTTAATAGTAAGCTTTAAAGCCTTTTCAGTATTATCATAGGAGTATGACATCTGATTGGATGCGTTGACTAAGCTATGGAGCTCAGAGCCTGTAAACACATTAGATAATCTACTGTACATACCAAGCGAAGGGTCATACGCCGCTTCTGCTTCAACGATATGTGTCGCAGGAACGATAATTAGGGCGGAGAGTACTATAGTAGTGCAAATAACAAATGATATAATCTTATGGAATTTATTCTTCATCTTTTCTCTCCTCCTTTACTGATTATTAATGCTCTTCCAAGCGGCAGCTGCCGTAGGAGTTGAAGATCCGATCTCAACCGCGTAAGCAGTAACTGTGAGCTTCTGTGTGCCAAAGCTATTGTATTGAGATTCGGGAACGGACTCGTCCACGTAAATAACGTTATCCTTGAATACGTTAAAGCTTATGCCTGCATCAGACGTAACCTTAGTTTCCTGCTTTATGTAATAAACGTCGTCAACGCCTCCGACCTTAGTCCAACCGTCAAGAACGAAATACATAAACGTATCAAAGCCCGCGGTCTTATCAATCTTAATAAATACGTAACAAGGAGTCGTATCCTTCGCAAGACTTACGGTCGTAGGATTCGAAAGAGTGATATCTCTTCCGGGAACGGCGATATTTCCATCAGTCCCACCCGAGAGACTGATATGTATTTGTGGGTTGTGAACTAAAGCTGTAATGCTTGCGCTATCGCTTGTCCAATAGCCTGCATAGACACTTGACATAATTGCGGTCGTAAGAAGTGTCGCGAGCAATAGTGAAAGAAAAGCTACTAAAAGTTTTCTGTTTGGGCTTTTCACGGTGGGGGTCCTCCTTATCAGGTGGGATTTTATGTTTAGGGGGTTAATCTTGCTTTGTATCCTGCTTTAATCTCTCGATCTCGGCTTTAATTTCATCAATTGTAGGACTAGATTTCTTATTCTTTACAGGTATAAATGAGAAAACGATAGCTGCAATCAAGACAAGAAAAACAATTGTTTTTATAAGGGGCCTTGAGATAAATTCTTTTATCTTAAAGAGTGTAAGTCCGATCTTTGGTATGTGGAAAAGCACCCTGCCCTTTATATCGTTTTTGTTAATTGCGGGATCGTTGCCGTTGTTGGCGTCGCCCTTTGTGATAATTGTGTCGCCGTCAATCTTGACTATTCTGTGGACAGTACATACCTTGTCATTCGGCTCTTGTCTGAACGCCACGATATCGTTGACCTCATACGTCTTGTCCTTTATGATAAAAACAAGAGAATTCTGAGGCATATTCGGCTCCATGCTTCCTGTTTCAGTAAAGGAAATATTGAATCCGAGGGGCATTGGAAGAATATCACCCTTGCTTGTTAAATACATTGAGTAAATATTCACGCCGAGGATAAAAACCACCAAAACAATAAGAATTATACTGATTATATTTTTGATTTTAGTTTTCATTTGGGTCTCCAAATATGGGTTTTTGCTTATATGACCGGGCAAAATCAAAAATTTTGCGCGATTATATAAACAATAACTGAATTAAAAAATTCGCCATTATAACACCACGCCCACCCTACCACGATGTGGCGGGCGGGGTGTTATTAAGACTATTTTGTTATAATCGGTTCTTGAATTTACTTAAAAATTACTGAGCGATTGTAGCTGTTACAGTGATAACGATCTGAGATTCGTCAACAACGTCGTTTGTTCCTGCAGCGGAAGCATCCCAAGACCAAGAAACTACGAGTTCCTGTCTGTTTTCAACGTCAACGCCCTTTGCATAAGAAATAGCAACTGCTTCGATTGCCTTTTCAACTGCTGCAGCGTATGTAGCCTCTGTGCCCTGTACAACGGGTGTGCCGTTAACAGAAATAACGATAGGAGCGCAAAGCTCGGGGAATGTTACAGTTGCATCAAGTGCGAGCTTAGCGTCAACAGAAGGAGCGCCGTCAGCCTTAACTACGAGGAGGTTACCGGAACCACCGGGAACGAGTGTCTTGTTAGCGTCAGCTGCTTCAGCAACGTCAACTGTGATACCGAAGCCGGAAACTGTAGCTGTTACAGTTGCATTGTCGGATACAGAGTAGCCGGCGATGATAGAAGTAAGAGCGCAAGTGGAGAGCATTACAACTGCGAGAGCAATTGTAGCGATTCTTATCATAGACTTTTTCATGATAAATAACCCTTTCTTTTTTGACTTTTAGTCATATTTTATTTGATCTCCTCGTGGTAGGAGATAAAGTACGTAAGTGTTGGCTTATTCAGCCTTGTCAGATGTGTCTTCCTCGGGTGCCTCTTCTGTAGGAGCCTCCGCGGGAGCATCGGTTGGAGGTTCGGTTCTTTCAGCCTCTGCCTTTGCTTTGCGAAGAGCTTCAAGCTCAGCCAAAAGCTCGGCCTTATCAGCATCGGCGTCCTTTTCCTTCTTCTTGGAGGTTGCAACCTCGCAAGCAACAAGGAGACCAAGCGGAACTATAAGACAAATAGCAATTCCCCAAGGTGTTCCCATAAAGTTTGCTATGCCGCCAATGACAGGAATACGATTGCCGTTATATTCTCCAACGAGACTGTTGATAAGAACCTGAGACTTAAATCCGTTAAAGTCAAGAATTTCCCAACCAACAAGCTCCCCATTGGAGTTTGTAAGGATTTTGTCGACCTTTTGAATAACGATCGTATCGTCCTTTGCGTTCTTCATAAAGGAGATTATATCGCCAACCTGAACATCGGCAGGATCAACCTTTTTAATAAGAATGAGATCACCCTTCTTCATATTAAAGGGTTCAAATTCATCACTCGGTATATACTGCGATACGTAACCGAGCATTGCGGGCGGCTTGTTATCCTTGGCAGTTGCTTTCTTTACAAGAAAGATACTGTTATAAATAAAAACTGGTATCATAAGAACGAGCGCAACGATAATCAAAATTGATAAAACCTTGCGCACCGTTTCTCTTTTAGTATGGGCTGTGGGAGCCTTTTTTCCATTCATTTCATTCATAGGCGTTTATTCCTTTCAGGCATTAGGTAAAATAGCCAAAATATATCTAAGATACAATAATAATTATAACACAATGTAATAAAATTTTCAACCAATTTTATGAACAAAATTAAACTTCGTTAAATAACCACAACGTTTTGCCTTCATTATGTAACGTATTGTTACGAAATTTGTGCAATTGATACAAGTAGGCAGTCGCGTGATTGGATACAAACATTAAATGTATTCAAATTAACAAAAAATCCACTTAAATAAACAAAAAAACTGATCCTTTACATCAGGTGTCGACAGAGTTTTTAAAAATCAAATTACTTTTGTGAATTTATAAGATCAAACAAATATTTTGCGCAAATTAGCTATTTGTTCCAAATAGCGGAGCTCGATCCTTGGGGAATACAAAAATCCAGCATAAGGCTTTTATGCCTTATGCTGGATTTTGGCACCCCAGCGAGAATCTGAACTCAAATTTGCGCCAAAGCTTTTCTTGTGCTAAATTTGTTTTAGCGCAAATTGGTCATTTTGCTATCGCAAAACGAAGGAGCTCAATTCTATACGAATTGAAAATTTTAAGAGCATCGAAATAATCGATGCTCTCAAAATTGGCACCCCCAGCGAGAATCGAACTCACAACTAACCCTTAGGAGGGGCTTGTTATATCCATTTAACTATGAGGGCATATCTTCGTAGGGTGAAGCTTCACCCTACGAAATATATTAACATAAAAAGCTTGAAAAATCAAGAGAATTCTATATTTTTCCCTGCTCTTTTGCAGCAGTTAGTGTATTTTTTAAAAGCATGGTTATTGTCATAGGCCCTACGCCACCAGGAACAGGGGTAATATATGCCGCTTTGGGTTCAACCTCAGCGAAATTGACGTCACCGCAAAGCTTTCCGTCGGGGAGTCTATTGATACCCACGTCAATAACGACCGCCCCATCCTTGACCATGTCCGCCGTAACAAAATTTGCTTTTCCGATAGATGCAACGAGAATATCGGCATCACGAGAAATTTCGGCAAGATTCTCAGTTTTACTGTGACAAACGGTGACAGTCCCGTTAGCATGGAGCAAGAGCATTGCCATCGGCTTTCCAACGATATTTGATCTTCCGATAACAACACACCTTTTTCCAGAAATTTCAACTCCGCTTCTATTGATTAGTTCCATAACGCCTGCCGGTGTGCAAGGAAGAAAAGAATAATCTCCGATCATTATTTTTCCAACATTTACGGGGTGAAACGCGTCAACGTCCTTCTCGGGCGTGATGGAAAAAAGGACGCGCTTTTCATCAATATGATTCGGAAGCGGGAGCTGAACGAGAATTCCGTGAATGTGCTTGTCATGATTTAATCTTTTGATCAATGCGATAAGCTCATCCTCTTTGGTATCAAAAGGTAAATCATACGATTCCGAAGTAAATCCAACCTGTTCGCAAGCGCGCTTTTTATTTCTTACGTAAACCTGCGAAGCAGGATCCTCTCCTACTATAATTACCGCAAGACCGGGAGCATAACCGTATTCTTTACGGAATGCTTCGCATTCAGCTTTAATTTCAGATCTAATTTCAGCTGAAATTTTCTTACCGTCAATTATCTTCGCCATTATTCTTCTCCTCTTTAGCCGCCTTAGCCGCAGCCTTGGCTTCCGCCTTAGCCTGCTTCTTTGCCTTAATCTCGGCGCGTTCAAGATTCCAACCCTCTTTAAGGCTTATAGTTGAGGGAATAAGGAAAGGATCAACCTTGCTTGTAGAAACAAAGCCCTCGTCGTTATATCTCTTGGAGTAAATAAGTCCCCAAATAAGAAGTCCGCCGAAAATTATGAAGCAAGCAAGACCTACGAGCTGAGAAATTCTGAAGATGCCAACGTAGAGGCTATCTGTTCTGAGTCCCTCGATAAACATTCTGCCGAATCCGTACCAAGCAAGATACATGCAAGCAACCTGACCGTTGAACTTTTTCTTTCTGTAAAAAATCGTTATGAGCGTAAATCCGATAATATTCCAAATTGATTCATACAGGAACGCGGGATGTACCTCGGGTATCAAGCCCTTATCAATAATTTCGGGAAAATCGTGGATCGAATTGTAGGAAATAATGCCCATTCTCATAAAGTAAAGAGGACTTCCCTTTTCTACGAGTCCGCCGTAAGCCTCACCGTTAAAGAAGTTTCCCCATCTTCCGATCGCCTGAGCGATCATAACGCCGGGAGCCGCCATATCAACGACCTTCAAGGGATTTATCTTCTTCAAAATACAACAAACTATGATCGTCGCACATCCGCAAATTATACCGCCGTAAATAGCAAGACCGCCGTCGCGGAGATTGCATATATTTTTCAGGGTATCAATCAAATTTTCGCCCTTGAAATTCTCAAATTTCGTAAATACGTAATAGAGTCTTGCACCGATAACGCCGAAAATTACCGTATAAATTGCAATATCAAAGAGATCGTCTACCTTTACCTTTTCATTGTAAGCTCTCCAGCAAGCATATAAAAAGGCGCAAATGATACCGAAAGTAATAATAATTCCGTACCAATACACAGGAAATCCCTCGCCAAAAGGTAACGTAATTGCGATTCGGTTAATTTCTATTGACTCTTTTATTCCTAATCCCGGAAAAGAAATATAAGAGGGCTCGATTTTAGTAAACATTCCAACGATAGTGGAAACAAGTTCAGTCCAAAATTCCGTAAAATTAATACCAAGTATAATCATTGATTCCTCCTTAGTTTATAAAGGCATTATTGCCGACACCGCGAATTTTTCGGGTGTAAAAATTTCATTTAAAAGAGATTCAACGTACTCAAAGCTTACACTGTTAAGCACATCGGGATATGCGAAAAGATCAAGTCCTTCATCCGCATAGGAAAGCAACGAAAATGCGATATCCTCGGTCGAATCAAAATCCGCTACGAAAGCCGAATAAGCGGCGCGCTTCTCTCTTATAAATGCCGACTTGTCAAGACCGTTTGCCCTAGAGAATTCAACGTGACTAAGCAGCTTTTCCTTTAAAAGCAACGGATCGGTAGTTTCGTCAAATATCATAACGTAGGCGGCGGTGGGGCTTGAGGAATATCCCGCGTCGAAGCTCGGGGTAATAATTCCCTCCTCAAGCATTTTAAGATAGAAGTCGCAGGACTCAGCGAAGAGCATTTTACAAAGTATATTCGTTCCCGCAACTCGCTTGAGTCTCTCGGACGGATCCTTAGGTATATTTACGTCCTTAACACCGATGCTGACGATGGGCTTTGAAACCTGCATTCTTTTCTCAATGAGGTCAACGCGCACGTTAGCGGGCTCGCAAAAAACGTCAAGCTCAATTTTCTTTTTGCGCTTCGGTACTGTGATCACCTTATCGACAATGCTTATAACGGAATCAATATCAACGTTACCGCACACAGTAAGGATCATATTTTCGGGCGTATAAAAGTGCTTACAGCACTTATAAAGCGTCTTGGGTGTTATCGCCGAGATAGATTCCTCCGTTCCGCATATCTCATTTTTGACGGTGTTGTGATAGTACATAGCGTCAAGAAGATTCATATTGCAGCGATCATAAGGATCGTCAACGCATTCTCTTATTTCCTCGGAGATGATTCCGATCTCTTTCTTAACGGATTTCTTTGTAAAATAAGGCTGTGTTACAAAGGACAAAAGCTCGGTAAGACATTCTTCAAAATTCTCACTGCAGGAAAAGAGATATGCCGTGCGGTCGCTTGAGGTATACGCGTTATCGTATGCGCCAAGTGATGAGAATATATCGTCGGCACCGGGTCTACCCTTGTTGTCAAACATTTTATGCTCAAGAAAATGAGCGCAGCCAAGCGGTATCTCATTCTTTCTTCCGTTTACGGTATAGCTTTTTACGGAGCCTCCGAATTTCGTCGAGAAAATAGCATACGTTCCCGTTCTGTCCTTGGGAAATACATAAACGTCGAGACCGCTTTGATGCTTTATCTTATAGTATTTTTCACCGAGAAGATGAGATTCAAATAAAGTGATATTATTCATTTGCATCCTCCTCTCCGTAAAGGAAATAAACAGTATGCGGAGAAACTAATCCCGCTACTCGGATAATGTCCTCGCGACTGATGGCGTTTATCCTTCGCGAAACGTCCTCGGGAGACTCAACGATGCCCGCCATAGTTCGTCTGAAGGAAAATCCGTCAATACCCGCGGCACTGTCCGAAACCTGCTTCAAGGCTCCGCAAATTACCTTTTTGGCGGTCATAATCTCGTCGTCGGATATATTGCCCTTCTTCATTTGATCAAGCTGATAGAGTATCTCTCCATACGCGTCGTCCTTATTTGAAGGATTTACACCGCACGCAACGAAGATCGCGCCCTTTGAAACGAGATATACCGAATTACAGTAATAACAAAGGCTTTTTTTCTCGCGGACGTTCATAAATAGCTTTGAGGTGGAGTTTCCTCCAAAGATCTCATTAAACAGGCTCATAGCATAATAATCGTCCTCACCCATTACAACGTCACAGGTCATACCTATATTGAGCCTTCCCTGTGTTACGCTTTGCTTTTCTTCAATATAAGAAAGCGAGGAATTGCTGATAAAGGGCTTGTATCCGTAAGAGGAATCAAGTGTGGATTTAGGCAAACGCGAGAAGAAGTCGGACATGATCTCTTCCATTGTGCCGCTATCATTTGATCCGATATAAAAGCATTCAACCCTTACGTCGTCAAAAATATTTTTATAGCAGTCAGTTAATACACTGTTGTCAAAGGTGGAAACAATATCCTCGTCACCGTCGATCGGGATACCGCATTTTTCTCCCTTGAACATTATTTTCTTACAATTGCTTGCGGAATACGAGCGCTGATCGTTAAGCTTTGCGCGGATGTTGTCAAGAGCTATGGATTTTTCACTCTCAACGTAATCCGAACGAAGAAGACCGTCACCGTCAAGCAAGGGGTTAAATATAGTGTCGCCTAAAATATTGAGCGTTCCTCTTAAAATATCAAGCTTCTCACCGCGCGGAAGATATTTTTTCTCAAGCATTTCACAAACAAACGTATATACGTGTCTGTCACCGTCACTTGAAAATCTGTAAAGCACCGTGCTTCCATAAAGGTCATCAAGCGCACGGTTAATCATAGTAACCGTAGGATAATGCTTACTTCCTCGCATCAACGTAGAATAAGTAAGCTTTCTCTTCGGAGACTCAATTTTATCCGCTTCATAAATAAACGAGATCGACAGTCGCGACATTTTGAATTGATCAGTCTGCACGACATTCAAATTCACGTTATTTTTTATATTTATCTTAGTTTTTTGCATTTTTGTCTCTCATAAAAATAGTAGTTCATTATATTGTACACTATTTTAATTACTTTTTCAAGTACTTTGTAAAAAAATAACTCCCCGCACAGCGCACGGGGAGAATTTTTATTACTTATTCTGGCATTTTGCCTCAATGATATTTGCAGCTTCTTCAAGATAATTTGTCTTGATTGTTTCTATCCAACCCTTATCAACGTAGGAAGCAACCTCGGGATCGATAGGAAGCTTAGCCAAAAGATCATAGCCGAACTTCTCAGCTATTTCCTCAATATGGCTCTCGCCGAATACGCGGATTTCCTTGCCGCAATCGGGACACTTGATGTAGCTCATATTTTCAACGAGACCGAGAACGGGCACGTTCATCATATCAGCCATATTAGCCGCCTTTTTAACGATCATGGAAACAAGATCCTGAGGGCTTGAAACGATTACTACGCCGTCAAGCGGAATGCTCTGAAATACCGTAAGCGGAACGTCGCCCGTTCCGGGAGGACAGTCAATAAAGAGATAGTCAACGTCCCAGATAGCATCCTTCCAGAACTGACGAACTGTACTTGCGATAAGGGATCCGCGCCAGATAACGGGCGCAGTTTCATCGTCAAGCATAAGATTTACCGACAAGACCTGAATGCCCGTGCAGGTCGTGGGAGGAATCATAGAGCCCTCGCCGTCGCCCTCAACGGGATCGTGAAGTCCAAATGCCTTAGGGATAGAGGGACCTGTTATGTCGGCATCAAGAATACCGACTCTATAGCCCTTGCGAGCCATACTGATAGCAAGCATTGAGGTAACGAGGGATTTACCTACGCCACCCTTACCGCTGCAAACTCCAATTATATGTCCTACGTTACTGTGAGGATTTGCCGCGTCCTTCTGAATCGCACCCTTGCGGGATGAGCAATTCTGGGAGCAGGTCGAACAATCGTGTGTACAAGATTCTGACATTTCTATAAACCTTTCTTTTAAAACGAAATATATATTTGAAAATTTAATACCTCAACTATTATACACCCATTATTTCAAAAATGCAAGTAAAAATACAAAATACATACAAATTTTTGAAATTTTTTTAAGTATACTCTTGAAAAAAATATGAAAATAGTTTATACTGTAAGATGAATGAAAATTTATGCGAAAGGTAATTTCAAAATGGCTAATGTATTAAATAAGTCTAAGAATTTCGACGGCGTAAAGGGCCCCGTGCTCACGATCGTTATGGACGGTATCGGTATTGCTCCCGAAACTATCTCTAATGCGGTTGCAACCTCCTTTACTCCCAACCTTGATATGCTTATGCACGTATATCCCACGCTCTCCCTCAAGGCTCACGGAACAGCGGTAGGTCTTCCCTCCGACGACGATATGGGTAACTCTGAGGTAGGACACAATGCTCTTGGCGCAGGTCAGGTATTCGCGCAGGGCGCAAAGCTCGTAACACAGTCCATTGAAAGCGGCAAGATGTTCGCTTCCGAAACCTGGCAGACTGTTGTAGCAAACGTAAGGGATAACGATTCCACGCTTCACTTCCTCGGTCTTTTCTCCGACGGTAACGTTCACTCACATATCGATCACCTCAAGGCTATGATCGTTCGCGCAAAGGAAGAAGGCATTAAGAACGTAAGAATTCACATTCTTATCGATGGTCGTGACGTAGGCGAGACAAGTGCACTTGAATATATCAATCCCTTTGAAGAATTCATTGCTTCACTCTCCGACGACACCTACTGCATTAAGATCGCTTCGGGTGGCGGTAGAATGAAGATCACGATGGACAGATACGAGGCTAACTGGGCTATGGTTGAGCTCGGCTGGAAGACTCACGTTCTCGGCGAGGGCAGACAGTTTGCATCCGCCGCAGAAGCTGTTGAAGCTTACAGAGCTGAATATAAGGTTATTGACCAGGATCTTCCTCCCTTCGTAATTGCTGAAGACGGCAAGCCCGTAGGAACTATCAACGACGGCGACAGCGTAGTATTCTTTAACTTCCGCGGAGACCGTTCCATTGAGATCTCCAAGACTTTTGATGCTCCCGAGGGCGCATTCGATAAGTTCGACAGAGTTCGCGTTCCTAAGGTTGTTTATGCTGGTATGCTCGAATACGACGGCGACCTCCATATTCCCTCAAAGTATCTTGTTTCTCCCCCCGAGATCACAAATACAATGGGCGAATACCTTGCAAATACAGGTGTTTCCCAGTATGCTATCTCCGAAACGCAGAAGTACGGTCACGTAACTTATTTCTGGAACGGCAACAAATCCGGTAAGTTCTCCGAGGAAAATGAAACATACGTTGAGGTTCTCTCCGACGTAGTTCCCTTCGAGCAGAGACCCTGGATGAAGTGCGCAGAAATTACCGACAAGCTCATTGAAGCTCTTGAATCGGGCAAGTACAAGTACCTCCGCGTAAACTTCCCCAACGGCGATATGGTTGGCCACACAGGTAGCCTTGCAGCAACTCGTTGCTCCGTTGAGGCGCTTGACATCCAGCTCGGTAGAATTCTCGCGGTTGTTGACAAGCTCGGCGGTGTTGCTCTTATTACTGCAGACCACGGAAACGCCGACGAAATGTTCGAAATGGACAAGAAGACAGGTCAGCCCAAGGCATCCAAGGACGGCAAGCTCAAGGCTAAGACAAGCCACACACTCAACCCCGTTCCCTGCATCATTTATGACAACACAGATGCAAAGAACCACTACACAGTAAAGGCTGACAAGGGTCAGTTCGGTCTTTCCGCAGTAGCGGCTACAATGGTTAACCTTATGGGTTACGAAGCACCCGAAATGTGGGATGAAGGCGTAATCGAATTGAATTAATTATAAAGTAAAGGCGCTCGCATCAGCGAGCGCCCTTATTGTTTCTGTTAAATTTCCCGATAATATTTGATCCGACACTCTCCATTTTCAAAAAACTCTTCGATCTCGTACGTAAGCGCGCCGTCTCTGTAAATTTTATCGTATATTTCTTTTAAATTATCTGTTTTACCGAACACAGTCTGCCAATTTTCGTCGGGTAATTCAATTTTAAGATTGTATCCATCAATTTCTCCGATTTTAAGTCCAATAGCATAATATATATAGCCATTCTCCCACTTGTAGCCCAAGCCGCGGAGATTTTCAAGTCTGTAAATGTCCGACATTTCATCCCAAAATGCGCCTATGGTATTATATTGATCTTCATTTTCAAGTGCAAATTTTCTTGATATTCCAATGAATGTCATAAACCTAAATTTCCTTTATACATAAAGCATTGCTCGTCGTGAGAACAAATGATTCCAATCGCCTGAAGATAAGAATAGATTATTGTTGACCCCACGAATTTCATTCCCCGTTTCTTAAGCTCATTTGAGATTGAATCAGATAATTCGTTAGTTGTTTTTTGGGACTCATAAATAATCTCTCCGTCCCAGAATTCTCTTAAAAAGCCCTCAAAAGAGCCGAATTCCAAGACAATACTCTTAAAGATTTTACTGTTTGAAACGCTGGCATTTATCTTCAGTCTGTTTCTAATGATGTCCTTATTGTTTTGAAGCTCATTAATTTTTTCTGCTCCGTAAAGGCATACCTTTTCAATATCAAAGCCGTCATAAGCTGATCTGAACGCTTCCCTTTTGTTTAAAACACATTCCCACGACAAGCCCGCCTGAAATGATTCTAAAATGAGCATTTCATAAAGATATCCGTCGGAAAGATTAAGTCTGCACCATTCGTTGTCGTGATACTCTATGTACTTTTCATTTTTCAAATTACACCAGCGGCAGCGTGATTTTTCCATATTTGTTCCTCATATTCAGTAGTGTAAGTTCAGTATATCACAACTGAATTGATTTGTAAATAGAAAAGCCCCGCTGTGCGAGGCTTTATTTTAATTTGTGCTGTATTGCTCGATCAGCTCAAAAATGGTTTTGCCAACAAGCTTATACGATCCGCTAATTTCGCCGGACACGTAAAATATATCATCGGTAACAAAGTACAGCTTTCCGAATTCAGTTTGCACGTATACGGGCGGAACGGGCTCGGGAATGCCGTCGATATCAACAAATTTCAGCTCATCGATTGGAATGGCGCAAATTGACTCTTCGGTCATATTATTATACACCATGACCCTGTCAACCGTGGACACAAAGCTCAAATAATTTGTATATACGTGTTCTTCATTGAATTTCGGAACATACTGAAGCTTGAAATATTGACCGTTATCATCGCAATAATACTCGCCGTTAAAGATTGAAACCCTTTTGACTGTGCCGTCCTTCAAAACGAATTCAAAAACCTCGGTTCCACCGTCGTCAACGCGGGTATCCTCCTCGCGAACCTGTCTTACGGGCATCCAATAAAAGCTTTCAAACATTTCACTTATCGTAGTGGAATCTGTCGTGCTTGAAATATATTTATGTCCACCGATAAACGTCATTCCATCCTTGCAAACCTTCCTGATCTCCTGGACCTCGTCGGCATAGGTGCTGAGTAGCCAATAAGCACCGGGGCGATTCCTCAAAAAGCGGTTATCCTCGGGATAGACGTAATTATATTCGCAAATATCGCAAAAATTATCCATATTTTCATCTATATGAGGTTCTGCGGTATCAGGCGAAGGAGACGGGCACGCGCAAGTATACTTATACCAATGTGCAAGCTCATTGGTTACCCATTCTCCCGTATGCTCGGTGTGATAATCCTCGGGAAGTTCATATTTGCCTGCTAACGGGGTCTCGGAAATATGTCTTATTGAAATTTTATAAGTACAGTCAAATTCCTTATTATCATATTCAAGAGAATATGCTCCGCCGAGGAAGCTGATAAGGATCATATCAAATATAACCTTACCGTTTTCATCAAGCGCGCCGTCCGAGTAAATAAACGCATATCGCAAGCCGCTATTATTATGATATCCAAACTCCTCAAACTCCTCTACGTGCTTGAAATAAAACGTCTTAAAGAGCCCCTTGAAATTGTTCTTCTCTTCTCCGCGCGTACCCAAATACTCAAGATTTTTAGATTTAAGATATTCGTAGACTCTATACGCGTATTCTTCCATCGTTTCGTAGTTGGTATCAAAATAAATATCCTGATCGTTGACCTTTACGTAATCAATACCCTCAAGCTTGGGAAGCTCCGCGACACCGCATTCTTCAAGAGCCTCTTTAGAAAACCAAGTATTTTCTTCATAATTATTAAGATCACAAGAAGTAAGACATAAAATAAATATCAATATCAATGCTATTGAAATATATTTTTTCATATTTACCTCCTTAATGTTTGGATTTTTCTAGTTACCGTTGACCTATATAAGATCAGGGTGTCGTACCGTTCTTAACGTATTCGGGAATATTAACCTCGGACATGCCGACGTTGTAATAAGAGAAGGACTTCGTCTCATAGTCAAGCTCTGATTCAAAGAAGTAGTAGTCCGCGCTGATGGTTGTGATCATACCGTCAACAATGGTTACTACGTTGTTATAGCAGTAGAGCGTACGGTTCATACTACCGTCAAAGCTTGTGCAAACTGCTTCGATAGCTTCAGCGCAAACGTACGTAGCGGTTGCCTCATCGTAAGTGAATTTATCAAAATTATCTTCAAATGAAACCTGAATTACTGTTTCTCTTTGCGCGTTCAAAAGATAATCGTCGCTTGTACTGTCAAGCTTCGAGAAGGGATACTCATTGTTACCCGCCGTCGTTCCCTCCTTGTAGTAGGTATCGCAGGTGCCGTCGGGATTTCGTGCCGAATAAAATTCTCTTGCGCTGGGAATGCAGTAATATGCGCTATCTTCGGTAATGACACAGTGGTTTACGTGAGTTTGACCGGAAGATTTGAAATTAACGTCCATAGTAAAGTTTACAAGCTTGAACTGCTTGAACGCTTCATCCCAAGAGAGCGCATTGTCAACCTCGGTTTTAACGTTTTGTGTTTCAATGCTTTCATAACCGCATTCAAGACACGTGCGTGTTATCGTCATCTTACTGTCTTCGTAAACGATTTCGGGATTGCTGAACAAATGCTCTGCCTTGTCTTTGGTTTCAAAGCAACACTCAACGGTACACTGGTACCAATGGAAGTTTTCGCTTTTAGCATATGCCTCTGCGAATATATGCTCGTGGGGGTCTGCTGTGCTTACCTTATCGTTGTAATAATCACAAACCTTACATTTGTTTATAGGATTTCCCTCTTCGTCAAACGTAACCGCGAAATCATGCGCTGCCTTCTCGCTTGTCTCGGGACAACCGTCAATTGCCTCGCAAGCATGCCAGTGATAATCAGCATCGTTTGACCAAGCATCATCAAAAACGTGCTCATGAGCCTCGCAAGCGGTAAATACTACTGCACAAAGCATAATGAGACATAAAACAAGTGAAATTTTTTTCATATAATTTCCTCCTGACATATTTTTGAACCACGAAATATTAATCAAACAGTTAAACTATAACGAGATCCTTGCCCTTCATATAAATAACCTTTATTGTTTCTGCAGGTTTAAAGTTGACTTGTCGGGTATTTTTATCTATTACAACAGTTCGTTTTTCAAAATTGTATTCGTCGTCAATTCCCCAGTCGCCGTAGACGGTAAGAAGTGTATATACGTCAACGTAATAATTTTCCTCATCGGAGGAAAATTCGTAATCAAAAATTGCATCCAAATGATAGAAGTTAGCCTGGAATAAATATAATGCTATTTTTAGAATATCCTCATTATCATTGGTTTTAATTGTGAGGATATTTCTATCACCAACGTTAGGATTGTCAATGATAATATCCGCCACATCCTTTTTGAAAGATATAACGTTTGACTCGTATACATTTTCAGTGCTACGTTTAATATTTATACCATAAAATAATTCATTTTCGTAAATCACCTCGCACGATACGATAAAACCCTTATATCCCTCATAATACTTTTTGCAAACTTTTACAGCATCTTCTCTTGATTCGGAGGAAGAAATCACTCTACTATACCTATTTCCGTCAAAGGTGCATAATGACTTAGCAATGCCATCTGTATAGCTACGCTTGATCAAGGATATGTAATCCTCGTCAGTAAAGCTTGAATAATCAAGTTCTTCTTTGCATATTGAACAAATAAATTTCTTATTGCTATCAGAAGTAAAATATGAGGTCAAATTTTCCCAAAGGTGGCATCCTTCGGCGCAATTAGATTCCGTTGGTTCTTTATAAATTTCAGAAACATAATTGTTGCCACTGTATTTATCAAAAGGATTGCACGACACCAAAGAAAATAACATCATAACCGTTAAAGTAACAATCAAAAGCTTTTTCATAAAGATACCTCCCGTGTTTATAGAAAAAATGATTTTCCTCGTATTCATTATATCATCAAGATGAATAATTGTCAATATAAAATAAAACAGCACCCACATTCGTGAGTGCTGTTTGTATAAAGATAAAGAAATTATCTCTTGGAGAACTGAGGAGCACGACGAGCGCCCTTGAGTCCGTACTTCTTTCTTTCCTTCATTCTGGGGTCTCTTGTGAGGAAGCCAGCCTGCTTAAGAGCGGGTCTGTTAGCTTCGTCAGCTGCGAGAAGAGCTCTTGCAACACCGTGACGGATAGCACCTGCCTGACCGGAGATACCACCACCGTTTACGTTAGCAACGATGTCAAACTTACCAGTTGTACCTGTTACGCCGAAGGGCTGGTTGATGATAAGCTTAAGTGTTTCAAGACCGAAATATTCTTCAACGTCCTTGCCGTTGATTGTGATAGAGCCTGTACCGGGGTAAATTCTTACTCTTGCAACAGACTTCTTTCTTCTACCTGTGCCATAGAAATAAGGCTTTGCGCTTGTATACATTAGTTACGACCTTCCTTTCTTATGATTAAAACTCATAAGCTTCGGGCTTCTGAGCCTCGTGCTTATGAACGTCGCCAGCGTATACCTTAAGTCTTGTAGCTGCTGCACGACCGAGAGAGTTCTTAGGAAGCATACCCTTAACTGCTACTTCCATAGCGAATTCGGGCTTTTCTGCCATAAGTGTCTTGTACTGTACGCTCTTGAGACCGCCAACATAGCCGGAGTGTCTCTGATAGTACTTCTGCTCAAGCTTCTTACCTGTAAGAACAGCCTTATCAGCGTTTACGATGATTACGAAGTTACCACAGTCAACGTGGGGTGTGAATTCAGGAGCATTCTTGCCACGAAGAAGGTCTGCTGCTGCAACTGCTGTCTTACCCATGGGCTTGCCAGCTGCATCGAGCACGTACCACTTGCGGACAACTGCTTCTTTTTTCTGCATAAATGTAGACATTTTGTTATCCTCCAATTAGTTTACATACTTTTATTTTTTAATACTCGCATATTATATCATAGGGATTTTACTTTGTCAATACCTTTTTTAAAAATTTTTTAAATTTTTTAATTTAGCATAGCAATACCTCGTTTTTGCTCTCATTTCCTCCGTTTTTTGCTTTCTTTCCTCGCGCTTGATAATCAATTAACAGAAAATAATAATGATATTTCTTCCCTCTATCGAATAGAATGGAATATCATTACAAAAAGCCAAAATACAGGAGGAAAAGAAATGAATAACGTATATAAGCCTGAGGGCTCCATAATTGCCACTCAAAGAAACAGAGAGTATCTCTCGAGCAAAGCTTCACTTGAAAAAGCAATGGCAACAGGAATGATCCTCGAGGCTATGGCAACACTTTGTGATAATGATTTCAATATACACGTTGACCTCGGTTGCATTCGCGGTATTATCCCAAGATCCGAGGCAGCATATAATCATGATGGAAGTGATATTAAGGATATAGCGGTGATAACGCGCGTCGGAAAGCCGATATGCTTCAAGGTCATCGGTATTTCAGAATCAGGCGGGAAATGCATTGCCTTACTCTCTCGCCGACAGGCTCAAATTGAATGCTACAATAATTATATTTCTACGCTTATACCGGGTGACTTGGTGAGCGCGAAAGTAACTCATCTTGAATCCTTCGGAGCGTTTTGTGATATCGGCTGCGGTATCATTTCCCTTCTTTCCATTGATTCGATATCAGTATCACGAATCCTCCATCCTAAAGACAGGCTTTTCAGCGGCATGAGTATACGCGCAATTATTAAGCACATTGATCCTGCGAACAGCAGGATATTCCTATCAACAAAAGAGTTGCTTGGCACTTGGGAGGAGAACGCAAGAGAATTTGCACAAGGTCAAACTGTAGCGGGAATAATCAGAAGCGTAGAAAGCTACGGCGTTTTCGTTGAGCTTACACCAAACCTCGCAGGACTTGCCGAAATTAAGGAGGATCTCATTCTTGAGGATGGAAGCAAACTCGACACCTCAGCTATCGGTAAATGCACCGCGGTATACATAAAGAGTATAATTCCCGATAGAATGAAAATTAAGCTCGTTCTTATCGACTCATACAAAACGAAGGCAAATTCACAAGAGCTTAAATATTATATAAATGAAGATATCACACATATCGATTACTGGAAGTATTCGCCTGACGGCGCTCCCAAGCTGATAGAAAGCATATTCTGATAAAAGCTCCGCTTTGAAATTCAAAGCGGAGCTTAAAATTATACCATTATAGCGAAATCAACGCTCTCAAGCTTCTGGATCTTTTCGATCTTTTCATCAATTGAAACGTTATGAGGAATCTTTATCGTAGCCTCAAGGCCTACGTTCGTGGAAATACCACTTCTTGAAGATGTAACCTGAATTTCCTTTGCAGAAAAATCATTCTTTAAGGAATGAATTGTTTCCTTAACTGCTGTTACGTCATTCACTTCTATGTAAAAAGTTACCATTCTGCGCTTGCGGTTCATATAAGTTTCAAACTTAGTAAGTCCTGCGAAAGCGAATACCGCAACAATTGCAGCAAAGAACGCGGGAATGTAGAGACCGAAGCCGACTGCAAGACCAATGGCCGCAGTTGCCCAAATGCCCGCCGCAGTAGTTAGGCCCGAAATATGGGACTTGCCCTTTCGAAGAAGAATGGTGCCCGCGCCAAGGAATGAAATTCCGCTTATAACCTGCGCGCCGGTTCTTTGCGCATCGGAGGACATTCCAAGCACTTCGGTAAGATGAAGACCGATGATCGCGCATAAAGCAGAGCCCAAGGATACAAGAATATGCGTACGTAAGCCTGCGGCGCGTCCTGAAAATTCTCTCTCAAATCCGATAATCGCGCCTGCTATTACCGCGAGAAGTATTTTTAAAAGCATTTGAAGTATGTGGTAATCTCTGAAATAATCAACTAAGCTGTTCCATAATTCCATAATAGCACCTCCAATTATATTTTCTTTAATTTAGCGTATGTTGCCATAAGCTTTTTCGTTCCTACCTTGTCGAACATTACCTCATAGAGCATATCCGCGCCCATCTTTTTGGCAGAAAGGATCTCGCCGTCTCCAAAGGTAAGATGACGAACTCTATCTCCGGGAATAAACGTATTAACGGGAGTGTTTTCCTTTGTAAACAAGGGCTTACCTACCGTTATATCGTTCTTAGGCATCTGTCTTTGAACGTATGGCTTATTGTATCCCTGATTGGAGTTAAAGCTTCTCTGCGGGTATGTATAGCCTCCGTAGACGGTAGACTCGTCGGGCTCAATATATTCATCAAGATATTCATCGGGAATCTCATTTACAAATCGAGATTTGGGATTATACTGGGTCTGACCGTAAAGCAATCTTGATTTTGTATGGTAAATATAAATTTTCTCCTTGGCGCGTGTCAGAGCAACGTAAGCAAGACGGCGCTCCTCCTCCATATCCTCGTTGGTGCCAATAATGTTTTGCATACCGGGAAAAATACCGTCCTCCATGCCAGGCAAAACAACGATCGGAAATTCAAGTCCCTTTGCGCTGTGTATCGTCATCATAACTACCGCATTTGCTGAATCATCGTATCTGTCAACGTCAGCAACGAGCGCATTTTCCTCAAGAAAGCCTACAAGAGTGGGCTGTTCGGTATTATTCACGTATTCAATAATGCTCGACTTGAATTCGTCAAGGTTTTCAAGACGGTCCTTTTCCTCAACTCCCGCATCTATGAGCATTTGGCGGTATCCCGTCATGCTCACTACGGAGTCAAAAAGATCGGGCAAGGATTCATACTGCGCCATGGCGGTAAGTCGGTTAATAATTGAAGCAAATCTTACAAGAGTTTCGGCGCTTCTTGAAAGCGCGGGATAAGATGTAGCATTCTCAATCACCTCAAACATTGAAGAGCCGTTTTCAAGCGCGATCTCTTCAATTGCCGCGATAGTACGGTCTCCGATCTTTCTCTTAGGCTCATTGATAATACGGAGTAATCTTTCCCTGTCCGAGTGGTTTGCAATAAGCTGCAGGTATGCAACAACGTCGCGGATTTCCTTTCTATCCGAGAATCTTACACCGCCGAGCATTCTGTACGGGATCGCACTCTTTGCAAAGGCGCGTTCAATACCGCTTGACTGCGCGTTAGTTCTGTAGAGCACCGCAAAGTCTCTATATTCTCTGTCCTTGCGGGAAACCTCATTATAAACAAGATCAACAATAGCTCTTGCCTCGGCATTCTGGTCATCAAAGCGACGAAGAAATATCTTCTCGCCAATCTTTCCGTCAGTCCAAAGGTTTTTACCCTTTCTGCCCTTATTATGTGCAATAACGGCGTTGGCAGAATTGAGGATAGTGGATGTAGAGCGATAATTTTGCTCTAGCTTTATAACCTTTGCATCGTCAAAGGTCCTGTCAAAGTTCAAAATGTTCTCAATGGTCGCACCGCGGAACTTGTAGATAGACTGGTCGTCGTCACCAACTACCATAAGATTACGGAATCCGCCTGCCATCATTGAGGTAAATACGAACTGCGCGTAGTTTGTGTCCTGATACTCGTCAACGCAAACGTATTTGAATTTTCTTTGATAATATTCGAGTATGTCCTTATTGTTCTTCAAAAGGAATACTGTTTTCATAATAATATCGTCGAAATCAAGCGCGTTTGATGCTTCCATCTGTTGCTGATAAGTCTTGTATATCTTCGCGATCTTGGAAAGACGGAAATCTCCGCCGCTTTCCGTTTCAAAGGCGCTAGGTGTCAAAAGCTTATCCTTTGCCCTGCCGATCTCGGAGATCACACTCTTTATAGGAAACTGCTTTTCATCAACACCGCACTTTTTCATGGCGGAGAGAATAGCCTTCTTGCTATCGTCCGCATCGTATATGGTAAAACCTTCACGAAGTCCGATCTTATCGTAATTCACGCGCAAAATTCTCATACAAATCGAATGGAACGTGCCTGCCCAAATATCCTTGGAGACGGGATCATCACCGCCAAAGGCTGCATCCAAGCGAGATTTGATCTCATTTGCCGCCTTATTTGTAAAGGTAATTGCGAGAATTCTATACGGTGGGCAAGGATTATATGCGAAGTCGGGGAGAAGCCCCTCCGCCGCTTCAACCGAAGGAGCATCGAACGCTTCCTTCATTTCTTTTATGTATTGCTCATCAACGAAATCAGGAACGTAATCCGTATGATATCCATTTCCGTATTTCATTATATGTACAATTCTTTTTACTAAAACCGTCGTTTTGCCACTGCCTGCACCCGCAAGTATCAAAAGCGGATCGTTTACGCAAAAGACCGCTTCCCTCTGCTTGGAGTTAAGTGAGGCATAGCATTTATCGAATAAAGCTCGCTTGAGCCTTAAATACTCGTCATTTATATACATTTAAATTGTTTTCCTCTCAATGACAATGGGTTGCCGCATTGCGACAACCCATTGTTTACAATAAGATTTACTTACTGTTCTTTGAATTCTTTGAGTTGTCCTGATAATTGTTGGACGAATTGTTCTGTGCCTTGTTCTGAGAATTATTCTGAGAGTTGTTTTGTGCCTTGTTCTGAGAATTATTCTGAGAGTTGTTCTGTGCCTTGTTCTGAGAATTATTCTGAGAATTGTTCTGAGAATTGTTCTGAGAATTGTTCTGAGATCTGTTCTGTGTGTTCTTGTTGGAGATATCAGCGTTAAAGCTATTATTGTTCTGCATTTTCAAATATCCTTTCTTTTTGAGATTGCAAAATAAGTATTTACAAAAACAAGAAAAGATATTCATAACAATCATTTTTTCTTCTTATGCTTTTTCTTTTGCGCCTTCTTTTTGAGCCGATCCTCATAAAGCTTACGGGTAAGCTCCATATTTTCCTGCTCTTTTTTGTCATTTCGGTCGTGAATCTTATTAATAAATCCAATCTTAGACTTTTTACGCTTCATTTCAACGTCCTCGGACGGACAAATGAAGGCATAACACTTGAACAAAAGGAAAATGTTCATAAGAATATAGATAATATTGATAATAATCGCAATGATCGCAAGTGTCGGAAGCGCACTCTTTACATTTTCAGTGGGATTTATATTAAGAATTCTTCCCACGAGTTCAAAAGCATAAGCTATCGCTACAAAGATAAGATTTCTGTACGCCGCATTTTTCGTCGGCTCATAATCAACTCTCTTTGAAATATCAATAACACCATACAAAAATGCAATATTAAAACCGCAGTCAAATATAAATCTGACGTATGAAAAAATATTATATCCAAGGCTGCCCGAAAGACCAAGGTTGATGGAAAAGAGATTATCAAGTCCAACCAAGGTCTCAAACAGGCTGAATGCGGTTAATATTATAGAAATCACAAATGCGTAATTGAATACAGGGCTGTATTTTTTAAGCTCGGATAGACCGAGGTAGCAAAGGAAATATCCTATAAGTAAGCCTGCAAAGGCATAATTTCCAAGTCCGCCGAGTCCTATCGGGAACAAATATGCTACCGTATATCCGATAAGCAGTAAACCGAATCCCATATCAGTTACCCTTACCTACCAGGTTGGGATTAGCGCCGCAGCAATTCTTGTACTTTTTACCTGATCCGCAGGGACAGGGATCGTTTCTGCCGATCTTTGCCGCTGCCTTTACGGTTGCCGCCTTCTTAACGAAGATCTTCTTTGAAATCTTAGCATCGCCCTCAAGACTCGCTACTAAGGGGTTTGCTACCTGCACACGCTTTATCTCCTCGTGTCTGGGGTATGCCGACATGATCATTCTTACGGTCTTCATTCGGATCTCGCTTACCATCGCGTCAAACATATCACCGCCAACGATTCTATACTCGGTAACGGGGTCTCTCTGAGCATAGGACTGAAGTCCTATTGTACTCTTGAGATCGTCCATAGCATCAATATGCTCCATCCAAGCTCTGTCAACGTTCTGAAGAAGGATCGCTCTCTGTACCTCAAGGAAGGTCTCACGTCCGAAAAGCTCCTCCTTTTCCTTGAGCATCTTAAGCGCGCGAAGCTCGAGCATATTTACAAATTCATCCTTCTTAAGCTTCTTCAACTCACGCTCATCATATTTGAAGTCTTCATCCGTGCAAAGATACATGAGATTTGCGCGGAGTCCGTCGAAATCCCAATTGAACGCAGATTCGTCTGCTGTATGCGCGTCAATTGTTTCATCAACCGCTGTGAGCACAAGTCTGCGAATTGTTTCCTCAACGTCCTCGCTGCCTGACAGTACGTCGCCTCTTTGCTTGTAGATGATGGTTCTCTGCTGATTCATTACGTCATCGTATGCAAGAACGTACTTTCTACGCTTGAAGTCACGATCCTCTATCTTCTTTTGTGCGCTTTCAATAGTATTAGAAAGAATTCGCGCGTCGATAGGTGTATTCTCATCAAGCCCCATTCTGTCAACAAGACCGATAATTCTATCAGAGCCAAAGAGTCTCATAAGATCATCCTCAAGAGCGAGATAAAATCTCGATTCTCCGGGGTCGCCCTGACGTCCCGCGCGTCCGCGAAGCTGATTGTCAATTCGACGGCTTTCATGTCTTTCAGTACCGAGAATAAAGAGACCGCCAACGCTTCTTACCTTTTGAGCCTCGGGCTCAATCTCAGTCTTATATTTAGCGTAAAGCTCAGCGAAAAGCTCGCGAGCAGCGAGAATTTCGGGATCAGCCGTAGCGCTTGTACCGTTCGCCTGCGCTATGATATCCTCGGGAATCTCTCTTGCGCGCATCTCATTCTTCGCCATAAATTCAGGATTGCCGCCAAGCATAATGTCAGTACCACGTCCCGCCATATTAGTGGAAATGGTTACCGCGCCAAACTTACCCGCCTGAGCAACGATCTCGGCTTCCTTTGCATGATATTTAGCATTAAGAACGGTATGAGGAATACCGTGATCGCGAAGCTTTCTTGATAAAACCTCGGATTTATCAATTGAAACAGTGCCGACAAGCACGGGCTGTCCCTTCGCGTGACATTCCTTGATCTGCTCGATAACGGCATTATATTTACCGTTTACGGATTTGTAAACCGCATCGGGCCAATCCTTTCTTATCATAGGCTTATTCGTAGGAACCTCAACAACGTCAAGCTTGTAGATCTCGCGGAATTCAGGCTCCTCTGTAAGTGCGGTACCTGTCATACCCGAGAGCTTGTTATACATTCTGAAGTAATTCTGGAACGTGATCGTAGCAAGGGTCTTGTTTTCCTTCTCGATCTTAACACCTTCCTTAGCTTCGATCGCCTGATGCAAGCCGTCGGAATATCTACGTCCGGGCATCATACGTCCCGTGAATTCGTCGACGATAATTACACCCTTATCAGTTACTACGTACTGAACGTCGCGCACCATTGTACCGTGCGCCTTAATAGCCTGATTTACGTAGTGCATAAGGTCGGTATTTTCCGTGTCAGTGAAGTTACTTACACCGAAGAATGCCTCAGCCTTCTTTGCTCCCTTGGGAGTGAGAACGGCATTTCTTGCCTTTTCGTCAACTATATAATCCGCATCAATATCGTCATTATCCTGCTTTGCATCGATTTCCTTGATAACGTGCTTTCTAAGTGTACGGACAAATCTATCGGCTCTCTCGTACATATCGGTAGGCTCATCACCTGCGCCCGAAATAATAAGCGGAGTTCTCGCCTCGTCAATAAGAATGGAGTCAACCTCGTCGATAATTGCGAAGGAGTGTCCTCTCTGCACCATTCTTTCCTTATAAACCGCCATGTTGTCACGGAGATAATCAAAACCGAACTCGTTATTAGTACCGTATGTGATATCTGCCGCATAAGCCGCTTTCTTTTCGTCGTGGCTCATTCCGTGAACTGTAAGGCCTGTTGAAAGTCCCATAAACGCGTACACTCTGCCCATCTGCTCACTGTCTCGGGTAGCAAGATAGTCGTTTACAGTAACGATATGAACGCCGTTACCTGCAAGCGCGTTAAGATATGCGGGAAGTGTTTCAACGAGAGTCTTACCTTCACCCGTCTTCATTTCGGCAATTCTTCCCTGATGAAGAATAATACCGCCGAGGAGCTGTACGTGGAAGGGGCGCAGACCGAGAACTCTCTCATCAGCCTCTCTTATTGCCGCAAATGCCTCGGGCAAAATATCATCAAGTGTCTCACCGTTTGCGAGTCGGTTTTTAAATATCGCAGTCATTCCCTGAAGCTCTGCGTCAGACATATTTTTAAATTTGTCTGCGAGCGCTTCAATTTTATTCGCTATCTTTTCAAGCTTCTTTATCTGCTTCTGACTATATGATGGAAAAAGTCCCATTTATCTTATCCTCCGTACGAGTAGATTTTTGCAATACATTGTATTATACCACATATTTTTATATATTGCAAACTGTATTTGTAAATTTTTACGAAAATACTTGAAATATTTTATAATTTAATATATAATTTAAGTGCAAATTTCAAATTTGTGCAAAATTCAAACGTAATAGGATAAAAATATGCATATAAATATAGTTTTACTTGAACCCGAGATCCCGCAAAATACAGGCAATATTGCTCGCACGTGCGCGGCTACGGGAGCTTCCCTGCATCTTATAAGACCCCTCGGCTTTGAGCCCGACGACAAAAAACTCAAGCGCGCAGGACTTGATTATTGGGACAAGCTTGATATTACGTACTACGACAATCTTGCTGATTTTTACACCAAGCACAATGACGCTAAAATCTACTATTTTTCAACCAAAGCACCGAGATGCTATACTGACGTAAAGTATGAAGGCGACGTATATATTATGTTTGGTAAGGAGAGCCGCGGACTTCCCGAGGATCTTCTTCGTGAAAATAAAGAGACCGTAGTCAGAATCCCCATGCGCGACACCTTGCGCTCACTAAATCTATCTAACGCGGTTGCGATCGCGGTTTATGAAATTCTCCGTCAGGACGAATTCTCAAATCTTGTAGAATTCGGCTCACCCACACAGTTTTCTTGGGAGGAATGCTGATGACTAAAAAAACAGTGGCCGTTGCAATGAGCGGCGGCGTTGACAGCTCGGTTTGTGCTTATCTTGTAAAGAAAAGCGGAAATGAGCTTTTCGGCGCTACAATGAAGCTTTATACGCCCTGTGCCGAGCAAAACACCGACCGCCCCTGCGGTACGGACAGAGATATTGCGGATGCAAAATCAACCTGCGATAATCTCGGTATCAAGCACAGCGTATACGATTTTTCCGCCTGCTTCAAGAGTCGTGTTATTGATAATTTCACTAAAACTTATATCGAGGGCGGAACGCCTAATCCCTGCATCGAATGTAATAAATATCTCAAATTCAATAAGCTTTTTGAGGCCGCCAAGCTTGAGGGCACGGATATGATCGCAACGGGTCATTACGCGAGAATTGAAAAAGGAGAAAACGGCAGATACCTTCTCCGCCGCGCAAAGGACGAGAATAAGGATCAGTCATACGTTTTGTGGACGCTTTCTCAGGAAACGCTCGCGCACACCCTTCTCCCTCTTGGTGAATATACGAAGGACGAGATACGTAAAATAGCTGCCGAGCAAGGCTTTATTAATGCAAATAAGGGAGATAGTCAGGACATCTGCTTCGTTCCCGACGGCGACTATGCTGCATTTATCAAGCGCGAGACGGGATACGAATCAAAAGAAGGCGACTATCTAGATATCGACGGTAACGTAATCGGAAAACACAAGGGTGTAATCCACTACACAATCGGTCAGCGCAAGGGACTTGGAATTTCTATGGGCAGACATATTTTCGTGTCCGCTAAGGACCCTCACAACAATACGGTTACACTCGCCGACGAGGAATATATTTTCTCGGACAAGGTTGTTCTCAAGGATATAAATCTCATTTCCGTTGATAAAATAGATGCGCCTATGCGTGCTGAAGCAAAGCTTAGATATAAGCAGCGCCCTGCAAAATGCACCGTAATTCAGACGGGTGACGATGAAATTACTTTGATCTTTGATGAAAAGCAAAGAGCTCCCGCAAAGGGACAGTCCGCTGTAATATACGACGGCGAATACGTCGTAGGCGGCGGTATAATTCAATAAAAAAACGGCTTGAGATCACTCAAGCCGTTTTAATTATTCAAATAGCTCCGTAGAGTAATATCTATCGGCGGAATCAGGAAGAATTACGACAATATTTTTGCCCGAATTTTCTTTCCTTTTTGCTAATTCAATCGCCGCGGACAAAGCCGCGCCTGAGCTTATTCCGCAAAGTATTCCCTCGGTTGTTGCAAGCTCCCTTGCCGTGTTTATTGCATCATCATCCGAAACAGTCATTATCTCATCAATGATACTCGTATCAAGAATCTCTGGAACAAAGCCCGCGCCAATTCCCTGAATCTTATGCAAGCCCGATTTTCCCTCCGAAAGATACGGACTTGATGCAGGCTCAACTGCAATAATTTTTATATCAGGATGCTTTGCCTTTAAATATTTACCGATTCCGCTTATCGTTCCGCCCGTGCCAACACCACAAACGAGTATGTCGACCAACCCCTCCATATCCTCGTCAATTTCAGGAGCGGTCGTAAGCGCGTGAGCTTCGGGATTTGCCTCGTTTGTAAACTGACCGGCAATTATACTGTTCGGAGTAAGACTATGTATTTCGTCTGCTTTTTTAATAGCTCCCGACATACCAAGCGCGCCGTCAGTTAATACGACATCTCCGCCCAATACCTTGATTATATTGATTCTTTCAACCGACATACTGTCGGGCATTACTATAACAGCCTTATAACCAAGCAAGCCCGCGCAAAATGCAAGTCCGATTCCCGTGTTGCCCGAGGTCGCCTCGATAATAGTTCCGCCCGGTTTGATCCTTCCCTCGCGTTCTGCTGAAACGATCATATTATGCGCAACTCTGTCTTTTATTGAGCCCTGAGGATTCAAATATTCAAGCTTTGCATAAATGCTTGCGCAAAAATTATACTTATCTTTTATTCTGTTTAAACGCAAAATCGGTGTTTTACCAATTAATTCAATAGCAGAATTATAAATCATAACCTCACCTCGCTTACTTGTTATATTAAATTATATCACTTGACATTGAAAATTTCAACATAAATTTGAAAATTCAAACGTTTCAAAATCAGAATACGCCCTTTCTTGACAAAATTCCGTAATTTGAGTATAATGATAACAGAAAAATTTTCCAAAAATACAATTATACTTTTTGAGGCAATATGAAAAACAAAAATACATCCGATAAAAACAAGATAAAAAAGCCTCCGTCAAAGAAGCTTTCCTTGGCGCTTATTTTGTCTGTCTTCTCGGTGCTTTTAGTGATTTGTACCGTCGTGGGCGTTTTACTTATCAATAGATATTTTTCCGACAAGGACGTAATTGCCGCATTTATTAACAAGCATTATTTTCTCGGATGCTTTATTATGATCTCCGTAACGGCAATACAGGTAATTATCGCATTCGTCCCTGGCGAGCTCGTTGAAATTGCCGCAGGCTATGCCTTCGGCACGATTGGAGGACTCATTCTCGTTCTTATCGGGAACGTAATCGGTAGCGTAATTGCGATATTATTAACTAAAAAATTCGGGCTCAAGCTTTTCAGAAAATTCTATCCCGACGAGGATATCAACGCGCTTCCTATACTAAATAGACCGAAAAGGCGAAATATTCTTACATTTCTCCTCTTTTTAATACCTGGAACGCCCAAAGATATGCTCACATACGTTTTAGGTCTTACTGATATGAAGATATGGCAATATCTCTTGCTCACTACGTTTGCCAAGATACCCTCAATAGTAAGCTCGACGGCAGGCGGGCACGCTTTTTCTGACAACAAAATTCTGCTTGCAATTTACATATTCGCAGGAATCGGAATTCTTAGCATAATCGGTCTTACTATCTACAACAGCATGAAAGAAAAGAAAAAATAAAAGGCGGCGCACTTGAATGCGACGCCTTTTATCTATAGCTCGGTCTATAAGCCGGGTTCTGTCTTAAACGGTTATCAATCTTCGCTTTCCGTCACCGAAAAGCTTTATCGCATAAGCGATATGCCACCCCAAAATATCCCTTTCGGGAGGTCGGGCAAACACTTCTGTCAGGGTGTTGCTTCAAGTAGGGTTTACAGCAAACTTATGTTACCATAAGAGTGGGTGAGCTCTTACCTCGCCTTTCCATCCTTACCTCAAAAGAGGCGGTTTATTTCTGTTGCACTTTCCCGGTAGTTACCTACGGCTGACGTTATCAGCTACTCTGCCCTATGAAGCCCGGACTTTCCTCGCGCGGAGACCTTTCGGCATGACCGCGCGCAACCGTTCGGCCAAGCTACAGTAATTGATATTATAACACCCAATATTTCTTTTGTCAAGTATAATTTGACACCCACATTTGTTAACGGTGTGTTAATTCTATAATTCTTAAATAATAATTAATATTACGTTGCGGTAAATTCAATTGACATTTCAGCATAAATGTGTTATTATTATTAGTGGCAATAATGCAACTCTATAAACTCACGTATATAAGTAGGTATAAATATTTATGAAAATAGGTTTTATTTCTCTCGGTTGTCCCAAGAATCAGCTCGACACAGAGGTAATGCTCCACGAGGCGATTTCCGCAGGTCACGAGATCACTCCCGACGAAACACAGGCGGATATCGTTATCATAAACACCTGTGCATTCATTGAATCGGCTAAAAAAGAAGCAATTGACAATATTCTCGATATAGCTTGGTTAAAGAAAAACGCGAATCTTCGCGGTATCATAGTAACGGGCTGTATGGCAGAAAGATACGGCAAGGAAATCCTTGAGGAATTCCCCGAGGTTGACGCCGTTCTCGGTGTTGGTAGCATTCACAATATCTGTGAAGCAATTGATGCAGTTGAAAAGCAAATAAACACAAAGAAATTCAATCCCGCTAACAGATACTATTCCTGTGAGGACAAAAACACAGTTCGTCTTGGCGGAGATAGAATTCTTACAACTCCCGAATACGCGGCTTATCTCAAAATTTCCGAGGGCTGCGACAACCGTTGTACATACTGTGCTATTCCCAATATCCGCGGCAAGTTCCGTTCCCGTCCTATGGAGGACCTTATTGAAGAGGCAAAGGAGCTTGATTCCCTCGGTATCAAGGAGCTTACAATTATTGCACAGGATACAACAAGATACGGTATTGACCTCTACGGCAAGTATATGCTCGACGAGCTTATCAGACGTATCTGCGATGCTACGTCAATTCCGTGGATAAGACTTCTCTATTGCTACCCCGACAAGATCACTGACGAGCTCGTAGCTGAGATTCGTGACAATCCCCGCGTAGTAAAATACATTGATATTCCTCTCCAGCACATAAGCGATCCTATTTTAAGAAAGATGAACCGCCGCGGTAGAAGCGAGCTCATAAAGAGCGTTATCAAGAAGCTCCGCGACAACATTCCCGAAATCGCCATCAGAACAACGTTTATCGTTGGCTTCCCCGGTGAAACCGAGGATGACTTTATAGCTCTTGCCGAATTTATGAAGGAAGCAAGATTTGAGCATGCGGGCGTATTTACGTACTCCCGTGAGGAAGGAACTCCCGCATACGATTTTGACAATCAGGTTGACGAGCAGGTAAAGCAGGACAGAATGGATATCCTCATGAAGAGCCAGCTTGAAATCAATTCTCAGATTAATGAGTCTATGGTTGGTAAGACACTCCGTGTGCTTTGCGAGGACTATGATCCCGTAAGTGAAACTCACTTTGGTAGAAGCCAGTTTGACGCGCCTGAAATTGACGGTAAGATCTTCTTTAAATCCGACGTGAGAATCGCCCCCGGATCATTCGTTGACGTAAAGATAAGACGAATAGTTGAATACGATCTCTTCGGATTTGCTATAACAGAAAAATAATGAAAGGATGATACGTATATGAATTTACCGAACAAGCTTACAGTTGTACGACTCATAATGGTGCCGATCTTTATGGCAGTTATGCTCATACCGATATTTATTCCCTTTCAGAATGCAGCCGTAGATATGTATCTCAATCTTGCAGGTGTGATCATTTTTATCGTAGCGGCTGTTACCGATTTCCTTGACGGCAAGATCGCAAGAAAAAATAATCTTGTTACCGACTTTGGAAAGTTCCTTGATCCCTTGGCGGACAAGTTTATGGTTATAGGCGCGATGCTCTGCATCTTCCTTGCAAACTGTATGGAAGAGGTCGGCAGCACTCCCCTTACGATTCTTTTCTTCGCGGCTCTCGTTGTTGTAATTTTCAGAGAGCTTGCGGTTACTTCGATCCGTCTTGTTGCATCCTCCTCTAAGGGTGTTGTAATTGCGGCAAACTTCCTTGGAAAGTTCAAAACAGTAACCCAGATCGTTGCGGTTTGCGCGGCAATCATTGAGCCTATACTTTGGAGATTCCTCATTACAATTTTCAGTATGGACGCAAAGTTCTTACTTGATTTCCCGCCCATTACGTTTATCGCGACAATTCTTTCGATTTATCTTACAATCCACTCCGGACTCAACTACATTGTCGGCTCTTGGAAGTACCTTGATCCCGAAAAATAATAAAAATTATGCCTTGCCCTATGCGTGTTATCCTTAACAGATAACACGCACAGCTAAGTTTGCCCATTCGGGCAAGTGAAGTTTACTTCGTAAGTGAAGTTATCCTGCGGATAGTGAAGTTTTGCCTTTGGCAAAGTAGGCAAACTTAACTTCACTTGTGCATAGCACAAACATCACTGCATAGCAACTTCGCTTTTGCGTTAGCAAAAACTTCACTAATATAAAAGAGAGGACGTTTCGGATACAACCCGATTTGTCCCCTCTTTCTTTTTGTTATAAAGATTTGGGCTTTATCTTTATTTTTGTTCATTTTATCTTGACAAATTCTAAACAATCCTTTATAATAAATGTATTCTACAAATATTCTACATAAAGGAGAATTATTATGAAGGTATCAGAAATCCCATATGTAAGATACACACTTGAAGACCTCCAGACAGCGTACGCAAAGATAAAGGCTATGCTTGCGTCTGCAAAGTGTGCTGACGACGTGCTTGAAGCACATAAGATCATGAACGAGGTTGAGATCGAATACGGCACCGCCGCTTCCCTCGCTCACTGCCGCTTCACACTCAACACAAAGGACGAATTTTATCAGGGCGAAGTTGCGTATTATGACGAGATCGGCCCTCTCGCTCAGCAGATGATGAACGAGTATGCTATCACACTTCTCGACTCACCGTTCCGCGCTGAGCTTGAAACAAAGCTCAATCCCCGTATGTTCAAGCAGTTCGAGATCTCAAGAAAAGCATTTGATCCTGCAATCATTCCTGAGCTTCAGGAAGAAAATAATATTACAACTGAATACTCCAAGTTCATGTCCGAGATGGTGTTTGAATACAACGGCGAGAAGATGCCCCTCTCCCGTCTCCGCGGTGGACTTGAGGACGATGATCGCGAGGTAAGACGCGCTACCGCCGAGGCGATCGGTAAGGGGCTTGAAGCAAACGCTGATCAGCTCGATGAAATTTATGACAGACTCGTAAAGATCAGAGACAAGATGGCAAAGAAGCTCGGTTACGAAAACTTCGTTGAACTCGGCTATTACAGAATGGGCAGGCTCGACTACAATGCCGAAATGGTAAAGAAGTTCCGTGATAACGTAAAGGCAGCTCTCGTTCCCTGCGTAAGCAAGGTAAAGAGTGATCTCGCCGCAGAGCTTGGTATCGACAACTTTATGTACTACGACGATGCTATCTACGTAAAGGGCACCTCTCCCCGTCCCATTCTCGATAAGGACGGCATATTTGCCGCGGCAATTGAAATGTACGACAGTATGAATCCTGAGGTTGGTGCATTTATGCGCTCCATGCAGGAAAATGAAGCGTTCGACGTTGAATCCCGCGACGGTAAGTGGGGCGGCGGCTACTGCACGTCCTTCCCGAAGTACAAGCAGCCCTTCATTCTTGCTAACTTCAACGGCTCCGCAGGCGACATTGACGTTATGACGCACGAGTTCGGTCATGCTCTTGCAGGCTACTACGTATTCAACGGCGGCGATATGAACGTAAACTACGGTATGGAAACTGCAGAATGCCACTCTATGAGTATGGAGTTCTTCTCCTGGAAATATATGGATAAGTTCTTCGGCGAGCTTACACAGGAATACAAAAAGACCCACCTTCTCTCCAGCCTTTCCTTCATTCCCTACGGCGTTATCGTTGACGAATATCAGCACAACGTATACGAGAATCCCGATATGACACCCGCAGAGAGAAAGGCTATGTACCTCACACTTGAGGAAAAATACCGTCCTTACTTAAGCTTTGAGGGTATTCCTTATCTTGAACAGGGTACAAGATGGCAGTATCAGATGCATATCTACGAATCTCCCTTCTACTACATTGACTACTGCTTGGCGCAGACAGTTGCGATAAACTTCCTCTTGGCTTCCCTTGAGGATTACGACGGAGCATTCAATAGATATCTTAACTTCACAAGAGCAGGCGGCGAAAAGGCGTTTGGTCAGCTTGTTGAAGAAGCGTCTATTCCCTCTCCCTTCACAGAGGGCGCGCTTGATACGATGGCAGAAAAGGTTATCAAGGTTGTAGAAACACTCTGATTTTAAACTAAAGGTGCAAAACAAATTGTTTTGCACCTTTTTTGTCAAATCTTTTGACAAACCGAAAAATGTATGTTATAATTAATTATACTATTCACGCGAGGTAATACTATGGATATTCCGATTATAATTCTTTCATCAATTTCCCTCATTGTTTCCGCAAGCTCCCTTATTGCGGTTCTCACACTTCTTAAGAGAGGTAATAACAACGGCGCTCAAAATAACGAAGCTCAATTGAACAATCTTAAGACCGATATGTTCAACGAATTTTCTCGAAACAGAACCGAGGATGCGGCAAGAGCAAAGGCACAGCGCGACGAGCTTTCTCAAAAGCTGTCCGAAATGCAGGAAAAGTTAAATAATATTACCGAACGAAATAATCAGAATATGCAAAATATTTCGTTTGAGATCAACCGCCAGCTTTTAAAAATAAACGAGGAATTGGCTAAAAATAAGCAGGAAAATACCGAGAGTATTGCAAAGCTTATTACCGAAATTACCCGTCAGCTTTCCGAGATCAGCGAAAAGAATACTCAAAACTCACTTGCTCAAAGTCAGAAAATAGACGAATCCCTTGAAAAGATCCGTGTTTCCAACGAGCAAAAGCTTGACGAAATGAGAAACGTTGTAGATGAAAAGCTTACGAACACTCTTACTCAGCGACTTGATTCTTCCTTCAAGACGGTTTCCGAGCAGCTTACAAATCTCTATACCGCGCTTGGTGAGATGAAAGAAATGTCGGGCGGAATCACTGAGCACGTTTCTACTCTTAACAAGGTGCTCACCAACGTTAAGGCAAGAGGTACTTGGGCTGAAATCCAGCTTAAGGGAATTCTTGACCAGACTATTCCCGTTGGTATGTATGTCGAAAACTATGCACCCAGTGCAAGATCAAAGGATAGAGTTGAATTCGCAATCAAGATCCCCTCGGGAGAAAACAACAGCGAAATTACATACCTTCCCATTGACTCCAAGTTCCCCATGGAGGACTACGTTCGTCTTTGCGACGCTACCGAAAAGGCGGACAAGGAGCTTGTTGATAAAGCGCGCGCCGACCTTGAGGCAAGAGTTCTTTCGGAAGCAAAGGATATTTCCAAGTACATTAATCCCCCGAAGACAACACCGTTTGCAATTATGTATCTTGCTACCGAGGGACTTTACGCTGAGATTGTCTCCTCGCCTAACGGTATTGTTGAGAAGCTTCAGACAAAGTATAACATTATGATCGCAGGTCCTACAACCATCACGGCTCTTCTCAATTCCCTTTCAATGGGCTTTAAGATTGCCGCAATCAATGAAAAATCCAACGAGATCAAGGACGTTCTCGCAGCAGTTAAGGCTCAGTACGAAAAATTTGGCGGAGTTTTGGCGCGCGCAAAGAAAAAGATCGACGAAGCCGGCAGTACTATCGGAGAGGCTCAACACAGAAGTAATATCATTCAGAAAAAGCTTAAATCCATTGATGCAATTGAGCTCAACGAATCAGACGGATACCTTGACATCACAACCGAAAATATGCTTCTTGAGGAATCGTATTCCGACGATGACTAAACAAAAAGGGTGCAAATGCACCCTTTTTTATTTCCTTGTTCCGAGCATATCAATATATTGCTTTGCAGTTCGCGGATTTCTTCCGCCGCCGCGAAGCGCAAACGCCTCGCCGCCCGTTATAAGCTCATCATAAGGCATATCAATGCCAACCTTTGCCGCAAGCTCGCTGACGATCCTTGCATACAGCGCGCGATCGCATTTAAGATACGTAATCGTAATACCGAAGCGCGCAGACAACGATGTCGCTTCCTCAAGTGCGTCAGCAACGTTTACGGAGTCCTGTCTCGCCGACGCGGATTCCTTTATCATATGTCTATGGTTTGAGGTCGCATAAATAAGGATATTATGACCTCTGCCGCAAACGCCGCCCTCAAGAGTAGCCTTAAGCGCTGAAAAATTGTTATCATCACTTGAAAACGTCAGATCATCAATAAAGAAAATGAATTTAAGGGGATTAGTCGCCAGCTCCTCAATAACCTGAGGAATAAATTCAAGCTGATTCTTTTTGAATTCAATAAGACGAAGACCCTTATCATAAAGACTGTTTACAAGAGCCTTGACAGTTGAGCTTTTGCCCGTTCCCGCATCTCCGTAAAGAAGCACATTATTGGCATTTCTGTTATTTAACAGAGCCATTGTGTTATCGAGAACTATTCCTCTTTCTCTTTCGTAACCTATAAGATCGTCAAGAGATATTTTGTCGGGATTCTTTATAGGTACGATTTTGCCCTCATCATTAATAATAAACATTTTGTGCTTCGCGTAAATACCGAAGCCCTTGGTGTTTATCTTATTCATTCTATCGGCATAAAGCTTCTTGAAATCATATTTGAAAACGTTCCAATGAGGTAAATTGATGCTCTTAACATTCTCACGTATAAGCGCGCCGTCAAACAAAGAAAGCTCCGTAATTATATCAAGCTCTCTTTCAAGCATATCCTCGAAAAGCTTGTTTTCGCCCTCTCCGGAAAGCTTATATTTAATATACATATTCTCATCGTCGAGCACCGCATCAAGAATATAGTCCGAAAAAGACGTAGTGTGAGAAAAAAGTCGGTAAACAAAATCCGAATATTTTAAAATGATCTCACTCTCGCTCATTTCTTCATAATCAAGCAATTTTTGAATAGAAGAGATGACATCATCCTTCAGTAAATTTCTGAAAATCACAAGACTCTGAAGCTTATTTTTAAGTGTATTCATAAGCTTACACCTCGCATATTTGTCATTATATTGCAATTATATACTTTTTGCGAGAAAATTTCAAGTGCTATTTTAAATTTTATAAACGATTGTTATGAACAAAGTATAATTAATTGTTATTTTTAACACAAATTTATGATTTTCTTATTGACAAATAAACGATATGGGTGTATAATATTTACATATTTTATTCGGCTATGACGGGGCAAAAGATTACGTAAAGACACACAGAGAATTGACGGACGGTGCGAGTCAACTGTTTTTGGTAATTATAACTCTCCCCTGAGCTTCGGAGTGAACGGAAACAATTAGCTTCGACGGGATTCTCCCGTTACAGAGACCCCGAGTGGATTTGATCAATGGGAGTGGTACCGCGGAAGCACGCTTTCGTCTCCATATATGGAGATGAGGGCTTTTTTTATTTCCTGATCATCCAATTTCAATTTGTGAGGTGCAATATGAAGAATTTTGATAAGTACACCCGACAGTTTTTCCCCGCCCCCAAGACGGAGATGAAATGGACACAAAAAAATTATATAGATAAAGCCCCCGCGTGGTGTTCAGTTGACCTACGCGACGGCAACCAGTCGCTTATTGTTCCTATGAGCCTTGAAGAAAAGCTTGAATTTTTCAAGCTTCTCATTGAAATCGGCTTTAAAGAGATCGAGGTCGGCTTTCCTGCGGCATCCGAGACGGAATACGCGTTCCTTCGCACGATCATTGAAAAAGATATGATCCCCGACGACGTAACGATTCAGGTCCTCACACAGAGCCGAGAGCATATTATAAAAAAGACCTTTGAAGCGCTTGACGGCTGTGAAAATGCAATCGTTCATCTTTACAACTCTACCTCCTATGCACAGAGAACTCAGGTTTTCCGAAAGAGCAAGGAAGAAATCATCAAGATCGCACTTGAAGGCGCAGAGCTGTTTGACAAAATAGCAAAAGAGAGTGGTGTGAGCTACACTTACGAATACTCTCCCGAATCCTTTACAGGTACTGAGCCCGAATTTGCGCTTGAAATTTGCAATGCCGTGCTTGACGTATGGAAGCCCACACCCGACAAGAAGGTTATTATAAATCTCCCCGTAACCGTTGAACTTTCAATGCCGCACGTATATGCAAATCAGGTTGAATACATGTGCGATAATCTCAAATACAGGGATAGCGTTATCGTTTCCCTGCATCCTCATAATGACCGCGGCTGCGCGGTATCGGATGCCGAGCTTGGACTCCTTGCAGGCGCTGACCGAATCGAAGGCACGCTCTTCGGCAACGGCGAAAGAACGGGTAACGTAGACATTCTCACGCTCGCTATGAATATGTACTCTCAGGGTGTTGATCCCGAACTTGATTTTTCAAATATCCCCCGTATCACTGCTCTTTACGAGAAGGTAACGAGAATGGATGTTTACGCGCGTCAGCCGTATTCGGGTAAACTTGTATTTGCCGCTTTCTCAGGCTCTCATCAGGATGCTATCGCAAAGGGTATGAATTGGAGAGAAGAGACCGCCGATCCTCATTGGACGGTTCCCTATCTTCCTATCGACCCCACCGACGTCGGTAGAGTATATGAAACTGACGTTATCCGCATCAACTCCCAGTCGGGCAAGGGTGGTATTGCATATATTCTTGAGCATAACTACGGCTATATTATACCTCAGAAGATGCGCGAGGACGTAGGCTACACAATCAAAGATATTTCCGACAATGCTCACGCCGAGCTTCCTCCCGAGGACGTTCGCGAGGCATTCCGCGAAAACTACATCAATATCGAGTCTCCGATTAAGCTTCTCGACTGCCATTTCAACCGCGCAGACGAGATCACTGCTTACGTTACGCTTGAGATTGACGGTCAAAAGGACGTGCTTCACGGCACGGGTAACGGCCGACTTGATGCAGTTAACAATGCTATTAAATCTATTCTTGATTTCAATTATTCAGACCTTACCTACACCGAGCACGCCCTCACAAGCGGATCCACCTCAAAGGCGGTTACCTACGTCAGCATAACGAATGCCGACGGAAAGATCATCTTTGGCGTAGGCGAGCACGACGACATTATTCAGTCCTCGATAAGCGCGCTTATCTCTGCAGTTAACAAGGCAATTATCTACAATCAGCAAAAGGAGAACTAATTATGGGAATGACAATGACTCAAAAGATTTTGGCATCTCACGCAGGTCTTGAAAAGGTCTCTGCGGGTCAGCTTATTGAGGCTAAGCTTGATATGGTGCTTGGCAACGATATCACCTCTCCCGTAGCAATCAACGAATTTAAAAAGTTCGGCTTTAACGAGGTTTTTGATAAAAATAAAATTTCGCTTGTAATGGACCACTTCGTGCCCAACAAGGATATTAAAGCGGCTGAACAGACAAAGCAGTGCCGCGCATTTGCAAAAACGTTTGGAATTAAGAACTATTTCGACGTGGGAGATATGGGTATCGAGCACGCGCTTCTCCCCGAAAAGGGACTCGTTGGCCCCGGCGACGTTATCATCGGAGCTGACTCCCACACCTGTACGTACGGTGCGCTCGGAGCATTCTCGACGGGCGTAGGCTCTACGGATATGGCGGCTGGTATGGCGACAGGTAAGGCTTGGTTCAAGGTCCCTTCCGCTATCAAGTTCAATCTTACGGGCGCGTTAAAATCCAATTGCTCGGGCAAGGACGTTATCCTTTATATTATCGGCAAGATCGGTGTTGACGGTGCGCTTTATAAGTCTATGGAATTTACAGGCGAAGGCCTTAAATCTCTTTCTATGGACGATAGACTTTGTATGGCTAATATGGCAATTGAAGCGGGCGCAAAGAACGGCATATTTGACGTTGACGATATAACGATCAAGTATTATGAGGAAAGAATGACTCATCCTTATACAGTTTATTCCGCGGATGATGATGCCGAATACGATAGCGTTATTGATATCGACCTCTCAAATATAGTTCCCACAGTTGCCTGCCCGCACCTTCCCGAAAACACCAAGAATGCGTGCGAATTATCTGACATAAAGATCGATCAGTGTGTAATCGGCTCTTGTACAAACGGCAGGCTCTCCGATATGGAGATCGCGGCAAAGATACTTGAAGGAAAGCACGTTGCCGACGGAGTTCGTTGCATTATCATTCCCGCGACACAGTCAATTTATCTCGAATGTATCAAGCGCGGTTATATTGAAACGTTTATAAATGCAGGCTGCGTTGTTTCCACTCCCACCTGCGGTCCCTGTCTTGGCGGTTATATGGGAATACTTGCCGCAGATGAGGTTGCAATTGCAACAACAAATAGAAATTTTGTAGGCCGTATGGGACATATCACATCTAAGATCTACCTGTCTAGCCCTGCTACTGCGGCGGCTTCTGCAATTGCGGGCTACATTACTTGCCCCGAAGAAAACTAAGGAGGTATCAAAATGAAAGCATACGGAAAAGTTCATAAATACGGCGACAATATTGATACCGACGTAATTATCCCCGCGCGTTATCTTAATACTTCAAATCATAGTGAGCTTGCCTCTCACTGTATGGAGGACATTGACGCTGAATTCAAGAACAAGGTTGCAGGCGGCGACATTATGGTCGGCGGCGCGAACTTCGGATGTGGCTCATCCCGTGAGCACGCACCTATCGCTATCAAGGCCTCAGGCATCTCAATCGTAATCGCTGAAACCTTTGCAAGAATTTTCTATAGAAACGCGATCAATATTGGTCTTCCCATTCTTGAATGCCCCGAGGCATCCCGAAAAATTGAAGCGGGCGACGTAGTTGAAGTCGATTTTGACACAGGTATTATTACAAATCACACAAAGGGCGAAACCTACGTAGGAACACCCTTCCCTCCGTTCATTCAAAATATTATTACAAAGGGCGGCCTTCTCGCCTCAATAGAAAAGTGAGGACTCAGCTATGATAAAGAATATAACAGTTCTCGCCGGCGACGGAATCGGCCCTGAGATAGTAAGAGAAGCAATCAAGGTGCTTGATAAGATTGCCGAGAAATACGGACACACCTTTAATTACACTCCCGTTGATATCGGCGGTTGCTCTATTGACAAATACGGCGTACCGATCACCGACGAGGGTATGGCAAAATGTAAAGAGGCAGACAGTGTTCTTCTCGGTGCGGTCGGCGGTCCTAAGTGGGACTCCTGCCCCCCTGCGATCCGTCCTGAAAAGGCGCTCCTCGCGGTAAGAAAGGAGCTTGGTCTCTTTGCTAATCTCCGTCCGACGAAGCTTTTCCCCCAGCTTGCTGATGCATCTCCTTTAAAGCCTTCTATAGTTGGTAACGGAATCGACCTTTTGATCGTTCGTGAGCTTACGGGCGGTGTTTACTTTGGCAAGCGCACAACAGAAGAGGTCAACGGCGAGCTTGTAGCAACTGACTATATGCCATACTCCGAGCACGAGATCGAAAGAATCGGCAGAGTTGCATTTGAGACCGCTATGAAGAGAAATAAAAAGCTCGCATCGGTTGACAAAGCAAACGTGCTTGATACGTCCCGTCTTTGGAGAAAAACAATGCACCGACTTGCAGAAGAATATCCCGAGGTTGAATATAGCGATATTCTCGTTGATAATACAGCAATGCAGCTTATTAAAAATCCCACACAGTTCGACGTGCTTGTAACCGAGAATATGTTTGGCGACATCCTTTCCGACGAAGCGTCTATGCTTACAGGCTCGATCGGTATGATGCCATCCGCTTCCCTTTCTTCAACTACTCTCGGTATGTATGAGCCTATTCACGGCTCAGCTCCCGATATTGCAGGTATGGATATCGCAAACCCCATAGGCACAATTCTTTCGGTTGCCATGATGCTCCGTTATTCATTTGATATGATAACCGAAGCCGACAATATCGAAGATGCAGTAAACAAGGTGCTTGATATGGGCTACCGTACGGGCGATATTATGTCCGACGGATGCACAAGACTTTCCTGCTCACAAATGGGCGACGTTATAGTCAAAAATATATAAAAAGAAAAGGACGGAAATTACCGTCCTTTTTTGTTATTCAAAATTAAGCTTAAGCACCTTTTGAGCAACCTCAGAATTAGTTGTGATCATAACTGTGCCGACACGCGCCGCCTTGACCGATGAAGCTACGGTTTTATCGCACACAAAGAAGCCGTAATACTCCTTGCATTGATCCTCCGTTGCAAATTCAATTATCTGGCAGGTGATTTTAGCGTCGTCCTTATGAGCAAGCTCTACTTGATACACTATCTTAACCTTTGGTCCACCAAGCGCAGAAGAAACCATATTTGTAAGAGAGGTAATATAATTCAGCTCGTCCTCGGTTTCATAGACCCTTGTGACCTCAAATCCTTTTCTCTCAAGCTTCTTGACGGTCTTTTCGGTATTTATTTTCATTCCGCAGCCCGCGAATGAAAGACACATTGATAAAACCAATGCAATTGACACTATTGATATAATAATTTTTTTCATATTGTTCTCCTGAATTTAATTTTCGCCGACAAAAAGTAAATGATTTGTCATGCCAAGCAGCTCCGGCTTTTCGCAAATGTAAAAGTGATAGCGGAGATACTGTGCATAGTCCTCGTCGCTCATTTCGTTGATCCTTTCCGCCAAAAGTTCGCTTGCTCCGTCAGATGCCACCTCGTGTAAGATGTTTATGCCCCCGTCGGAGAGAAGCTTTCTCGCGGCACCAACCGTGTGGAACACAAATGGAAAATCTTCAAGCTTAAAGGTCTCTTTATCATAATGTCCGACAGAAAAGTAATTCGTGTCGTATTCGAACTCCGTGAGGAATACAAAATCGTTTGAAATAAAGGCGAAAAATATCTTGCCACCATCCTTGCAGACACGCTTAGCTTCACTAATACATTTCAGCCTATCTTCTTCATTCTGCAAATGATAAAGTGGACCGAACATAAGCACGATGTCAAAGGATTTGTCCTCATAGCGAGAGAGATCAAGAGCGTTACCTTGAACAAGATCAATCTTATCTTCGGGGGTGAGCTTCTTTTTGAAAGCGGCAATATTCGCATCCGCAAGCTCAAGAGCCGACACTTCATAACCCTTACGGGCAAAGTAAAGGCTGTATTCACCTGCACCTGCGCCGATGTCGAGTATCTTGCCGCCCTCTTTTAAGTATTTTTCTATGTAGTGAACGGTTGTCAAAAATTCAACTCGTGCGGCTTTTGAACGATTGAGCCTAACATCCTCATTAAATACCTGATATAGCTTATTTACGCGCTTTGTTTCGTCCTTTTCTTTATAGATTTCCTCAAAAAAGTCCTTTTTGGTCTTTATCCAAAATCTCTTCAAGCTAACCTTTTCATTGGGTTCAAAAACTGTTGATTCGTATTCACCGCCATTTGCAAGTATTGTCTTCTCACTTGCAATATTTCCGTCTATACAGGTTATAAGAACCTTATTAAGTCCTATCCCCTTACAAAACGGAAGTGCCATTTTTAGCATTTCTTTTGCATAACCACGACGCCTCTCACTCGGTCTTACGGAGTAACCGATGTGACCGCCGAATTGAGCGAGATAATCGTTAAACTCGTGTCTTACTTGAAGCATTCCTACAAGTTTATCGTCACTCTTACGAATAAATAAGAATTGCGTAGCAGGAACTAAATGAGAAGGAACCTTTTCTGGGTCTTCGTACTCCGCACAAATTTTTATATATTCTTCGGGATTTTCAAATCTTCTGAGAGGTCCCGTTCCGTCCATTGAATCTCCCGCATCGAGAAACTCCTGTCGATATTCCGAAATCTGATCCGAATATTCTACAGTCGGTCGGATCAAAATTAATTCGTCCATATTACCACCTTTTCATATTTTTTCCGAACTTTTCCACGTATGCCCTTTTAAGCTCTTCCTCTGTAATACCATAGCAAAGCATAACATCATTGAAGTACATAAGCACGTCAGCCATTTCTTCAATAAGATCCTTGCGAATATTCACATCAGTTGCAGCTTTCTCTCCACCGTTTTTCTTTACGATGTCAATAACCTCGCCAATCTCACCAATCATCCAAAGAAGCTTGTTCTGACCAATTTGAGCACATATCGGCTCCCATTTGGCTTTATATTTTTCTTGAAGCAATCTCTGCATTTCCTGCATTTCGCTTATAGTAAACTGTTCCATAGTCCCTCACAAATTACTTTCTTCCTTACCCCAACCTCGTTACCGCAAAGCCGCATTTTTGACAGAGGGGTTCTTTGATATTGCGATTCTCAAAGGATTTTTTGAGTGCGACCGCACGGGGCTTCTCCAAAATATCCGCAAGGTCTTCTTCAAAGATATTTCCTAAATTTATCACACCATCGGCATCAAGACAACATGGTACGACAGTTCCGTCGCACAAAATTCCGATCTGATCGCGAAGTCCGTAGCAGGTGTGATTACTCGAAAGCGTGGGCGCATTTTCATCCGGCCAATCGAACTTTTCGCCCCATTCAACAAAGCACTTTTCTTTTAATTTATAACCGTTTTGAGCCTTTTGCCAATCGGACGGAAAATACTCCTTCATAAGAGATATGATTTCCTCGTTAAGCGTTTCAAGACCGCCCTTGTTCCACAAGCGCATTACCGAAATAATACCCTTATCCGACGCTTCTTTGCAAAACTCAAAACAAGATTTCAAATATTTTTCGGGAGAGATATCGTTATTATTCGCTTCAAAGGAATGAAGAGAAACACTAACCTTATGCAAGGCTTTTGCATCAAAAAGAATATCCTTTTTCTTATCAAGCAAAGTGCCGTTTGTAGTAATTACGACCTTGAAGCCGAGGCTATGAGCTATCTCAAAAAATTCAGCGAGATTCGGGTGCAAAAGCGGCTCGCCCATTAGATGAAAATACAAATACTTGGTATACGGCACAAGCTTTTCGGCGGCTATTTTAAATTCATCAACCGAAAGAAGCTTATGCGCTCTTTTCGTTCCGTGACAAAACGAGCAGCTAAGATTACAAATATTCGTAATTTCAAGATAAGCCTTTTTAAACATATAACACCCTCCTCTCATAAAACTTTAGTTAAGTATAACACAAATTTACATAAAAGTAAATACACAAAATACGACAAATATAATTTATTTGATTGACAAAGAGGAAAAAATAATTTATAATATATAAGATAAAGTTATTATTTTTACGGAGAACACTATGCAGCTTGTTGCTACCTGCCTTTTCGGACTTGAAAAACAGCTCGGCGAGGAAATTGACGCCTTAGGGCTTAAAAGAATAGAAACCATTGACGGTAGAATTACCTTCGAGGGAGATTTTTCGGATATTGCGCGCGCAAACATCAACCTGCGACTTGCAGAGCGCGTGTTTATTCTTATGGGAAAATTCCATGCGGAGAGCTTTACCGAGCTTTTTGACGGCACGAACGCAATTCATTGGGAAGACTTCATCGGCAGATCCGACGCCTTCCCCGTAAGCGGTCATTCAATAAAAAGCAAGCTTACCTCTATCCCCGATTGCCAAAGTATCGTGAAAAAGGCGATCGTTGACAGACTGTCGGGTGCATACGGTATTTCCTGGTTTGATGAAACAGGCATAAAATTCAAGATAGAATTCTTTATTCTCAAGGATGAGGCAATGCTTCTTCTTGACACCTCGGGAACTCCTCTCCACAAACGCGGTTACCGTCCCGAAGCGGGCGCAGCGCCCTTGCGAGAAACACTTGCGGCAAGCATTGCTCTTACCTCCCGTCCCTCAGAGGACGTACTGTTCTGGGATCCCTTTTGCGGCTCGGGAACAATTGCAATTGAGGCAGCAATGATCGCAAAAAATATTGCTCCTGGTTTAAAGCGCCGATTCGCTGCTCAGGAATTCCCCTTTATCCCCGCAGAGCTTTGGGATAACGCTCGCGAGGAAGCCAGCTCAAAGATAATTACCAACTCAAAATTTGAGGCGTGGGCATCCGATATTGACGAGGGAATTCTTGATATTACCTATGAATCCGCACTTCGTGCAGGAGTTGAGGAAAATCTCAATATTTTCACGGCAGACGCAAGAAAAATAAAGAAGCCCGAGGGTAGACGCGGAAGTCTCGTTTGCAATCCCCCTTACGGCGAGCGACTTGGCGACGCGCGTGAGATTGAATTTCTCTACAAAGACGTAGGAAGAAATTTTGCGGACTTCTCGCCCTGGCACGTATACGTTATTACATCCTGCGAGACCTTTGAAAGACTTTACGGCAGACCCGCTGACAAGAAAAAGAAGCTTTATAACGGAATGATCCCCTGCACTCTCTACCAGTTCTTCAAGCCCTATGAGGGAAAACCCAACTTTCCTAAGCAATATGATAAACGCCCCTACAATTCAAACGAAAGATTTTCCGATCGCAAGCCTTCTTCCTTTGGCGCGTCAAACAACCGTGACGGCAAGTTCGGAAACAAGAACATTTCGGGCGCCAAATACGACAAATTCAAGAAAAATAACGACGAAAGGAAATAAAATTTCCAATGCTTAATTTATGTGATCCAAGAACCATAAAGCAGGTTATGGATATGTTCGGTATCAACTTTAAAAAGGAATACGGACAGAACTTTTTAACTGACAACATGACTGTTGAGGATATCGCAGACGCCTGCTCAGACGACGAAAACACAACTGTCCTTGAAATCGGCCCAGGTATCGGATGTATGACCCGCGAGCTTGCAAAGAGATATAAGAACGTAATAGCACTTGAAATTGATACGGGTCTTATTCCCGTTCTTAAATACACTCTTGACGGCTTTAAAAACGTAACGGTAATAAACGACGACGTTATGAAGGCAGATCTTGAGGAGATTTTAGCGCCTTATTTTGCAGAGGGCAAGGTTTGTGTTTGCGCAAATCTTCCCTACTATATTACAACCCCGATCCTTATGAAGCTTATTGAATCAAAGCTTCCCTTTGAATCCATAACTGTTATGGTACAAAGTGAGGTTGCCGACCGCCTTTGCGCGGGCGCGGGCGGTAAGAACTGCGGCGCAATTACCGCGGCTATTGATTACTACGGACATGCCGAAAGACTTTTCGTTGTAAATGCCGAGCGATTTATGCCTCCGCCTAAGGTAAACTCCGCAGTTGCAAAGATCACTCTCTGGAAGAATAAGCCCGTTGTTCCTAAGGACGAAGCAATGTTTTTCAGAACCGTAAAAGCAGCATTTGAGCAGCGTAGAAAAACGCTTCCCAACTCTCTTATGACAGGATTCTCGGATATTTCAAAGGAAAGACTTACCGAAATCATTATTGAATGCGGCCACCGTCCCGACGTGCGCGGCGAAAAACTCACAGTGGCAGATTTCGCAAGACTCTCCGACAAGCTTTACGATGAGCTCAATAAATAAAAAAGAACTCCGACCGATCGGTCGGAGCTTTCTTTTATACAAGTCGATTTCTTTGTTTTCCCGCAAGGAAGGCTTCAAGATTTAAAATTGCTTCATCTCGGCATCTTACTCGGGATTCATACGAGCCCCAAGCCATGTGAGGCGTTAAGATCACATTGTCAAGTCCTGCTATCTTCGTGAAAGGATGAGATGCCTTGAAAGGCTCTTCGGTATATACGTCAACACCAAGACCGTAGATCTTCTTATTTAAAACCGCATCAGCAAGCACTGATTCGTCGCAAACCGCACCACGAGCAACGTTTACAACGATCGCATTGTCCTTCATCATAGCAATTCTATCGGCATTTATAAGGTTTCTAGTACCGTCATTGAGAGGTGTGTGGATAGAAATGATATCCGCCGTCGCGCAAAGAGTATCAATATCAACACATTCAACCTCATCCACGGGTGTTCTCTTATATGCAATAATTTTACATCCGAGAGCCTCTGCAACACGGGCTACCTGCTTGCCGATATTTCCATATCCAACGATGCCCCACGTCTTTCCAGCGATATCGTGATAGGTAGGTGTTAGAATGTTTGCAACCTTGCCGTTTGAATACGTTCCATCAGCGCAATCACGTGAAAACGACGTCATATTTGAAATAAGCGACAATGCCATTGAAACTGTGATCTGCGACACGCTCATCGTTGAGTATCCGACAACGTTACACACAGCAATTCCGTGCTCCTTGCAATAATTGAGGTCAATATTGTCAAAGCCCGTAGCCATTTCAAGTACAAGCTTGAGATTTTTTGCATTTTTAAGATTGCTTTCGTTAATTTTGATTTTATTAATCACAATTACGTCGCTATCTCCAATATTCTTCTCAACCTCATCTGCGGGCGTAGTTCCAAAAATAGCTACCTCGCCGTATTTTTCAAATACCGAAAGATCGAGATCGTCGCCTAAGGTAGACGCGTCCAAAATTGAAATTTTCATATAATTTCCCCTTAAATTTAAAAAAATGAGGGTATGACAATCATACCCTCGTCATTTTTGATGATCAGTCTTCAATAGCTGCGCCTTCGAAGTTTACGTCAACTGCATCGAGCTGCTCGTCGATCAAATTGTCGATGGACTCAGAATCAAGCTTTTCTGCTTCCTTCTTCTTCTTCCAAAAGAAAATACCTGCAACAATAGCTGCGATAGAAGCCAATACGGTAAGAATGATAAGAACTATCTTAATAGTCTTAATGTTTCTCTTTAATTTCTTGAAAAATTTCATAAATATATCCTCCTTGATTAGTTATAATTTTCTCTATAATAATTATAAACAATAATTTTTGATTTGTCAATAGGTTGTTTTAATAATTGTTGAGATAAATTAAGTATTTACAAGCTCTTTTACGTTACTGTAAAATATTTTTTCAGCAAGATTAATTATGTCATCGTCGTCTGCCACGGATCCTGTCGAATCCACCCAATCGCAAATTGCGGCAAGGTAAACCCTTCTCACGGTTTCAAAATAAGACTTACACAAAATATTATCACTAAAAGACGGAACTCCCACAAGCTTACCGAGAGCTGACATTCTTGCGATACAGTCAAAGCTTGCACGGATCTTTTTGGCGTCCACACAGTTTTTACCGTCGACACCGTATAAAAACTTAGGAGTATCGGTGCGGTTTCTATCCATCGCAAGCGTTATCTCATCAAGCGAGTCCGAATAAACAACGGTATTCGGAATAGCATCCTTTGAATTAAGATATTCAAGAAGCTTGAGCTGAGGAATTACTCCCCTCTTTTGTACGTTAAGCTTGCGCCAATAAGGAGAGTTCAATGAGATCTTAAGAATTGACGTAACGTATATTTTATAGTGCAAGCACCATCCGCGACGCTTGATCTCGTTAGCAATAAAGAATATAAACTCTGCTCTCCACTGCGCCACCTCATCAGCCGAAAGCTCACTTGAGCCCTTATTTATCGCCTTCTTCATAATAAGGTCGGCGTGATAACGGTCGGGCTTAATGTAGCCACTAAGCACAAAGGAATCTATAAGAAAGCTTCGACATCCAATCCTATCAAACTCATCAAAAATTTTACTTACAGCGAGTCCAAGCGTATAGAAATCACGGATTTCCGTATCAGTTTTCTTTGAAAGCTCGGAAAGATAGTCTACAAATCTATCCTCCTCGATTTCAATTGCTCCTCTCATACTGAGAACGGGATAAACCGCGGTCTTGCTTCCGTGTTTCTTGACGTCTTCAAAAACTGATACGTCACGAAGTCCGTCGGTCACGATATTTATGAACTCAAGATCAGCCATCTCAAGCAGCTTCATAGCGCGAATTTCATTGTTTTCAAGATAATCGGCTGTTATTCTCCATATTTCATCACAATTCGCAGGACAAATTTTAAGATCGCAGTCAAAATAATACTGAAGCTCAAAGTGTCTCTGCATATATACGAGATTACCGATAAGGTCGGGCATAACGTCACAGAAAGCCTTGAATTTTTCAAAATCGGATGCAGTTCCCGTTATATATTTTTCGTTTACACCCGCATAGCGCATGGCCTGACGCATCTTCTTGTTTGAATCAATAAAAAGCTCGGTTATATTTGAATATCTCTTATTATTCGCTAAATCATCAATATTTATATTACTTATAAAATCAACGTTGGGCACATTAATTTCCTTCTGCAAATAAAGATCTCTTACACGTTTATTAGTCAAAAGAAAGCTTTCGTTAAAGTTTTCGTTCATGTCTGTTCGGTCCTTAATATATATAATTATTCGTAAAATCATCGTTAAAATTACACGCTTACCCAATAATTTTACCATATTATACATAACAATGCAACATATTTTTATATTTTTTCTAAAAATATATATACAACCGAGAATTTTTGTGGTAAAATAGAATATATGATTACGATTATTCAAAAGAAGGTACACACGAATGGAAATGACAAACTTCAGTCTTATATATCCCTCGCTTGAAGTGAAGAATTTACATCTTGCAGGTAAGCTCACTCCTGATATTGATATGTATACTCTTCAGGAGCTTGGTATGCTTGAAATATTCAACCTTAAAAGCTCCGAGCTTTGCGAATATTTCACCGTATCCCCCGAGGTTATGAAGTACCGCAATCTCACCTTCGAGGATATGCTTGAGAATCCTTCACTTGCCACAACGCTCAACAAGCTCATACCTATTTTAACTGACATCACCGAGCTTCGCAGACTTGAAGCTGACAGCGGTGAGAATGAGGATTATCTTGCAAGTATAACCGAGATAGAGCTTTACATAAACTGTATTGAGACTTTGAACTCGGGTCTGTCTAAGGTGCGCGACAATTTAAAGAGCCCCGCGTTTATCGCTTTGTCTGATAAAATACGCGAGCTCGTTGAATCTGATTACTACAAAGAGCTCAACCGCAAGCTTGCCGACCTTACCAAGCGCGTACGCGAGATCAAAAGCGTTACTATCGGTGTAAACCTTGACGCTCAGCTCCGCCCTGCAAGTGCAGGTGTGCTCTCCGTAAATGCCGAAAGCTTCAAATCGGGCGACGTGCTTGACAAGATCCTACGACTCAGCTTCAAGGACGACGAATATACCTGTATTGCGAATCTCGTTCCCTTCGGCAAAAAGCAGTCCGAAACTCAACAAACCGCGCTTTCTAACGCGTTTAATTCCGCAATAAATGACGTATACAAATCTTCTCTTAAATCGTGGAAGAAGATAGTTCAGTCATACGTTCTTGAAAACACCGATTTCCTTATTGAAATTATGCCCGAAATCGAATTCTTGGTTAAGGGCACCGAGCTTCAGGCAAGACTTCGCGACAAGGGATATGAATTAACCTCGCCCGAAATTATGCCGATGAGCGAAAAAACCTTCGTAGCAACCGACCTCTATAACCCCGCAGTTGCATTAAAGCTCCGCGAGGGCGAGGAAATAGTGCCGAATGACGTTGATTTCGACTCCGAAAATGCATTTATATACGTTTTGACAGGCCCTAACCGCGGCGGTAAATCCGTTATTACCTGCGCGCTCGGTCTGGCGGTGTCTATGATGCAGCTCGGTATGTTTGTACCCGCTAAGAGTGCTAAAATAAGTCCTGTCGATGCAATATTCACTCACTTCCCCACAGGCGCTGACGATACGATCGATAAGGGCCGTCTCGGTGAAGAGTGCGCACGTCTTGGCGAGATCTTCGATTGCGTTACTCCCGAGTCACTTGTATTACTTGACGAATCTCTCTCCTCTACAGGCTCCTTTGAAGGCTCATACATTGCAGCAGAGGTGCTCTCGGGCATTTCAATGGTTGGTTGCCGTTGCCTCTTTGCGACACACCTTCACGAGCTTGCTGCAGAGATCGGCAGAATCAACGACACAACAACTAAGGCAGGCGGCGCACGAATTGACACGCTTATCGCAGGAATTGAAGAAGGTCAACGCTCCTTCAAGATCTATCGCGCAAAGCCCGACGGAAAGTCCTACGCCCGCGATATTGCCGAGAGATACGGTCTCACATACGAAAACATCTTAAAGAAAATAAAGCAATAAATAAAAGTCCCGAGAATCTCGGGACTTTTTATATTAAAATATGTGAGGAGTATTGTAATCCTCGGGATTTTCAAGATATTTTGCGTGATTATCAACGATAAGAGCTACAACCTCGTCGGGAGTTTTTGTCGTGGTATCTATTACGATATTGAAGTTATTGTAGTCGTAATAATCAACTCCGTAGATATCCTTAAATCTTGCTCTCTCGATTCGGCTTCTTTCAACAAGCTTCATGCATGCTTCATCAATGCACTCATACTTTTCCTCGTCACCGCGCTGATTCTTCATAACGCGGCATGCTGCCTCCTCGGGCTCAATTGTCAAGAATATCTTAAAGGTATCCTTTGCAAAGTGCCACGCCATACGGGAGTCAAAAATGAGCTTTTCGTCGTGTCTCTCGATAGAAATCTTAGTTACCATATTATCAATTTCAGCGTCAAGATTAGGATGCTCCGCCATTCTCTGATTGAGCTCAAGCGTGGAAATTCCAAGACCTCTGGCATATTCTCTTTGAACAGCACCTGTGCTGTATATCTGGAAGCCGTATCTTTCCTTCAAAATATTGCAAACCGTGGATTTTCCGCTACCGAGACGGCCCGTAATTGACATCAACATAAGAACACCCCTAAAATTCGTCTTTTAAAAAAGTATATTACTATTATACTACTATTTTCAGAAAAATCAAGTCTTTTTTCTCTTTTTTGAGTAACAAATATTTATTTCGTTATTTTTTACAACAGCACATTAAAATTTACTTGAAAAAATTTAATTTTTATTATATAATATATTTAGAATATTAATTTTGGAGATAAAATGATATGAAAGGCTTAAAAACCGTATTTATCTGCTCGGAATGTCAGCATCAAACGGTAAAGTGGATGGGTAAATGTCCCTCCTGCGGCAAATGGAACACTTTTGTTGAGGATGTAATTGACACAAGAGCTGAGGAAAAGCAAAGCGAAACAAAAAGACGCTCCCCCATTTCCATTACTAAGGGAGGATCTGCTATTTCCTATAACGAGCTTCAGATTCCCGATTATATCCGTTCCAAAACGGGCTTAAACGAGCTTGACCGTGTGCTTGGCGGCGGTCTCGTTCACGGCTCCGTTGTACTTATTTCGGGTGAGCCCGGCATCGGTAAATCAACCCTCCTTATGCAGATATCCGACGCGCTCGGACAGAGCAAGAAGGTGCTTTACGTTTCGGGAGAGGAATCGGGCGGTCAGCTCAAACTTCGCGCCAAGAGACTCGGAGTGATTGGACATAACCTCTATATCTTAACTGAAACAAATATTGAAAACATAATCGAGCAAACCGATAAGATCAAGCCCGACGTTATTATAATTGACTCTATTCAGACAATTTACAGCGACGAGATACGCTCAGCACCCGGTAGCATAACACAGGTAAGAGAATGCGCACTTTCCTTTATAAACAAAGCAAAAATGGAAGGCATCTCAATGCTTATCGTAGGACACGTCAATAAGGAAGGCGGCATAGCGGGACCCAAGGTGCTCGAGCACATGGTTGACGCAGTTTTATGCTTTGAGGGTGAAAAACTCCAATCCTACAGAATCATTCGCGCCAACAAAAACCGCTTCGGCTCCACTAACGAAATCGGAGTCTTTGAAATGGCTGATAAGGGTCTTATCGAAATTGAAAATCCCTCCGAGATGCTCCTTTCGGGCAGACCCGTCAACACTCCCGGTAACTGCGCGGTTTGTACTATTGAGGGCACACGTCCCATTATCGCCGAAATTCAGGCTCTCGTGTCTCCCACGTCCTTCCCCGCGCCGCGAAGAACATCAAATGGCGTTGACTACAACCGTCTCTGCTTGATCATCGCGGTTCTTGAAAAGAGACTCGGTCTCAAGTTCTATCAGAACGACGTTTACGTAAACGTTATCGGCGGTCTTCATGTCGACGAGCCCGCAACCGACGCTTCGATTGCTCTTGCTTTGATCTCTTCCCTTACCGATAGATGCGTTCCCGATGACCTTATTGCGATCGGCGAGCTCGGTCTCTCGGGCGAATGTCGCGCGGTATCAAATCTTGAACAGAGAGTAAAGGAAGCTGCACGCCTCGGATTCACTAAGGCTATTGTTCCCTATAAAAACATTGAAAAACGCCCCATAGATACAAATATTGAGATAATTCCAATTCACAGTATCTACGAAGCGATCTCCGTTCTTAAAAAACAAAACCAAGACTAAACAAAAACACCGACGCAAGTCGGTGTTTTATTTTTTATACGCCTGAATATGCGGAAAAACCGCCATCAACGGGAATAACAACACCCGTAACAAACGAGGACATCGTTGGATCGGTCAAAAATTTCAGTACGCCCAAAAGCTCCTCGGGCTGACCGAAGCGCCCCATAGGAGTCGCATTTAATATCTTTTCCTCGCGAGGAGTAAGTATATTATCATAATTTTCCTTTTCATTTTCAAGGAATCCGGGCGCTATTGCATTAACTCTGATACCCGCCTTTGCGAAATGTACGGCAAGCCATCGGGTAAAGTTGGTAAGAGCCGCCTTTGCGGAGCCGTAAACAGGATTCTTTGTCATAGGTGAGAGCGCGTCCATAGACGTAATATTTACAACAGAACAACCGTCCCCGTCAATCATATCTCTTGCAAAAACCTGTGTAGGAATCAGAACACCCTTCATATTGAGGTCAAATACAAAATCGTATCCGGGACTGTCAAGATTGAAAAACGTAGGGATATCGTCTCTCTTTTCGTCGCCCGACTCGTAATATTCGTGAGCAGTTGAGGCACTTCTGATATTACCGCCTGCGCCATTGATAAGAACTGTACATTTGCCAAGCTCAAGTGAAATTTGCTTTCTTATATTTTCAAGCTCGTCGCGGTCAAGTACGTCGGCGCAATACGCCTTCGCAAGTCCTCCATACATACAAACCTCGGCAGCGCATCTCTCTGCCGCTTCTTCATTTATATCAATAAGTGCCACTGCATAGCCGTTCTTTGCCATTTCGTGAGCAAATGCGGAGCACAAAACGCCGCCCGCGCCTGTAATTACACAAACCTTTGTTTTCATTACTACACCCCCTGCTTTTACTGATGTCATTATACCACAAATTTCTAAAAAAGTAAAGGCGGACTTTATCGAAATTTAAATATTTGTGCAATTCATCAATTGACTTTTTAAGGAAAATAGTGTAGAATGGATTATGTATAGTATTGTTAAAATGCGAAATACTAAGCTTTATTTGACAATACACAATAAATATTATATTTACGGAGAATCAAATGGACATTTTCTTGTTAATTTGCGGTCTTGCCCTCTTCCTGTTCGGTATGGACGTAATGGGAAATTCTCTTAAAAAGAGCGCGGGACGTAAGCTTAAAACCATTCTCGGCAAATTGACCTCAAGCAAGCTCAAGGGCTTTATTTTAGGCCTTGGCGTAACTGCAATTATCCAGTCATCATCCGCAACCACCGTTATGGTTGTCGGCTTTGTTAACTCGGGCACGATGCTTCTCTCCCAAGCGATCAGCGTTATTATGGGCGCGAACGTCGGTACTGCAGTTACCGCATGGATCACCGCCTTAAACGGCATTGACGGTGCTTCAAGCGCGATTGCTATTCTCAAATATTGTAAGCCTGATTACTGGATGCCCTTCCTTGCTCTTATAGGTATAGTGCTTATAATGTTTGCTAAGAGAGATAAATACAAGGATATCGGTACTATCCTTATGGGCTTTGCGGTACTTATGACCGGTATGACACTTATGTCTGACGGTGTATCTGCACTTAAGGATAATGAAGCCTTCAAAAATCTCCTCACAATATTCAATAATCCCATCCTCGGCGTTCTTGCAGGTACAATTCTTACCGCAATAGTTCAGTCCTCCTCGGCATCTATCGGTATTTTGCAGGCATTGTCCGCCACGGGTGCTATTAACTTCTCAATGGCAATTCCGATCATTCTCGGTCAGAATATCGGTACTTGCATTACAGCTATGCTCTCCTCTCTTGGCGCAAACAAGAACGGTAAGAGAACAGCTGTTGTACATTTGCTCTTTAACGTCATAGGCGTTACCTTCTGGCTTGGAATGTATTACCTTGTAGGTTGGATTCTTCAGCTTACAGGCGCATTTGATGTATTTGCGTTGGCTGAAGCTAGCAGTATCAACATGTGGGGTATCGCAATTGTTCATACAACGTTCAAGATACTCGCGGTTGCTCTTATGTGGCCCTTTACAAAGCTTCTTGAAAAGCTTGCTTGTGCAATCATCCGCGGCGAAGATAAGAAGGGCGACGAGTTCACAAACAAGCTCGACGAAAGACTTCTCGACACTCCCTCTATCGCAATTGAAACAAGCCGTGAGGTTGCTTGTAATATGGCGAAGATATCAACTGAAGCGCTTAAATCATCCATTTCTCTTATTGACAACTACGACACGAAGGTAGCTGCAACCGTTAAAGATATCGAAGACAAGGCAGATATTTATGAAGACGTTATCGGATCTTACCTTGTTAAGATCACTTCCAACAGCATGACTGACGCGGATAGCCACGAGATCACAAAGCTTCTTCATATGATCGGCGACCTTGAAAGAATCTCCGACCACGCCGCTAACCTCGTTGAATCCGCCGAAGAGCTTAAGGATAAGAATCTTCAGTTCTCCGACTCGGCAAAGCAGGAACTCGCTGTTCTCTACGCGGCAGTTTCCGAAATCGTTGACATCACAAGAGATGCATTTATCGATAATAACCTCGAGCTTGCCGCAAGAGTTGAGCCTCTCGAACAGGTTGTAGATGATCTTAAGGAAAATATCCGTCGCGAACATATTGTTCGTCTCCAGAAATCCGAATGTACAATCGAGCACGGCTTCGTTCTCTCGGATATTCTTACAAACCTTGAGCGCGTATCCGACCACTGCTCCAATATCGCGGGCTGTCTTATCGAAATGACTAAGCACGACACTCTTGATCTTCACGGCTATCTCCACGACGTTAAGATCGGTAGCGAAGGCTTTAACAGACTTTACGCAGAATATACTGAAAAGTATAAGCTTCCCACAAACAATTAAAACTAGACGGTTGCACATTACGTGCAACCGTTTTTTATATTTTAAATAGTATTATTAAATTCAAAATATACAAATACGCCGACCAAATTATAAACGGCATATAAAACAAAGAGTACACAAGTGAAACTCGCACCCAAAATATCAATGTCAATATCGAGAATATCGATGACAAAAGTGCTAAGATCAAAGACAACAGAGGCATCTGGATATAAAATAGCGCAGGATACCAGAAAAGGCACAAAAAGCAGGATATACTGGAAAATACTGCGCCCTTTAAAAAGATATTTTCAATTTGTAATGAGCATTTCCCCTCCAGAATATCCCTAACAAATAACCCCGCGCTTACACCTGAAAGAAATAAGCATAGAAGATACAAGGACGAGAATATCCATATCGGCGGAAAGCTTACTTTCATTGAAACAATATGCAAAAAATCATAATTTCTTTTGAAAATCAGCAATTCTACTAAATAGCAAAGCATCAACGCTCCGCCAAAAATTACGGGAATTATCCAGCTGTCTTTCTTTATCTTCATCTCTACCTCTGATAAATATCTTTGAGGTATTTTATGCTTTCAATAAGGCTTATATGATTTAATTTGCCGCAAACCAACCGTATTTAATATCATCAGCATGGGAATAAAAGCTCGGCAATCCCCCGTTTGATCTGTCATAGCTTAGCTTTTTTACTCCGTCAGGAACTGTAAAGCTCTTGCTACGAGCCCTATAATAATCAAGCGAGTATATTTTCGATAAAATATCGTTCCAAATCGTTATTGTAGGATTACCGAGGGCGTCTATCTTCATAGGATATTCGTAACCCATCCAGCATCCGCCTATAACGTCGGGAGTATATCCAACGAAATATCTATCGCAATTTCTCGACGTCGTTCCGGTCTTACCCGCAACCTCAATTTTATCAGTAAGAGTTATCTTATTTTTCGCCGTTCCGTTATTAACGACCCCGCAAAGGAGCTTGGTCATTATAAATGCGCTTTCAAACGAAATTGCTCTCTCCTGAGCTTCCGTATTATCCAAAAGTATATTTCCATCCGCATCAAGCACCTTATAATATGAACGCGGCTTTTTATATACTCCGTTCTCAAATATCGTATATCCTGCGGTAAGCTCCTTCAAGGTAACTCCTCTTTTATGCTGACCCAAAGCCAGGGATGACTCGCAACTGTCCCCTATATCATAGGTACTTTCTTCAAAGAGACTTTCAAAATGCAGCCTACTTTTTAAAAAGATAAAGCTGTTTTTCACACCAAGATCATTCAGCACCCTGACGCTTACGGTATTCAATGAATTAGCAATCGCGTACTCAATATCAACGTCACCAAGATATCTTTGATTTGCATTTTGCGGCCATTCCCTACCGTTAACTATCTTTATCGGCTCGTCCAAATAAATACTTGACCATTTGATTATCTTTCTATCTATCGCAGGAGCATATACGGACAAAGGCTTTATTGCCGACCCTGACGGTCTATGCGAGCCCGTGGCAAAATTCAAAATTCTGTTTCCGCGCTTCTCTCCAACGTCTCCTGCAACCGCCAAAATGTCACCCGTTTTACTGTCAATCAAAATAAACGAGGATTTTAAACCGTTCTTACCCTTGAATACTTCAAAATCAGACAAATTCCGATAATATTCTTCAACTATTCTTTGCGCGTCTACATCCATTGCCGTATATATATTAAGGCCCCCGTTGTAAACTATATTTGATGCTATATCACGGTCAATATTAAACGTTTCCGTAAGATCGCAAATTACGTCATCTATTACCATATCGGTGTACCAAGAATTGATTTTTTGTTTTTCTCGGATATTAATTGAAAGATCTATATCTTGATTGACTGCTATATTGTATTCTTCCTCCGTGATATAGGATTGCTCCCTCATGCATTTTAAAATAAGATCACGACGGCGGCGGGTATTATCAATGTTTTTTACAGGATCATAATAGGAAGGATTATTTGTAATTGCCGCTATGGTAGCGCACTCCGATAAGGTCAAATCTGCAATATCCTTTGAAAAATAAAATCTTGATGCAGCGCCTACTCCACGACATTTGTTTCCAAGATTAATAATATTCAGATACATACAAATGATCTCATCCTTTGTATAGCTTTTTTCAAGATTTCTCGCATAAAAAATTTCTTTTATCTTTCTATCAAGATTTTTTTGCGAGTTGCCCGTAATATTTTTTACGAGCTGCTGGGTTATACTTGAACCGCCAAAGCTTGAGCTTCTTTTTATAATATAATTAAAGCCAGCCTTCGCCGTTCGCAAAAGATCTACGCCCTGATGCTTATAAAATCTCTTATCCTCAATTGAAATAAATGCATTTATCAGATCCCTCGGTACGTTTTCAAGTTCAACGGGCTCAAAGCTTTCTCTTGCTTCAACGAAAAAGGTCTCGAGTCTGTACAATCTTCCTCGCCTACTCTCACGATCGTAAAAATCATACGCGTAAAGCTCCGCCCTTCCGCTTTTCATCTGCGCCTTTATAATTTTTTCATCAATTTCTATATTCTTGTACTGTCTTAAAAATACATAAGATGCACCCAACGCCACCGTTGACAACACACTTGCTATTGTAATGCTGATCAATATAAATTTAAATAATCCTTTCATTTGCGCACCCCTGAATAATTTTTCTCTATTTATAGTGCGCCGAATTATACTTTTAATGTTAGTATATTGAATGCAAAATTACAAAAAAATACTGCTGCAATTAAATTTTGCAACAGTATTTATTTGCTTTTTATTTTCAGAAGAAGAATTTCTCTCGGATTAAAAAATCTTGGTATTGGCTTTTGCGGATTTGACGCGCCGGCAGAAACTATAAGCCGTTTTTCATATATTCCCGACGAATATTTCGGAAAAAGACCTTGATCGGGGGCATAAATTCCGCGATTAAATAGCTTCCACTGACCGCCGTGAGTATGTCCCGAAATCATTATATCAAAATCAAAATTTTTATATTTATCATAATATTCGGGCTGATGAGCAATTAAGATCTTATATCCGTCAAGCTCTGAAAATTCAGTCAAAAGCTCTGTATCAAATGGCTCGTATTTCGGCATTATTCCACATATTGAAAGATTATCAATCGATATGAATTCGTTATTTAAAAGAGTAACTCCCGCTTCTTTGATTCTTTTAAGATTTTCTTTGGAAGCATATTCCTCACTTACGGGATTTGTTCGCATCTCTCTATGCGAACCGAATCTTTCATGGTTTCCAAAGGTATAATAGGTCGGAGAAATTTCTGCAAGCTTTGAAAGAAATTCAATTCCGCGCTCATTTTTTAAATCGTAAGAGCCATCAAGTCGCTCAAGCATATCTCCCGCGCAGATGATCATATCAGCGCCGGTCTTAATTACCGCCGAAAGACAATCCTCACTCGGCAACGAATGCAGATCGGAGACAACGCAAATTGTGAGATCAATATTCTTTTTTTCTGTTTCAATAAAATATTCCCTAATTTTCATTCGTCTCCTCCTTTCCGCTTTCTAAAAAACAGTATATCTTTGAGAAATCAATTGAAAAGCACGGCAAATTGTGTAAACCGTGCTTTTCTATTTATATATTTCCCTTTTCCTCTAAAAATTCGTGCAGAATACGAGCCGCATATTCGATCTGCTCGCCGCAGGGACGCTTTTTATAGTACTCGGGAGTTCTTGCTTCAGGCAACGCCCCATCCGTTTTGGGCACACCCGCCAAAAGCTCACGGCAAACGATCGAGCCGTATTTTTCCTTAAAAGTCGCTGCAAGCTCCTGAATTTCACTGTAAAGTCGCTTTTTACCTTCATAATCCTCGGGTAGATAATACCCTCTTAAATACCCAAGAACGATATACATACCGCTGACCGCACCGCAAACCTCACGTAGTCTACCCATACCTCCGCCAAATGACGAGGACATTTTCAAGAGCGTAATCTTATCGAGTCCAATTTCATCGGCAAAGGAAAGAACAACAGCCTGCGAGCAATTGTACCCCTCAAGAAAGTAGTTCTTAGCAACAAGGCCTCTTTCAATAGAAGTCATAATACTATCCCCTATTATCAACCGACGGTAATTCGGTAATTACCCGAACCAAGGCATCTTTCGTAAATTTCATCCCCGGCGGAATCCGTGATCTTACAGTTAGGAATCTTAACTACACACGTTGTATTGGCAGGAACTGAAAGCTTATATCTTCTCTTATATTCGTTGCCCTTTCTCGCTACCTTGATCTTACCTGCGGCAGTTTCAAACACAACGTCGAAGGCGCGAACGGAATCAATTATCTTGGGCGAGAATTCAAACTCGGAATAACCGGGCTTAATCGGCTTTATACCTGCAATATGAGAATAGCAAATATTAAGGAATGCTCCGTGCATAGGATGATTGTACGAAGAAACCGAAAGGTCCTTAGGCATTGCGGAATGCATAGTAAGATCCTCCCAAATGCTCGTTGCTCCGTCATCAAGCATAGTCGCAAAGCTCGGAAAGTCCTTATTAAACAGGAACGACATTGCAATATCACCGTATCCGCCGTCAATAAGCGCAGGAACAAGATGCTTATTACCGTAAATTCCCGTATGCATACGGAATTCCTCTTTTTCAATTCGATCTACAAGCGTGAACAGTATATCTCTATAAAATTCCTTCGGATATATACCAAGATTGAGAGCCGCGCCATCAGTACCGAAATATCCGTATGTATGATTTTCATAATCGAAGAAATGACGGTTAAAGGACTCCTTCACCTTTTCGGCGATGTCTTTGTAATAATTGGGATCTCCGAGCCCAAGATCACGACAAAGCTCCTCCATGATAATGGCATTTTCATAAAGCTGAAGCGTGCTTGAGTGCTCAACAGGCATTCTTCTCGGGTCATATCTACCAACAGGAGGCTTCCAGTCGCCAAGACCCTCGCTTATTACGAAATCATCCGATCGATCAAGCTCATGCTGGAACCATTCCTGCATAAGATCAAAGTTATTTCTAACGGCAGAGGTAATTCCACAATATTTATAAAGATTATACGGAATAATGATCTGAGCACAGCCCCAAAGAGGTGTCGCATCACCGCAAAGACGCTTACCGGGTGCGATCTGCGGCCACGTTCCGTAAATCTCCTTCGAGGTTCTGATATCGTCAAGATACTTCTCATACGAGGATGCCGTATCAAAGGTCATAAGCGCATAATCGGAAACAAGCTGAGCATCACCGAGCCAGCCGCACTTCTCTCTAACAGGACAATCCTCGGGGAAGCCGTGATAATTAGAACGGAAGGTGTTATCCATTACGTCCATAAGACGGGTCAAATAATTATTAGACGACGTAAACGAGCTTGTCTTTCGGAAATCGGTTGAAAGCGCCAAGCCCTTAACGATTGAAGGCCACGGTACTGTTCCGTAACCGTTCGTCAAATCATAGAAGCCCGTAATTTCAACGTATCTGAAGCCGTGATAAGTAAGTCTCGGCGTATATACCTCGCCTTCAATATCACCGCGACAAATATAAATATCCTGCTGAATACACTGAGTAGCCATACTTCCAACCGAGCGCATATCGAGCGCGCCACCCTCATCGAGCGTTTCCGCATATCTAAACACGTAAACACATCCGCGGGGAGCGTGAGGAAGATGGAACTCAACGGTACCTGCAATGTTTTCTCCCAAGTCAAAGATCCACGCGCCGTCCTTTGCGCCACTTACTGCGCGAACGCTCTTGGTCTCAACCTCGCGTACAACTCTTACAGGCGGGAAAAGTGCAGGCTTCAAATCGCCCTTGGGTGTAGTATCCTCTATAACGTAATTCCATCTGTTTTCGCTGCTGTCATACTCTGCAAAATCGGGGATCTCAAGACGGCAGTCGTAAGCCTCGCCCTCATAGAAATTATTGAGAGTTATCGGGCTGTAAACGTATTTCCAGTCGCGAGTATTTGATGTAATTATCTTCTTTTCTCCGTTCTGGAAGGTTACCTCTACAAATATCTTTGCACAAACGTCTCCGTAAGAAAGACCGAGGTATCCCCACACGCAGCTCTGAGAATAAAAGCCCTCACCGAGAAGCACCGCAATCGCGTTTCCACCCTCGGAAAGCATCTTAGTCAAGTCGTATCGTCTGTAATATACTGTCTTTTCATAATTCGTAAAAGGAGGCTCGATAAAATAATCGTCAGTTCTCTTTCCGTTTACGTAATACTCGGCGCAACCAAGACCTGAGGCGTACATAACAGCCTTCTTTATCTTGCCTTTAAGTAAAAACTTAGTACGGAGATAGGGTGCCCAGCTTACGATATGATCTGCAGGCTTGATCCATACAGCATCTCCCCATTCGTCGGGTAGGATCTCAGTGGATGTATTGATAGTACCTATCGTAGTATTACCGTAATGATCCCAAGCGGTAACCTTGATCTTGATATCAGTCTTAGATGGCAAAACCAATCCGTCAAATGAAATATCATAAGACCTTGTAGACCACACTACTCCCGTATCAAAATAAACGTCGTTACCCGTAATGATCTCGATCTTGTACGACGTCTGATACGTTCTGCTTGTATCGGATTTAAGCTTCCAACCAAATCTTAAACCACGTGTCGGAATTATATCGGGGTCACAAACATTATTAACTGAAATATCGTAAATTTTCAGCATAATAATTCTCCTTTTCAAATAGCCCTTCGGCCATAGATTTCTACTTATATTCTAACAAATAAATCCATATAAGTCAATGGATTTATTTGCTTTTTGTAAAGAAAAGACTTTTATTTTTGGAATTTATCCATATTGGAGTTGCATCTTCAAGATTTGTTGCATCAAAATATGCGGCTGTATTTTCATCGGGAATGATTATTTCAACCGCTTGATTCCCTTTACCAATAAAATAATATTCCTTAATTTTAGGACCGCGAGCACCTGCTATAAGATAGTCCGATCCGTTTATGATCTCGGAATACTTATCCGCTTCCTTGCATTCCGTAAATGCGGGAGAAAAATAAGTCATAATATCGTGATCACACTCAATACTTAGAATGGATATCGGAACGGCAGATCTTTCAATATAGCTTTGATTAAGTGTAACCGTCACGTCCATAGGAGTCTTCAACGCATTCCCTAAATCAAACATTTTAACCTTAACACCGTTTAACTCCGCGACGTCAAGAATGGATATCATCCTGTAATATGAATCCTCATCCACGGGATTCGGAATCCATAGCTCTCTTACTATTCGTGATTTAAATACCCTTGAAAGCGTTGAAATATGTGCAGTGTGAAAATCAGTAAGCATTATTACGTCTATATCGTCATCCCGACTCTCATCAACCGCCCACAAAGCGAGAGAATACGCGTTCCTGCTTCCGTTAGACAAATCGCAAATTACCGTATCTCCGTTATTAGTAATTACTATCATATCGCTGTTGGAGGATGTATTAAGATAAGTTGCGGTTACCTTGTCAGCATTAACAGCATTCACTATGTTTACGGTTAATACAAAAGCAAAAATAATCGGAACGTATGACAGTAAAACTAAATATTTTCTTTTAAAGTTGAATATCAGAGTTACCAATAATACGATTGCAAATGCTATCGCAAAATAAATGAGAAAATCGTAATCAAGCGAAAACATAACGTTTTCCTTGTGTGAAATATCGGAGCAAAATTCAAGTGAAAATCCGGCAACCGCTTTTATAAGTCTTATTAAAAGAGCCGAAGCCTGAGGAAGCATATATACAAACGGCAAGGAAAGTGAAAATACAATGATGCATGTCATCGGAATTGATAAAACTGCGGAGGAAAGTAATGAATAAATGGAATATTCCTTAGTGAAGACACATATTACAAGAACGAGACCAAGCATAGCACATATAGACGTAGTGAAAAGTCCGATAATATATGACAAACACCTTTTAAAAATACGCCTTATCTTATTCTTTGAATCAATTTTCTCAAGTAATTCTTCAAAGATCGGAATAAAAACCAAAATTCCAAACGTGGCGGAAAATGACATCCAAAATCCTATATCCAAAGCCGTCACGGGAGAGCTTATCAGCATTATGGCACCCGCAAAGGATAAATTTGTAAGCGGGTCCGTTTCATACGAAAGTAGCATCGCAATATACACGTATAATAGCATAATTACTGATCTTGTCGCAGAAATCGAAAAGCCCGTCAAAGAAAGATAAAACATAGACGTCATAATTAGAATTAGCGCCCTGATTTTCTTTGGAACGTACAGCTTCTTCAGCGCAAAGGCAATAGTTCCCATTATTATGGACATATGTAATCCGCTAAGCGCCAAGAAATGCGAAGCGCCGCTTCGTCGGAAATCTCTGACGGTTGTGTCCGAAAGCTCGGACTTGTTGCCAAGCAATAGCGCAGAAGCAAGATTTCCCTCCTCGCCGCCGATCGCATCTCGAAGCCTATAGGACAATTTAAAATTAAGCTTGCTCAACATAACGCGAAGATTTTTAACGTCGGTATCTATTATCTCATAAAATTCCTCGCCTGCGGACTCAAAGGATAAATAATAGCCACCTGAAAGCTTGTCCTGCTTTTGAGCATATCCGTTCAAATTACTTTCAAAGTCAGCTGCAAGCACCTTTGCCTTTATTCTATTGCCAGGGCGAGCATCCGAAGTATAGGAGCATTGAAGCATAGCAATATAATTCTTCTTTTCTCCATTTACTTTCTCGACCTTAATTGTATATCCGGAAAGATTGCTGCTATTGTACTGCTCGTCAAGGATTACTCCCTCAATCAAAACCTCACGCCCAATGATCTCGCGTGCATTTGCATACTTTACATCAAGATGAATATAAGATGATATGCAGGAGAATACGATTGAAAAGCAAAACATAACGGCAATAATAGCTTTGCCCCAGCTTTTTCTTTTAAAAAAGTAAAACAACAATGCCAAAATAGCCGAAATTACAAAGATTATTGCAATAATAATCTTAATTATCGGTAAAATAAAAATGGAGACAGTTGAAAATAAAATAGATAAAATACAGGCAACAAAGAAATATCTTGACCTAAAAATTTCCATTTCAACTCCTCCTTTCGGCAAAAAATGTATAAATTGGTCGCAAAAATTCAATTATTTAAAAATTTTTCGTAAATTTACTTGACAAAAACGGATTTACCATATATAATGGTCGTTGGGTTGTGAAAACACAACGACTGACTGTTTTGAAATATTAAAATTTGAAAGGAATTTAGTAATATGTTTGAAAAGGTTAGAGATATCCTCGTTGAGGAATTGCAGATTGATGCTGACGAAATCACTCTTGAGGCTGAGCTCTCCGCTGACCTCGGTATCAACTCCATTGAGCTTGCAAATCTCGTTCTCATTTGCGAAGAACAGTTCGATTTAATGATCGAAGACGAAGACCTCACAAAGTTCATTACTGTTGGAGATGTTGTTGAATATCTCGAAAAGAACTGCTAATTTTCAAGGTTACATAATTTTTAAAACTCCGCTTTCGCGGAGTTTTTTATTTTTCTTCAATTCCCTGCTTTACCGTTTTACAGGCGAATGCGGAGATTCCATTATATGTAAGCTCATCAGCAGCTGAATTCGCCTTTTCACTGCTATCAAATATTCCAACTATCGCAGGCCCACTACCACTCATAAATGACGTGAGAGCACCTAAGGATATCATTTCCGCCTTCAGATTTTTCGCCTGTTCTCTTCGAGGAAGAATAACCTGCTCGAAAACGTTATAAATATTATTAGTGGAAAAGCTCTCAAAATCAAGGTCTGTTACTTTATGAGCTTTAAAATTATCGTATCTTTCATCAAGCATAGCGTAAGCTGAGGGGGTTGAAACTCCCTCGCCCGATACTGCAATTACGAGATTCAACTCGGGTAAAGACGTTACGTCCTCAATAATATCCCCGATTCCCGTGATTTTCTTTGTACCTCCGACAAGACAAAACGGCACGTCCGCGCCTATCCTTGCGGCAATTCCGAATATTTCTTTATCAGACTTATCTACAACCCCAAGCTTGCAAAGTCCGTATATCACCGCCGCGGCATCAGCGCTTCCACCCGCAAGCCCCGCGGGAGACGGTATTCTCTTTTGTATTTCAATCCTTATATGCCCCGAATCAACCAAGCGGTCAGCCGCCTTGTATGCAATATTTCTTTCATCATCGGGAATACGCGGATCGTCTGTTTTTATCTCTATTTTCTTTTGAACCGAGGGCTCGTAAAAAATAGTAACGTTATCGTGCAGGTCTACGCTTTGCATAAGACTTACTATGTTATGATATCCGTCATCACGCTTTGATTCCACGTCAAGAAACAAATTTATCTTTGCATTAGCGACAAGCTCTATATATTTCACGGTTCCCTCCTGATTAGCGATGTATTTACAATTATTATACAACATTTTTCTACAAAAATAAATGAATTATATTTAAATTTTCTTTGCTTTTTTAATATTTTTTTCAATACTCTAAAAACTCTTGACTTAATTATGAAATAAGTATATAATATAATATAGACTATAATGCGTTAATTGTACCCGTATCAGCTTTTATAAAGGAGATATTTCTCATATGCTTAATAAAAACAAAGGAAAGGGACAAAATAATGCCGCAATGTGGATAGCACTGCCTATTGTTGCAATTGTTTTCGTTCTTCTATACATAATAGTAAATCTAACCAATATTACCTCGGTCGTAGAAAAAATCAATTCTATTCTTTCCCCAATATTTATTGGCTTTATCCTTGCATATCTATTAAATCCCATTTTTAATTTTTTTGAAAACAAGATATTTTGCTGGAAAAAGGACACGTTGTTCAAAAGACGTATTTGCAGATTGCTCTCCCTTATTTGTACTCTTATAGTACTCGCTGCAATAATTGCCCTTTTGATTCTTCTTATCGTTCCTCAGCTGATTGATTCAATTGTGGAAATTTTCAATAACCACGAGCATTATATCAATTCTCTGGTTACGTTTACAAATGACATCATAAATTCCGTGGCGGGCAAATTCGCTCCCGAAGCAACCGTGCCTAATCTCTCATATAACGATATTCACAATGCGCTTCATAATTTCCTTAGCTCTAACAACGGAGAAGATAATGCGTTCATTGACTTTTTAAATAAGTATTCGCAAGAGATCACCACAATAGGAACGGACCTTCTTGTAAATTTGTTCTCTGTCCTCGCTGATTTTATAGTCGGTCTTTTCGTAGCGGTCTACCTCCTCACCTCAAAGGAGCTCCGCGTGGCCCAGATACAAAAGGCGAGAAAAGCGCTCTTCTCAAAAGAAAGCAATAAATTTATATCCGAGGTAATTTACGTCGCAAAAACCAGCTTCGCAGGTTACATAAGAGGAAAGATTTTAAGCTCTCTTATGGTCGGTATTATTACATATATAGGTCTTTTGATATTCGATATTTCCGACTATAAGCTTCTTATTGCAACAATTATTTGCATAACGGATATCATTCCGATATTCGGTCCGTTCATTGGTGCTATACCCTCCGGCATCATCGTGCTTATGTGCGATCCTTCAAAGCTTTTGCCCTTTATATTGATGATACTTATTATACAGCAAATTGAAGGTAACATCATCAGCCCCAAGATCCTCGGCGAGTCAACAAACATCAGCTCTCTTGCGGTAATCATTGCAATTACGGTTATGGGCGGCTTGTTCGGAATCGGAGGTATGGTGCTCGGTGTTCCTGTATTTGCGACAGTCATCATTATCGTCAAGATATACCTTGAAAAAAGGCTTAATGAAAAGAATCTTCCTACGGAGACCGAGGATTATATGGGCGTGAACTCCATGTCCGACACCGATATAATTCTTCACAAGCCCGAGGGCACGTGGATCAACAAAATCAAGCGCTCCTTCAAGCGCCACCGCGACAAAAAGAACAGTGAATCAGACGATCAAACAACGGAAGAAACTGCCGATAACGTTGACGACTCTGATATCTCTGACGATAATACGGAAGCATAAACCATGGGACTTATATTTTATAACATCCCCGAGCTTATAGGAAGTAATACCGAGGTTTCGCTTCGCAATCTTTCAGAGCTTGAGGAGAGACTGAACCTTATTATTGAAGAAAGACTCGCACATATCGACGAGCTATCTCACGCAATAACTCAGGACGGAGAGGAAATCGATATAATTAAAAGTATTATTCTTTCCTTGAAGCCCGAAAGCTTTTGCGACAGTAACAAAATTATCGATAAAAACGTAAAAAGCATCAACAGTATCTACTCTGCTCTTTCCCTTCGTGAACGACTCTTGATTTGCGAGAGTATTCTTTGCTCGTATGCAAGTGGCGAGAAGATCAACTACGAAATGTTTCTTGATTTTCCCAAGCGCATAATTGACCCTAAATCCAAGGATAGAATTGCATATCTCAAGAGCACATACAACGATGCCGCTTATCTTGAATTTGCAAATCTTCTGTCATCCCCCTGCGCTGCCTATTACGATAGCATAGCAAACGTGTGTGAGAGCGTATATAACGATACCTGCGAGTATTGTATACTCCCTCTTGAAACCTCGACCGACGGAAAGCTATCAAGCTTCTACGACCTTATTCTTAAATATGGCTTTACTATATGCGCGGTGTATGATCTGCATCACGCGGATTCAAACAAGCATACAAGATACGGTCTTATTTCCAAGGGAAATACAATTCACACTACTCCTCTTAAAACAAAATCTAAAATAAAGTTTATTGAATTTGTCTTTGAGCACGATTCCTATCCTTCGTTGACCGACGTTTTATCGGCATCGGAGTTCTGCTCTATGCGACTCAGACGAATCGATACTTTAAGTATTCTTCAAAACAAGAACAAAACACCGCTTATCTGCCCGATATTCAGAGTCGATACAGCCGATCTCAATACGTTTTTGACGTTTATGACGATTGACTGCCCGACACTTAAAATACTCGGAATATATACACAGATCTAAAAATATTATATAATAGAAAAGGAATTTTTTGAAATGGACAACTACAGCTACAACACAAAGGGCGTTTGCTCAAGAAAAATTGAATTCACAGTTGAAGACGGCATCATTACCGACGCATCCTTCACAGGCGGCTGCAACGGCAATACTCAGGGAGTTGCTGCTCTTGTTAAGGGTATGACTGTTGAAGAAGCTATCAAGAGAATGGAAGGCATCAAGTGCGGCCCCCGCCCCACATCCTGCCCCGATCAGTTCGCACAGGCGCTCAAGGAATATCTCGCAAGCAAGAACTAATATCACCTAAATAGAAAGGCAAGGCTAATATATGGAAAAGTATCTTGAAAATTACTATCGCTGGTTAAACTCACAGAAGCTTTCCGAAGCAGAAAAGGCAGAGCTTGAAGCGATCAAGAATGATAATGACGAAATCAAGTTCCGTTTTTCTTCTTATCTTTCCTTTGGTACTGCAGGTCTTCGCGGCACAATGAAAACAGGTATGAACGCGATGAATGTCCATACCGTCGCACATGCTACACAAGGTCTTGCGGCGCTCATTACAGAATGCGGCAGACAAGCTGACGGCGTTGCTATAGCATACGACAGCAGAAATAATTCCCCCCTCTTTGCACAGGTTGCAGCAGAGGTTTTGGCGGCAGCAGGCATCAAGGCATATCTCTTTGACGCGCTTCGTCCCACGCCTGAGCTTTCCTTTGCTCTTAGACACCTCGGTTGTGTTGCGGGCATCAATATTACCGCATCTCACAACCCCAAGCAGTACAACGGATACAAGGCATACTGGGAGGACGGCGCTCAGCTTCCCCCCGAGCACGCGGATACAGTTTCTGCGGCAATCGCAAAGCTCGATATTTTCGACGACGTAAAGAGAGCCGATTTTGAAGCGGCTAAGGCTGAAGGACTTATAGTTATGATCGGAGAAGAGGTTGATAAGGCATATCTCTCCGAGGTTTTAGCTCAGCAGGTAAATCCCGATGCAGTTAAAAATGTTGCCGACGACCTTAGAATCGTTTACTCTCCCCTTCACGGCGCAGGACACAAGCTCGTTCCTGAAATTCTCAAGATGACGGGTCTTAAGCACCTTTACAAGGTTGAAGAGCAGTTTGAAATTAACGGTAACTTCCCCACGGTTGAAAAGCCCAATCCCGAATACAAGGAAGTATTCGCTCTCGGTATCAAAATCGCAGACGAGGTAGGTAGCGATCTTATCGTTGCAACCGACCCCGACGCTGACAGAGTTGGCGTTATGGCTAGAGCTAAGGACGGCACGTTCAAGACCATCTCGGGCAATCAGATGGGCGCTCTCCTTATTGACTATATCATTACTGCATACGAGGAAACAAACACAATGCCCGAAGAGCCCTTCGCGGTTAAGACTATCGTTTCCACCGAGCTTGTTTCAAGGATCTGTGCAGCGCATAACGTAAAGCTTTATAACGTACTTACAGGCTTTAAGTTCATCGGCGAGGTTATCAAGAAGCACGAGCAGATGGGACACGGCAATTACATCTTTGGCTTTGAGGAATCCTACGGCTACCTCAAGGGTACTTATGCAAGAGACAAGGACGCAGTAGTTGCTTCAATGCTCATTTGCGAGATGACCGCATATTACAGAGCAAAGAATATGACTCTTATCGATGCTCTTGAAGGGCTTTACGAAAGATACGGTCTTTATAATGAGTCCAATATTGAGATCTACATGGAAGGTCTCGAAGGCCCCGCTAAGATGGCGGCTCTTATGGATTCTATGAGAACGAGCATCCCCGCAGAGCTTGGAGGATTTAAGGTTGTAACCTTCGGCGACTACAAGGCAGAGGAATTTACTGATATTGCAACGGGAGAAAAGACTCCTACGGGTCTTCCTAAGTCCAACGTGCTCTATTTCAAGCTTGAAAACAATGACGTTATTATCGTTCGTCCCTCAGGTACAGAGCCCAAGATTAAGTTCTATTTCTTGGCAAGTGGCGACGACAAGGCGCAGATTGAGGCAAAGATTGAAGGATATAAGAAATCTCTCGGCGTTTAATTAAAAAATAAAGCGGAATGCAATGCATTCCGCTTTTTTATTATGTGTTTTGAAGAGCTCTTCTCTTCTTCATCATTTCCTTCATACGAATCTCGGTATTGAGAATCTTCTTACGAAGTCTTATGGACTTAGGTGTTACCTCGATAAGCTCGTCATCTGTAATGAACTCGATTGCTTCTTCAAGGCTGAATACCACGGGAGGAGTAAGCAAAAGCTTTTCATCCGCGCCTGCGGAACGAATAGCTGTAAGATGCTTTTCCTTACAGGGATTTACTGCGATATCATCATTCTTGGGGTTTTCACCAACGATCATACCCTCGTATACAGGCGTCTGAGGACCAACGAAGAGGTTACCTCTCTCCTGTGTATTGTAAAGTCCGTATCTCGTTGTAACGCCGTTTTCAGACGCTACGAGCGCGCCTGTAAATCTCATTACAATTCCTCCACGGTAAGGCTGATAGCCGTCAAAGAGCGTATTAAGCACGCCCTCGCCGTGAGTTGCGGACATAAATTCACTTCTGTAACCAAAGAGGCAACGGGACGGAATGCTATACTCGATTCTCATACGGCTTCCAACGGGATTCATCTCGAGAAGATCGCCCTTTCTCTGTCCGAGCTTTTCAATTACGGGACCAACGTAATCGGAAGGAACGTCAAGCGTAACCTTTTCCATAGGCTCACACTCAACACCGTCAATTTCCTTCAAAATAACCTTCGGGTTGGAGCAAGTAAGCTCATAGCCCTCACGGCGCATATTTTCAATAAGTATGGAGAGATGCATCTCTCCTCTACCCGAAACTACGAATTCATCGGTCGTATCACCGTCGCGAACGCGGAGAGAAACGTCACGGAGAAGCTCACGGTAAAGTCTTTCGCGAAGCTGACGGGAGGTAACGAACTTACCTTCCTTACCCGCCAAGGGGCTATCGTTAACCGAGAATGTCATCTCAACCGTAGGCTCGGTAACCTTAACGAATTCAAGGGGCTCGGGACGTGTTATGCTTGCAACAGTGTCGCCGATAGAAATGTCGCCGGCTCCGGAGAAACAAACGATATCGCCTACCTTCGCGGTATCAACCGGAACACGAAGGAGACCGTCAATCTGATAGAGAGAAACGATCTTGGTTCTTCTGGGCTTTTCGTCGGGACGGTGGAAGTTACATATAGCAACGTCCTGGTTTACCTTTATTGTACCGCGCTCAATTCTACCGATACCGATTCTACCTACGTAGTCATTGTAGTCGATGGAGGAAACGAGAATCTGAAGCTCCTCGTCAGGATCTCCCTCGGGCGCAGGAATATAGTCAAGAATCTTTTCAAAGAGAGGAGTCAAATCCTTACCCTCTTCGTCGGGGGATTCGGATGCAGTACCTGCTCTTCCCGAGCAATAAAGCATGGGAGAATCAAGCTGCTCGTCATTAGCACCGAGGTCAATGAGAAGCTCAAGAATCTCATCCTCAACCTCACCGAGTCTTGCATCGGGCTTGTCGATCTTGTTAAAGCAAACGATAACTCTGTGATTAAGCTCAAGCGCGCGCTTCAAAACGAATCTTGTCTGAGGCATAGGACCTTCAGCCGCGTCAACAAGAAGAATAACACCGTTAACCATTTTGAGTACTCGTTCAACCTCACCACCGAAGTCGGCGTGGCCGGGAGTGTCAATAATATTGATCTTTACGTCCTTGTAATGAACTGCGGTGTTCTTTGCAAGGATAGTAATACCTCTTTCCTTTTCAATGTCGCCAGAGTCCATAACGCGAGTAACCGTTTCCTGATTATCTCTGTAAATACCGCCCTGCTTAAGAAGTCCGTCAACAAGTGTCGTCTTACCATGGTCAACGTGAGCGATAATCGCAATATTTCTTAAATCTTCTCTTACCATTAATCTACCTCAAAAGTCTATCACTTTAAAAATCCGTTTATAATCTCTTCCTCAGCCTCTTTCTCGTCAAGTCCGAGAGTCATAAGCTTAATGAGCTGCTCGCCCGCTATCTTACCGATTGCCGCCTCGTGAATAAGAGACGCGTCAATATGATTTGCGGTAATTTCGGGAACTGCTTGAACGGATGCATTATCCATTATGATCGCATCACACTCGGTGTGTCCCGAGCAAGCGTTATTTCCTCTTATATTGGAGAGGAAAAGCTGCTTGGAATTGTCCTTTGCAACCGAACGGGAAACTACGTGTGCGCCACAGTTTTCGCCGTCAAGGTCAAGCACAAACTCTGTTCTCGCATACTGCTCGCCGTGTGTCATGATCTTTTCGTGTACAACGAGGGTTGCATTCTTTGCAAGCTTAGCTTCAGTCTTTCTGTCCGTAGAATCAACACCCTTGATCTGTGTCGTTTCCATTTCCATATAAGCACCCTCTTCGAGAACTACAACGGATGTGGGATTCATAAGATTCTTACCGTTTCCGTCGCCCTCGCCGTAATGCTTTTCAACGTACTTTACCTTTGCATTCTTTCCAACGTAGAAGCTGTGAATACCGCTGTGCTCACTGTCCTGCACGCCGCAATTGTGAATACCGCAGCCCGCGATAATAAGCACGTCAGCACCCTCTTCAATGTGAAAATCATTATATACGAGCTCGCGGATACCTGTTTCCGCCAAAATTACGGGGATATGCACGCTCTCTCTTTTAGCACCCGCCTTGATATAAATATCAATACCGGGCTTGTCTTCCTTCTTTTCAATGATGATGTTCTCGGAGGAGTTCTTGCCGAACATCTCGCCGTCAACACGGAGGGAGTAAGCGCCCTCGGGAATCTCGTGGAGGTCGGCAACCTGACGGAGCATCTCAAGTTTTATTTTGTCAAGCTTTTTTTCTGCCATTATATATTCCTCTTAAAAATCAATTTTCCTGTGTAAATCTGCAACCCGACTGAACTCTGAAAAGCTCGGGATAAATATCCTTCTTATCGCCGTATGCAGCAACCTTACCGTTTGCAATAACTACGATCTTATCCGCGATATCAAGAATTCTTTCCTGATGCGAGATAATAAGAATGTTTCCCTTTGTCTTTTCGTGCATCTTTTCAAATACCTGTATAAGGTTGTTAAAGCTCCAAAGGTCAATTCCTGCCTCAGGCTCGTCAAATACGGAGAACTTTGTTCCGCGCGCATTGATCATTGCGATCTCAATTCTCTTAAGCTCGCCGCCTGAAAGTGAGCCGTTCACTTCTCTGTTGATATATTCCTTTGCGCAAAGACCAACCTCGGAGAGATAAGAACAAGCCTCTCCAATCGAGATCTTCTTGCCTGCTGCCAAAGAAATAAGGTCCTTAACACTGATTCCCTTGAACTTTACAGGCTGCTGGAATGCATAGCTGATGCCTGCTCTGGATCTCTCTGTGATGTTCATATTTGTAATATCAACACCATCAAGCAAGATCTGTCCTTCGTCGGGAGTAATTATACCTGCAATAAGCTTTGCAAGTGTGGATTTACCCGAGCCGTTAGGACCTGTAATAGCCACAAATCTTTCGTTTATAGTAAGATTTATATTATCAAGTATTTTCGTTGTCTTACCGCTTACCTCATCAGTAACCGAGTACGACAAATTCTTTATTTCAAGCATTTTTTAATATCCTTTCTTAGTGTGAATATTATACATATATATTAAAGTATAGAAATTTACCCATTTCATTATATTTTATCATATTTTTTGTCATTTTACAATAGTATTTTTCAACTTTTTTAGAAAATAAACAAAATCAAAAAGAGCTTTGAAAATCAAAGCTCTTTTAAAAATCAATTATCAAGGTATCTTATAGCCGCAAGTGCCGCAATCGCGCCGTCACTGCAAGCAGTGCTGATCTGTCGAATTGCCTTTGTTCTGCAGTCTCCCGCTACGAAAAGGCCTGCTGTCTTTGTGAGACAAGCCTCGTCAGATACGATATATCCGCGCTCATTTATATCAGTTACGTCAGCAAAAATATCATTTTCGGGCACCTGACCAATTGCTATAAACATACCGTCAATGTCAAGTCTCGTCTTATCCCCTGTCTTCTCGTTCTTAAGGATTATTGCATCAAGCTCCTCACTGCCTATAAGCGCTTCAACGACCGTACCGTAAATAATCTCTACGTTCGCCTTATTCTTAAGAATATTAGCAAGCTTCTCCTCGCCTGTCAAGAAATCAAGGTTCTGTACAATATAAAGCTTCTCACAGGTGTCCGCGAGCATAACCGCTTCAACGAGCGCCGAGTTGCCGCCACCGATAACAGCCACGGTTTTTCCCGCATAGAATGCGCCGTCACAAACCGCGCAGAATGAAATGCCGTTACCGATAAACTCTTCCTCACGGTCAAGACCGAGCTGACGGTGCTTTGAGCCCGTAGCAATTATAACGCTTCTAGCGATATAATCGCCGTCCTCGCAGGATACGGAGAACACACCGTTATTATCAACGATACCCGTAACCTCAGTCATTTCGATCTCAGCGCCGAGAGAAATCGCCTGCTCAACAAGCTTTTCTGCAAGCTCGTTACCGCTTATCTGATTAAAGCCGGGATAATTTTCAATTTTAGGCGAATATGTGATCTGTCCGCCAAAAGTACCGCGCTCAAGAATCAAAACCTTCTTGTCCGCGCGTCTCGCATATATTGCGGCGGTAAGTCCAGCAGGACCCGCGCCTACAATTATAATATCATACATATCTATACTCCAATTCTAATCAAACCGCCGTTTTCACGGCGGTTTAACTTAGTTTAATTATTCTTTGACAGTATCAATGTACTTCTTGATGTTAGAAAGGTTTACTGCCTTTGCAACCTCAACGCCATTTTCTGCAACAACGAGTGTGGGTGCCTGCTTGATTCCGTACTTCTGTACAAGATCAACTCTCTCATCTGCATATACCTTTACAAAAGGAATACCTGCCTTTTCAAGGAATACAGCCGCCATCTTACAGTTGGGACAAGTCTTTGTAGCAAAGAGCATGATCTCTGTGCTTGCCGCCTCACAAGCGCATTCATTGTTTTCAACCTCGGGAACGGAGAGCGCGATAGTTCTTACGCCATCGGAGCCGATATTGATCTCGGGATGAAGCTCTGTAGAACGCTGAATATTATATGTGCGTCTATCCTTGAATTCCTGGCTCTTACCGTCGTTCCAAGCCTGAACGGGACGGTAGTAGCCTGTAATACGGCTGTAAACCTCAGTTTTCTTGCCGCATACGGGACACTTATATTCCTCACCTGCGATATAGCCGTGATCTGTACATACGCTATACGTAGGAGACATTGTGTAATAAGGAAGCTTGTAGTTTTCGGCGATCTTGCGAACAAGGTTAGCCGCAGCCTGCCAGGAAGGAAGCTTTTCACCGAGGAACGCATGGAATACTGTACCCGATGTGTAAAGTGTCTGAAGCTCGTCATGAATGTCGAGAGCCGCGAAGATATCCACTGTGAAGCTTACGGGTAAGTGAGAAGAGTTAGTATAGTAAGGAGCATTAGACTTTTCGGAAGCTGTGATAATATCAGGGTACTTCTTCAAGTCGTGCTTTGCAAAACGGAAGGATGTGGATTCTGCGGGAGTTGCCTCGAGGTTGTAAAGGTCTCCGTACATTTCCTGATAATCGGAGAGACGGTCTCTCATGTGATTGAGAACTTCCTTAGCAAATTCCTGAGTTTCCTTGTGTGTAAGGTCTGCACGGAGCCACTTAGCATTAAGGCCTACCTCGTTCATACCAACAAGACCGATTGTGGAGAAGTGGTTATTGAACGTGCCGAGGTATCACTTTGTATAGGGGTAAAGACCGCTATCGAGAAGCTTTGTGATAACTGTTCTCTTTGTCATAAGCGAACGAGCCGCAATATCCATAAGCTTATCAAGTCTCTTATAGAAGTCTTCGGGAGATTCAGCGAGATATGCAATTCTGGGAAGGTTGATTGTTACAACGCCTACAGAACCTGTGGATTCACCGGAACCGAAGAAGCCACCGGACTTCTTACGAAGCTCACGAAGGTCAAGACGGAGACGGCAGCACATAGAACGTACGTCGGAGGGCTCCATATCCGAGTTGATGTAGTTGGAGAAGTAAGGTGTACCGTACTTTGCTGTCATTTCAAAGAGGAGCTTGTTGTTCTCTGTTTCGGACCAGTCAAAGTCGCGAGTAATTGAGTACGTAGGAATAGGATACTGGAAGCCACGGCCGTTAGCGTCGCCCTCAATCATGATCTCGATAAACGCCTTGTTTACCATGTCCATTTCAGCCTTACAATCCTTGTACTTGAAATCTGTTTCCTTGCCGGCAACGATACAGTTGAGCTCAGCGAGGTCGTTAGGAACTGTCCAGTCAAGTGTAATATTTGTAAAGGGAGACTGTGTGCCCCAGCGAGAAGGTGTATTTACACCGTAAATGAAGGACTGGATGCACTGCTTAACTTCCTTGTAAGAGAGGTTGTCTGCCTTAACGAAGGGAGCGAGGTATGTGTCAAAGGAGGAGAATGCCTGCGCGCCTGCCCACTCGTTCTGCATGATACCAAGGAAGTTAACCATCTGGTTACAAAGTGTGGAGAGGTGTGCCGCGGGAGCAGAAGTGATCTTACCTGTTACACCGCCAAGCCCCTCCTGAATAAGCTGCTTCAATGACCAACCTGCACAGTAGCCTGTAAGCATAGAAAGGTCGTGAATATGAATATCTGTATTTCTATGGGCATCTGCAACCTCATCATCATAAACCTCGGAGAGCCAGTAGTTAGCTGTAACCGCGCCCGAGTTGGAAAGGATAAGACCGCCTACGGAATAAGTAACTGTGGAGTTTTCCTTTACTCTCCAGTCAAGCTCCTTGAGGTAACCGTCAACGATCTGCTTGTAGTCAACAGCAGTCGCGTTGTAGTTACGAAGCTTTTCTCTCTGACGGCGATAAAGGATAAATGCCTTTGCTACGTCCGCATAGCCTGCCTGAATAAGAACTGCCTCTACGCTATCCTGAATGTCTTCTACCTCTATAAGATTATCCTTTATCTTAGGCTCAAAGTCAGCTGTTACCTTGAGTGCCAAAAGGTCAATAATACTGTCATTATACTGTTTGTTCTGCGCATCAAACGCGAGCTTGATGGCGTTGGAAATCTTGCCGATTTCAAAGTCAATTACTTTACCGGTTCTCTTTTTTACCTTGTACATTTTGCTCTCCTTTTCGTTATTTTATACTTAAATTTTTCTCATTAGACAAAGATAAGTATACGACATTAAAAAATGCAGTACACTCATCCACCGAAAGAACGGTAGAATTAGTATACTACATTTAGTATTTTTTGTCAATATATTTATACTAGATATTGTAACAAAAAGTGAAAATCGGCACAATATATAGTTTAAATTCCTCTTATTTGTGCATTTTTGACATAATGTGTCAATTTGTTACAATAAGCTTCCATTTCTTCTATTGTCGCACCGAATACACCATCGCCTACAAGGTTGCCCGAGTCAACAAAGCTCTGCAAGAAAAATTTTTCGTCACCTACAAGCCACTGTCCAATCCTATCAAAATCCTCCTCGGTATGATAAGGCTTTACCACCGTCGTTCTGAACTCAAAGTCGATTTTCCCCTGCATAAGAATTTCTGCCGAACGCTTAATCCCTTCGAGATCAAAGCTATCGTCAACGCCCGAGGTCTCGTGATACTTTTCGAGGCAATTCTTTATATCCATCGCGACATAATCTATCATTTTATTATCTATAAGATGCTCAAGCATTTCAGGATTCGTGCCGTTCGTATCAAGCTTTACCCTGTAGCCCATCGCCTTGATCTTAGAAATAAACTCGGGAAGATCCGACATAAGTGTGGGCTCTCCGCCCGTGATCACTACGCCGTCAAGAATACCTACACGTTTGCCGAGAAAAGTAAGAACCTCCTCTTCATCCATAAAGCTATACTTATCAATATCGTTAACAAGCGGCGCATTATGACAAAACGGACAACGGAAATTACAGCCCGCAGTGAAGATTGTCGCCGCAACCTTACCCGGATAATCTAAAAGCGTAAGCTTTTGAATTCCACCAATTATCATAAATTCAACTCTCTCTTACGCGTAATTTCTCTGAATTGCTACGACCTTGCCGATTATCATAACCTCGTCGCTTATAATAGGCTGCATCGTGTTATTCTCGGGCTGAAGGCGGTAATGACCGTCCTCACGGTAAAATCTCTTAACAGTAGCCTCGTCGTCGATCATAGCCACTACAATTTCGCCGTTATCTGCATAACAGGTCTGCTCCGCGATTATAATATCTCCATCGAGAATGCCCGCAAGAATCATACTGTCGCCGCGAACACGGAGAGCAAAAAGATCGTTAGCATCACGGCCAATATATCCCACGTATCCCTCAAAGTTCTCGGCTGCAAGAATGGGAGTTCCCGCAGTTACTACGCCAAGCAGCGGAATTGCCGACACGGTGGGCTTTTCATCATTATTTATCTTAACGGCGCGGCTCTTACCGTCAACCTTTGATATATAACCAAACATATCAAGTCTGTTCAAATACATATGAACAGTAGACGTACTTTTATATCCGAGATCCCTGCAAATATCTCGTACACTGGGAGCATATCCGTTTTCTTTCAACGATTTAGCGATATAATCGTAAACCTTTTGCTCCTTCGGCTTTAACTTTTCCATATATCCTCCAAAATGAACAATATTTCAATACATTATTTTAACATATATTTGTAACGGTATTTTCGATAAATTTCGACTAAATTGTTAAATTATGATACATTTGTTTGTAATTTTAAAATAAAAATTTTTGAGTATTTATAAAAACCCTCTTGAAAAATCTGACAAAATATAGTAAAATATATAATGGAATAGTAAGGTTAAATTTACGATTTAAAATACTTTTATCATATAAAGGAGAATATCAGTATGACACCTACAAACAACAAATTTGTTCTTGACTGGATTTCCGAGATGGCCGAGATGACTCAGCCCGATCGCATTGTATGGATCGACGGTAGTGAGGAACAGGCAGAGGCTCTTCGCGCCGAGGCTTGCTCCACAGGCGAAATTATCAAGCTCAATCAGGAAAAGCTCCCCGGCTGCTATCTTCACAGAACAGCAGTAAACGACGTAGCTCGTGTTGAAGGCAGAACATTTATCTGCACATCCAAGAAGGAGGATGCAGGTAACATCAACAACTGGATGGACCCCGCAGAATGCAAGGCAAAGCTCACAAAGCTTTACACAGGCTCCATGAAGGGTCGCACAATGTACGTTATTCCCTACTCTATGAGTGTTGTTGGCTCTCCCTTTGCTAAGTACGGCATCGAGCTTACTGACTCTATCTACGTTGTACTCAATATGCTTATTATGACTCGCGTTGGCAACGACGTTCTTGAAGCGCTCGGCGATTCCCCCGACTACATCAAGGGCCTCCACGCAAGAGCTGATATTGACGAAGAAAATAGATATATCGTTCACTTCCCTGAAGAAAACACAATCTGGTCTGTAAACTCCGGTTACGGCGGAAACGTTCTTCTCGGTAAGAAGTGCTTCGCGCTCAGAATCGCATCCTTCCTTGGCAGAAAAGAAGGCTGGATGGCAGAGCATATGCTCATTCTCGGCGTTGAATATCCTGACGGCGAAACAAAGTACGTTTGCGCGGCATTCCCCTCTGCTTGCGGTAAGACAAACCTCGCTATGCTTATTCCCCCCGAGTTCTACTCCAAGCAGGGCTATAAGGTATGGTGCGTAGGTGACGATATCGCTTGGCTCAGAGTTGGTGAGGACGGAAGACTTTGGGCGGTTAACCCTGAAAACGGCTTCTTTGGCGTTGCTCCCGGTACAAACGTAAACTCCAACCCCAACGCTCTTTATACATGTCTTAAGGACACTATCTTTACAAACGTAGTTCACAACACAGCTGACAA
>JAZRDO010000006.1:0-9519 GCA_045660325.1 Eubacteriales bacterium
GCTTCAAGATTAGATATCCCATCATCCAGAATGAGTAAGGGCACTTGTAGACTACGAGTTTGATAGGTCAGAGATGTAAGCACAGTAATGTGTTCAGTTGACTGATACTAATAGCCCGAGGGCTTGAACCTCCTTTAGAACATAGTTCTATATGGTTCATTGTTTGAGTTTCGGTTTCGAATCTCATACTTTGTTTTCCTTTTCGAGTGTTAGGTAAAATAATTAAAATTTATATAGATTCAGCACGGATTATCCGTGTTTTTTTGTTTTTATATACTATTTTTTCTTTTGATATTGAATTTATCGACAAAATATGATATAATTACATTTAAGGTTATATCTATTTAATTTTAAGAAAGGTATGGTTTATTATGTCAAGAGAAGCTATACTTCAGGTTATCTCAGCCGAGGATGAGGCGAAGAAAATTGTAGACGCCGCAAAGGAAAAGGCTGCGATTATGGTTAAAGAGGCAAGAGAAAAGGCAGAACGAGATTATTCCGATCACAAGAGAGTTCTCGGTGCAGAATACAAGAGACGAGTTGATCTTGTGGGCGAGGATGCCGAAATTCTTATAACTGAAAGAATCAATCAGGCTGAACGCGATGCAGAGACCATGTGTCGTGAAGCGACGGCAAATATACCTTTAGCAGTTCGCGAGGTAGTAAGGAGAATAGTGAACGAATGTCAGTAAGCAATATGAAGAAGCTTTTGGTAGTAGCTCCTACCGATAGCGCAAAGGCGGTTATTAAGAAGCTTATTTCTCTCCGCTGCGCAGATATTCGAGATGTTTCCGATTGCGACGGAGCAGATATTCTTTCTCGCAGCGTTTGTGATGAGAATATCTCTGAGATGGAAGAGAGAATCGCCAAGATCGAGGCGGTTCACACGGCTATATTGAAGAATGCTCCCAAAGAGCGTGGCCCTTTGGATAAGAGAGCCTACGTTGACCGCGACGAATTTATTTCATCGGGTGCATACGAGACTGTTTTCTCCACCGTGGAGGCTGTATATTCAAGACTTGAGGAAGCGGATCTTTCGGAATATATCTGCGAGCTTGAAAGAATTGAAACACTTTACGATATAGAAAAGACCGAGCTGTGTGCGGCCGAGCTTATGAAAAAGTCGGCGTGCAGCAAGACCTGTACGTTTATTTCGGGCTGGGTGCCTCAAAAATCGCTTAGAAGCGTCGAAGAGGCATTGGGTGAGTGCTTGTGTGCATATGAGATTTCGGACCCCAGTGACGGCGATGAGCCGCCCGTGAAGCTTTCCAACAACGTCATTACAAGATGCTTTGAATGGATAACGTCGGATTTTGTGCTTCCCAAGTATCGCACGTTTGATCCTACTCTTCTTATGAGTATCTTTTGCTTTATCGCATTCGGACTTATGCTTTGTGACGTGGGCTATGGCTTGATATTGATTCCCTTGGGCTTTGTTTTACCCAGGGTGCTTGGAGCTCGCGGAAAAGTAAGGTCGGCATTGAATATGCTCGGCATATGCGGAATATCAAGCGTAATTTTTGGCATCCTCTTTGGCGGTTGGTTTGGTAATCTTCCGTACGCGATAATGCAGGAAATGCTGTGGGAACGTACTCCCGAGCTTGTAGCCCCAATATTCGGCGGCGTACTGTTCAGACCTGTAGAGAAGCCTCTTTGGTATCTTGCGATTGTTTTAATTTTTGGCGCGATACAGATAATTATCGGTATGCTTATTAAATTTATTTCTCTTTGTAAAGAGGGAAAGGTTAAGGATGCTCTCTTTGACGTCTTGCCCTGGTGGGTAATTTTTGCGGGCATCGCGCTTGTATTTACCGTAAATGTAATCGCGGGTATTGCCGTTGCAGTTGCGGGTATGATATTTATACTTGTATTTGCGGGAAGAGGCGAGAAGAAGCTTGGTAAGAGGCTGCTTGGAGGTCTTCGCGGACTTGCCGATATCGGCAAATACGCGTTGAATCTTGCGGGATACCTCAAGATATTCGTAGTAGGTATAAGCCTTGGCGCGATCACTTATTACATTAATATGCTTGGAACTCTTGTAGGACCTACGACGGGCGGATATATTCTCCTTGTTGTGGTTAGCATTATATGTCACGGAATTTTCCTTCTTCTTAACGCTTACGTTGCTTGTATTATCGCATCAAAGATTCAGCATTACGAGTTTTTCAAACAGTTCTATACGGGTGGCGGCGAAGGATTCGCTCCCGCAGAGCCGTCTGAAAGATTTACACTTTCCAGCACAAAGAAATGAGGACAGCGGTATGACAGGATTTGATAAATTAACTGAAAAAATCATTAATGATGCCAACAAGACTGCTGAGGACATTCTTTTGGATGCAAATGCCGAGATAGCGAGAATTGAGGCTGAATATGCCGAAAAGAAGGAAAATGCTCATAATGAGATTTTAACCGAAGCATTAGGAAAGGCAGAAACTCTTAAAAGCTCCGTTCGTACGAGAGTTGATAACGAATATAATGCGATCATCAAAAAGCATCAGGATGCGATGATAGCCGACGTGGTAGAAGCTGCGGCAAACGAGATAGTTTCCTTCAAGGAGGAAAAATATATCAGCTTTATGGCGGGTCTTCTTGCTAAGGTCCTTATTAGCCGTATTGCTTATGAAAAGAAGCACTTTGATGCTTACGGCGAGAATATTTCTCCCGATAAATACGTTCTTGTTTTAAGAAAGAAGGACAGAGACGCATTGGGCGAGAAAATTATCGCGGCGATGCGACGCGCTACGGTAGGTAAGATCCCCGCAAACGTTCTTGACAAGGTCGTGCTGTCAAGTAAGACGGCGTCTATGAAGGGCGGATTTATCCTCGAGGCAGGAGAGCTTTCAATAGACGTATCAATGGATGCATTGATAGAGCATACTATAATAGAGGCAAGGGAAGATATCGCTCAGATGCTTTTCGGCTTTTGAAATAAAGGTCTATGACAGTCGTCATAGACCTTTACGTATATTTCGGGCTTTTTTACAAATAATAATTTTGCAAAAATAATATTTGAAAGGAAAAGCTATGGATAATAATAAAGACGGCAAGCGCACCGTAAAGCCCAAGAGGGAGGACCTTAATGACTACCCGAAAAGAGTTGATCCTGTATTTCCGATTGTAAACGATCCGCCTGTTCCGAATCGGGCGCACACTGAAATGAGAGTGGATTATCCTCCCGAATTTCCCGAAAGATAAAAGAAAAGCCACCTGTATTTCAGGTGGCTTTTGTATTTAACTTATTTTCTTTTTTTTCTCAAGAAAAGAGGCATTGCCGCGATTGCAATAACAATTGCGCTGATACCGCCTATTGTGCCGCCGCATCCGCTTGAAGAGGGAGCAGGTGCGGAGGGAGTGGAAGGTGTTACGGGTGTGTTGGGCTGCTTTGCTTCAACAGTAAAGCTTGCAGTATCGATTATTACGAACGTGCCGTCGGCAAGCTTGAGCATGAAGCTTACGGTATGCTCGCCCGCGTCAAGCTCGGGGATATTGATTTCCATATTAAAATTCATTGCCTTGTCGCCCGCGATAGCCTTAGTCGCATCGTCGGACTTGGAAAGGAAACTGGAATTCCACTTGATACCGTCCTTGTTGTCATCAAAGTAGTATCCGGAATTTACAATGTTTTGAGTAAAGCCCGCGTAACCTGTAATGCCCAGCTTTGTATCGGTTACAGTGGGAGTGGTTGCCGAGTGAGCAACGTAGCCGTTACCCTTGGAGATCTCAACGAAGGTATTGTTGAGGTCGGGCTCTGTGGGTTTTTCAGTGGGCTTTTCGGTTGTACCGGATGAAGGCTTTTCCTCGGTGTCCTTATTGGGATCCTCAGTTGTGCCTGTGTTTCCACCGGGGTTGGAGGGAGCATTTTTCGGAACTGCGAGAATGATCGCATTGCCAACGCTTCTGCCTGTGTTACCGTTTTCACCTGCGAATACAGTTTCGTAAGTACCGTTGTTGTTTCTTATAGCCATCGTTGTAGAGCCGCCGCCGTCAAGACAGAAGCCGTAAACACAGCCGAGAGCCTTGAGCTGCTCAGCCATTTCGTAGTACGTAGCGCCCTTGCTGTTGGTCTTTGCGATTGCAAGAATAACGGGAGTGCCGTCAGCCTTGAAGCCGATAGCGGATCTGTTTGCGTTGTATACGGAGTAGGAAATATCGGAGATCTTGGTGTTGGGGGAGGAGTTGTTGGTCAATCCCTTAACGAATGAGGAGTCACCGTTAACGAGGATAGCCTGCTTGAAGCCCATAGCGTTTTCAACGTCGGACCAGTTGTTACCAATATTCGCGTTACATTTAACGTACGTATTAGCCGCAAGCTTTGTTTCCGTGCCTGAAGGAACCGCAATATAAACCTTGCCAGCAGCGGGCTTTTCGTTTGTAGATCCTGCTCTTACGCTTTCAACTTTTCCTTCGAAGAAGTAAGTGTAATCTCCCTCGGGGTCTACCTTGCCGCTACCGCCTCTATAAGCGTATCTGTATGTATCACAGTCAATAACGTATACTGTCTTGCCTGTGAGGTCTGCCGCCGACTTGGAGTCGGGAGTAATGAACGTAACGTGGTTGGGGTTGTCTACGGGGATTCTGCTGTGAGTACCGAGTGTCTGAGTTTGATTTTCATTCATTACGGTGAGATTGTAACGGCCCTTTGTATATGTAAAGGTTGTGCTAAAGCCGTTTATATGATAAATAACGCTTCCGTCGGGCTTGATGCCGAATGCGCCGCCGCCTGCGGAGGAAACGAGATGACCCTTGTAAATATCGCCGTTCTGGATCATGATGTTTTCGGGCTCGCCGATGCCGGGAGTGTTGCTGGATTCGATGTCAAAAAAGTCGCCGTTGATCGCTGCCAAGGGGATCCAATCGGGATTTTCTGCTGCAAACTGCTCCATAAGAGTTTTTACGGGCTTTGTTGCAAAGTCAGTATTGTTATTTTTACCCATAGAGTAAACAAAAAGCTTTGTATTTTCGCCACCGATCGCTCCGTAGGTTTCGAAGGGACGGGCTGTGCTGCCTGTACCCGCCTGAAGAGATGAAACGGTAGACGTAAAATAAGTAACGTCATTTCTAAGTGTTGTGCTTGACTTCATCTCGATGTTGGTGATGCATCCGTATGATGTCGTGCCGTAAGGGTTGGGAGTTGCTGCCTGCACCGCGATCATAAGCGCGTTAATGATCATAACGGAAAGAATGCAGATGGCAATAATCTTTTTCTTCATTTGAGCCTCCGAAAAATTTTGGTTTCCGCGCCTTTATAAGCGCATTTTTCTACATATACATTATATCATATCGTTTTTTCGTTGTCAATGGATTTTGAAGTTTTGGATAGGTGGGAAAATTGTAAATTAATTGTTGAATTAAATAGTGGGTAGGGAAATGGTAGGATCTTTTTTGTGTTAGTAATATTGCATTAAGATTTTTACAAAACATATTGACAAGCATAGAAGTCTATGTTATAATACATCTACACTTATCGATGTGTCGGAAGGAGAAACGGCAAAATGGCATTTAAGCACAATGAGGGAATAAAGATATTCAAGGCTCTTGCTGACGATAACCGTCTTGAGATTATGGAGCTTTTGATGACTGGAGAAAAATGCGGTTGCGCTCTCCTTGAGGAACTAAAAATCGGGCAGTCAACTCTTTCCCACCATATGCGTATACTGTGCGAAGCAGGGCTCGTCGATGCCTGCAAGGAAGGCAAATGGATGCACTATTCGCTCTCCGCAGAAGGCTCGGCACAGGTCAGAGAGTTGATCGAAAGATACACCCTATCTCCCGACAAGGCTTGCGGATATAAGAAATGCGATAGTTGCAAAAAATAATATTGGCTTATAAGGTCAGTGCGTTATGTGCTGACCTATAAACAAAAATCTCATATCGATAGATATAGATATATAAATGTAATTGGAGGTGTATTATGCAACAAGTATGGGATTTCATACAAAACCAAGTCCTTGGTATGAAATGGCTGAATCAACTGATCGGAAAGCTTCTTTCCCTTTGCGGCTTGGATGTAACAAGCCGTATTGGTGGCAGTATTCAGTTCTTCATTTACGATGTGATCAAGATATTCGTCCTTCTTGGATTTTTGATCTTCGTCATATCGTATATCCAAAGCTATTTCCCACCCGAAAGAACGAAAAAGATACTCGGAAGATTTCACGGTATTGGTGCAAATATCATCGGTGCTTTACTCGGTACGGTCACGCCATTCTGCTCTTGTTCGTCTATTCCGCTGTTTATTGGATTTACGAGTGCAGGACTTCCGCTTGGCGTTACGTTCTCCTTCCTAATTTCCTCTCCGATGGTCGATCTTGGAAGCCTTGTGCTTCTGATGAGCATTTTCGGTTGGAAGGTCGCCGTTGCTTACGTTTTGTTTGGTCTTGTAATTGCCGTTCTTGGCGGTACGCTGATTGAAAAGCTCCATTTTGAAAATCAGGTCGAGGACTTTATAAGAAATGCAAAGAGTTTTGAAGTCGAGCAAGAAAAGCTCCGCTTTAAAGACCGTATCAAATACGCTTGGGAGCAGGTGCTATCCACAGCCAAAAAGGTATTGCCTTACGTTCTTGTTGGTGTAGGCATCGGTGCACTTATTCATAATTGGATACCAGAAGAATGGATTGTAAAAGTACTCGGCGGCAATAACCCATTTGGCGTTATTCTTGCCACTATTGCAGGCGTTCCTATGTATGCCGACATCTTCGGAACGATACCGATTGCAGAAACTTTGCTTGCAAAGGGAGCCTTGCTCGGTGTGGTACTGTCTTTTATGATGGGCGTTACAACGCTTTCTCTGCCGTCGATCATTATGCTTCGCAAGGTGATCAAACCTAAATTGATCGGCGTATTCATCGCTATTTGTGCGATTGGAATTATCCTTGTGGGATATTTCTTTAACCTAATTCAACCATTTATTATTTAATTTCAAGGAGGATTTTTGTTATGGGCCTTTTCGGAAAGAAAAAGGATGAAAAAAAGAGTTGTTGCAGTTCGTGTGGTACAGTTGCTGAGAAAGCTCCCGTTATTACAAAATGCTGCGGTGAAGCCGTTGACGGCATCTGCTGTATCAAGGTGTTGGGAGCTGGTTGTGCATCCTGTCATCAGCAGTACGAGTATGCAAAGGAAGCCGTAAAGAATATGGGGCTTTCCGTTGAGGTCGAATACATCACCGACCTTGCTAAAGTTATGGAATACGGTGTGATGAGTATGCCCGCCCTCGTTGTAAACGAGAAGGTGGTTGCAATGGGTAAGGTATTAAAGCCTGCGGACATCGAAAAACTGTTTGCAAAGCTCGGATTGATATGAAGAAAAAGATAGCGTTTATATGCATCCATAACTCTTGCAGAAGTCAAATTGCCGAGGCTCTCGGAAAGCATCTGCGTGGTAATGAGTTCGACTTTTACTCGGCAGGAACGGAAACTAAACCGCAGATCAATCAGGATGCGGTACGGCTTATGAAGGAGCTTTACGGCATCGATATGGAGTTGACACAGTACAGCAAAACTATCGATAAGATACCGCAACCCGACGTTGCTATCTCAATGGGGTGCGGCGTGGGATGCCCCTTCATCAGCAGAGCCTTCGATGATGATTGGGGCTTGCCCGATCCTACGGGAAAGAGCGATGCGGAGTTTGTTGATGTCATCAAGGAGATAGAAAAGAAAATAGCGTCTTTATAACAGTAATTTAACGAATAGCGGGCTTTTAACGATTGGAAGGTATAATGCCTTAACGGGGAGTAGTGATTTTTCTACAGTTTCTCGAGGTTGTTGCATACAGCAAAAAAGGATAGGGGCAAATGCCCCTATCCTTTTTTGGTGCGGGCAACAGGACTTGAACCTGCACGTCGAGGACACTAGATCCTAAGTCTAGCGCGTCTGCCATTCCGCCACGCCCGCATAAATTTTATTTAAGTGTCCGTTCCGCCACGCCTACGATTGAACTGCGCCTATTATACCACAAAGAGAGGGGATTGTCAAGCAAGAAAAATTCCAATTTATAAAAGAATTCGCACGATTTGTAATTTTCCTTGATTTTTTCTAAAGAACGTGGTATACTAATCTTACATAGTAAAATTTACCGAAAGGAAAATTTAGAGCATGAAGCATGTTGACATATATACCGACGGCGCTTGTCGCGGAAATCCGGGCAAAGGCGGCTGGGGTGCGATTCTCGTATACGAGGGCAGGGAAAAAGAGCTTTCGGGCGGCGAGGCGATGACCACAAATAACAGAATGGAGCTTTTGGCGGCAATTGAGGCATTATCTGCTCTGAAAGAACCGTGCGAGGTAACTCTCACGTCTGACTCAAAGTATCTCGTTGATGCGATCGAGAAGGGCTGGGCGGTGTCTTGGAGAGCGAAGGGCTGGCGCCGTGCCGATAAATCCCCCGCGCTCAATCCTGATCTGTGGGAAAAGCTACTTGATCTTCTGGAAAAGCACAAGGTTACGTTTGTCTGGGTAAAGGGGCATGTCGGACACCCCTATAACGAGCGATGCGATAAGCTTGCCACAACATTTGCTGATAGCTTTAAATAAGATTTCAAATTGAAAAAATTATCGTTTTTATGTGTTCTTCTGTGCTCGGTCATAATTTTTGTGGCGTGCGGAAATAACGTAGACACTTCTCCCGACGGAGATATTGACGACGGAACTACTATGGATAACCCCTTGGACGATGGAACTAATCCCGGTGGCGACGAGCAGAATACTGCGGACGGCTCGGGCAATGTGGGGGATGGCGACCAGAACGGTGGTAACCAAAACGATGGTAACCAGAACGGCGGTGAGTCAACCGATGACACAAACAAGGATACGAACAACGACACAAGCAACAACTCACAAAACAGCGCGCCCGCTGAGACTAAGAGAATTACCTCTGATACAGGCACGGGAATCAATCTCGTTATCGAGTATACGGTAGGCGCAAAGCAGGGCAACACCCGAACGATTGACGTTACGGTTTACCTTGAGAGCTATTCTCTCAACGTAAGCGCAAGAGGTAACACAAACTATGTGCGAGTGGGCGATGAAACTGTTTATTTCTCAACCGAAGCCATAAATTATGACGGCACGGCAAAGAAGGTAACGCGCTTTGCGACTCATACGTTTACGACGGATACGACCAATTCGACACTTCCTATATATGCGCTCTGGAATTTCAACGGCGTGTATAGTGAAAAGCCGATCAGCGCGATTATAATTGAGAATACAATACAGCTTTAAAAAACACCCTCGGATGCAATTCGCATCCGAGGATTTTTGTTGAAAAATATTAAAATAATTTTTAAAAACATATTGACAAATCACGATTTTTGTAGTATAATAATCAAGTCGTCAAGACATGCGGAAGTGGCGGAACTGGCAGACGCGCACGTTTGAGGGGCGTGTGGTTTACACCGTACGGGTTCAAGTCCCGTTTTCCCCACCAAAAAAGCAGGTAGGCTTTAGCCTACCTGCTTTTTTGCTTTGTGAAACGGTCCTTGCCCGTACCGCCGAGCAAAGCGAGGCAAGTGCGGTCATTGAT
>JAZRDO010000007.1:0-34372 GCA_045660325.1 Eubacteriales bacterium
GGTTGACTTCGGCGGATTTTTTGATTACTACGCTAATAAATGGGTTGAGACCTCGGCGGACACCGAGCCGCTTGTTTATCAGCTTGAATCTGTGACGTGGAAGGATTACAAGCTAGACCCGGCAATTCCCAACGACTACACGGACGCGCTGACTTACGGCGCGAACGCATATTTTGAAAACCCCGATAATTTATATTTACCCGAAAGAAAAGGAGCTTACGAATAAGATGGAAATTAAAGAAGCTATTGAAAAGGCGCTTAACGCAAATGTAGATATTCCGCGCGAGGAGTTTGCAAAAAAGGCGGCTGAGGCTGACAAAGCCACCGAAGCGCACGGAATAGATGGAGAGGCGCCTCTCAGCGAGGAAGAGAGAGAAAGACGCATGAGAATGAATTATTACGGTACAGTCATCAACGTGGGAATGTCCATTCTTGCGGCGCTTGACGATATCGCGGACAAGCTCGTAACGGTAAATAATAATATCGTTGCACTTGCGGGACAGCTCTCGGAAGGGGGTAAATAATCAATGGATCTTAATGCAACGCCCATTCAGGCGACACAACATCTGAACGGCGTTTCTGCCGCGATGGCGGCTAATCAAAAAATGTGGCAGCAGACGAACAACGCAAGCTTTTATTCAATGCTCCCCGCTCCTTATATGATGTTTTATCAGAACTGGGTGCGAAATTGGCTGTATTGGTACGACGGCTATGTTCCTTACGTCCACGGCGGCTCGATGGGCTTGCTTTCAACGTCTATTGCAACTACAATCGTAAACAGATGCGCGGACTCGGTATTTGGCGGCAATATAATGTTTGCTAACGCGAGAAAGCCACGTATTGTTGAAGAGGGATCGGACGGCAAAAAAGTCGGCAAAGCGCTCGACTTTATCTCTAACAAATGGATAAACGACGTTGACGGAAAGACGATCCTCAAACGATGCGGCAAAGATGCGCTCGGCGGCGGTTTTGCGCTTCTTAAGCTCAATAAGAGAAATAACGAGCTGTGGCTTGACGAATTGAGAGCTGACCGCTTCTATATTGATAAAGTCGGAACAGACATACGTAAATGCGTTTGTGTGCTTTCTTTCTTTGACAACATGACCGAGCGGAACGATGGAGAACGCTTTGTGCTTATTGAAGAGCGCAGATACGAAACTGTCGGTATATTTGGAGAGGAGTTCCCTGTTGTTGAGTATAAGATGTATAAAACATCCGTTGCAATTCAGTATTTCACCGGGTTGCAGGACAATTGTATAAGATGGGAAGAGCTACCAAAATCCGTTAAAAAGGCGTTTAAGGAAAATTACGGCTCAGATATGATGCTTAACAAACCCCGGGCGATGAACGGATTTGTTGATCTCGGTGTTTATCTTATGCTAGCGTCCGACGGCGTTTCTGCCGTTCCTCAAATCGGACTTGGTGAATCTATCCTTGCGAATATTACGACATTTCTCTACGAATACGATTTTTACAACACTTGTTTTAACACGGATATGTACCTCGCAAGGGGTCGCGTTCTCGTTCCGAAGCCTATGCAGGGACCGCGTTCTATGGGACCGCAAGGCGCAAACGGCGTTTCCTACGTATCTAATCAACCCTCGGGACTTGACAGCTTTATGTACACCAAATATGAGGCTTTGAACAACGAAGGAAACAAGCCCGAGCCGATACAGTTTGCACTCCGTTCCGCCGAATGGAAGGAAGCGCGAAACATACTCATTGAATCAATGGCGACAGGCATTGGAATGTCGGTGTCAACACTCGCATCATATCTTTCTGACGGATCTAACAGAACGGCAAGAGAGGTCTCGGCGGAAGAAAGCGCAACAACGTTGTTCGTTGAGAATATGCGCCGTCGCTTCGAGGTGCCTATAAATCAGATGCTCCGCGCTGTTCTTCGCTTCTACGGTTACATAGACGACGTTGAGATACGTTGGACAAGAGCGGGAATGACAAATCAAACCGTCCTTGTTGATACTCTCTCCAGAGCCGTTCAGTCCGGGCTTATCTCGCAAAAGAAAGCGCACCACGCCTTTAATTTTGACGATGACGAGGAGCAGAACGAAGAGGATTATAATTTGGTCGTTGAAGCGCAGAAAGCGCAAGAGGCGGCAAATTCTGCCTCTATATGGGGCGATATGAACGATGACACCGAGGTGAGGGAGCGTGGTATATAAAAACGCCAACGAATTTCCGCCGCAAGCCCTTGTTATTGAGGATGCGGAAACGAAGATCCTTGAATATACCAAACGAGCGGCTTATCAGCTACATTCTCAAGCACGATTTAAGCGCGAGGTTGATGAAATTATAAACAAGGCGCTTGAAAAGCTTAAAAATGAGCAACTTAAGCACAAAACGCGCGAGGGACTGAGGATATACGCGCAAAAATGTTATAAAAAGCATCGAGATATAATGCTCGCTCAGGCGGCTTTTTTTGCTTTACTCATTCGCGCAAGGCAAGAGAAGGCAAAAGGCGCAGAGCGCGAAATAAAGCGCTTCAGAGAGGAAATTTCGCCCGAATACAGATACGCAAACGGCTTTACCAAAGCTCTTGACCGTGTATTTCCCGATACGGTTTACAATAAGGCGCTACCGCTTAATATGTATCACAAGGAATACACCGCCGCCGTTCGCGAAAAGTTTGATGATCTTGTTAAAAGCGGCGCAAAGGAAAGCTATGAGACAAACGTCTCGTTACGAAACGTTGCGGAGATGACCGTGCGTTACGATCATCAGCTAGAGATGATATCAGACAAGCGGAAGGCGGGCACTAAGCTCGTTTATATCGTCCCTCACGCGAATTGCTCAAAGCGGTGCGAAAAATATCAGGTCGGCGGGTCTCTGCATCCGTCGGGGCTTTATTCGCTTGACGGAACTGAGGGTGTAACATCAGAAGGAATTAAGTTTAAGCCTCTTGAATTTGCCACAGATAACCCGATAGACCGTTATATAACACGCTCGGGCAAGGTTTATCAAAACGGTTGTTTAACCGGCTTTAATTGCCGTCATATTCTTCAAGATTACGCCCCCGGCGCAAAGCCCCAAGCAATACCGACAAAGGTTATCGAGCGTCAAAGGGCTATCGAGGAAAAGCAAAGATCCTACGAGCGCGATATACGCGATTATAAAAAAGCGGCTGTTATTGCCGAAAATCCTAAGCAAGCAGCGAATTTCAGAAAAGCCGCAAGAGAGCTTAATGAAGAATACAGAAAATTCAGCGTTAAAAATAATGTCGCTTGGTACCCCGATCGAGTGAAGATATTTGATAACGAGGATTGACAAAAAGGTTAGGAAATGTTATAATGGAATGGAACGAAAGTAAACATCCAAGGGATGAAAAAGGGCAGTTTTCAAATACAAATAGTACGTCTCTGACAAAAGTTGAGTGGCGGCTTTATTATAAAAAACTTTCCGATTTAAAGATTAAATACGGCGAACAATATATGAATGACGGTCGTATTCCTCCTATATTGATCGAAGACAAACTTGTCATTTCCACAGGGACATTTGAAAATCCTAAGGTTACGGAAATACTCGTTATTGACGGCGAATTACTTAACAAGAAGGGGAAAAGCAATGGCAAATAGATCCGCACAGCAAGAAATAGAACTATTTAACAACAAAGTTGATGAAAAAGGCTGGTCTGAGGAAGAAATCAAGGCGCTTATTATTGCGACCGAAAGCGTTCAAGCTGTTGCAAAATTTGGTAGCAAGATTTCATCTTATGAGTTTGTCAATAGCATTATAGATGCTTATGATGATGCCTTGAAAATCCTTAGCGATTTTTGCAGTATCATTGTTCCGAATGAGATTACATAACCCCCCCACAATTCAATAACACTAGCTATCTGCAACCGCACCACAAGGAGCGCGGCGGCAGATGGCTTTTTTTATACCCACAGCCTAGGGTCAAGGGCGGCGCGGAAGAGTGCGGACGGTGGTAAAACGGCACAGCCTTAGTCGCTATCAAAGAAGCACTGCGGAAACGTCAAAATTTTATAACAAAACTGTTGCAACAAGAAAGGAAAAACAAAAATGGGACTTTTTTCTAAGAAAATCACTCTTGATGATATCATGAAAGCGCTTCCCGAGCTTTCCGATGAGGAGAGAGCCGCCCTTCACGAAAAGACGGGCGATCTTTACAAAGCCGAGGACGAACGCGAGATTGATAAAATCGAAGAGGAAAAGGCTGATTCCGACACTAAAGCCGACGAAAAGGCTGAAGAGGTTAAGGAAGAAAGCGAGGAGATCGGCAAGGACGTTGACGAGATCGAGGAGGAAGCCGCAGAAGACGGCGATCCCGAAGCAGAGGAAGCGGAGGCCGAAAAAGAGGACGACGAGGATAAAGGCGCGGAGCCTTACGAGCTTGAAAAAGACAAGACCGAGGTTGTCGAGCCGCCTCTTGACGAGTCCGAAAAAGACAACTCCGCAGAGGTTATCAAGGCGTTGACCGAGAGAATCGGCTCACTCGAAACCAATATTCAGGAGCTTATGGGACTCAAACAGCAAATGGAGGAATACGTCGGAAAGCAAAAGGATGCTTTCGGATATAAATCCGATGTTCGCGGAGATAAGAAGGACTATGCAGATATGTCCGCTGACGAGCTTAAGGCTCAAATTCTGCACGGTTAATTACTAATATTTTCATCAAAAGAAAGGAATTTTAAACTATGGGAACTATGGTTTATAATCTTAACAATTCCGCGACACAGGTACTCGCGGCAAAACAGATCAAAGAGAACATTTTCGTTTCTCTTCTTCACAGAGACGGCAAGGGCGTAACAGAACACGTCGAGACCGACGTAACAACTCTTCGTATTCTTAAGCCCGCCGTTCCCACCGGCTCCGCGCGTAAGCTCGGCGCTGGCACAAACGGCGGTTGGTTTAACTCCGACGCGGCATCCTATCAGGATATCGTTGAGTATGATCTCAACCTTCTTTACATCTACGACAAAATGACCGATATTCCCGAGGTACAGGAGGATGTCGTCCCCGTAAACGTATTCGACGCCGCAAACAAGAACATTGCGGGTCGCGTTGCAACCGAGATCAATGCATCAACTCTCGCTGAGCAGCTTGCAAACAGACTCAACGCAGCAGATACCGCGGGCGCGTGGACCGATATTGCTGTTGTTATTGGTACGGGCGACAAGGCGGCTTATGATGCCGTTATGGATGCATCTACCGCGCTTGACAACGGCGACGAGGACAACGGCATTCAGGCGTTCCCCTTCGAGGAGAGAGAGCTTATTATGCGTCCTTCCTTCCGCCGTCAGCTCATGTCACAGACCGGCGTTATTCTCGGCGGTTCAAACTACGCGCAGTCTATGGTTGCCAAGGGTGCGCTTTCTCCCGAAGACATGAAGGAGTTCGGTAACATGTATTGCGGCGAGATCGATCTCGTTCCTTGTTTCATCGCTCCCAATCCTATTTGGAACAGAGCCGGTGATTGGCTCGGTACATCCGGCAGAACAGCCATTGCGGGCGTCGAGGCGCTTATGGTTGCGGCATCCGCGACCGATAGAGGTATCTCCACAATGGATTACGTTAAGGTGATCGATTCTCCCAATGGCGCAGGCAAACGCCTTCAGCCCAAGGTCCGCTGGGGTATAAACGTATGCTATGGCAAGGGCGTTGTTCCCATCGTAGCCAACGGCACCGCTGCTCCCGAGGCACAGCTCACCGTAACCGCACCCGGTTCGGTAGCATAAACATTTTTTAATCTCAAAGAGGGTAGTCCTTCGGGGCTATCCTCTTTCCCTTAATAGGGGGAAAGGACAAAAATGATACCTTATTCTGATAATTACCTTCACTTTGACGAAGTGACGGGACAATATATTTTGACCGAGGAGGCGCTCGTTGTGAACGGAACCGACCTCCGCGCTAGACTTGAATACAATATGTCGGTTAATGCCTCTGCCATTATAGGGCGGCATCTTAGGCGCGTTTCCGACGTTATATATAATTTTATACATTCGTTTTCAAATGAAAACGACCGCCAAAATCACGCCATACGGATCGTACCGTCCCTTCGCGTAATGATCTATCGCGCTATGATCTCGCAAAGTGAATACATGCTTCTAAACGGCGATCTTAGCCGCTCGGTTGAGAAGGAAAAGCGAGAGCTTGCAGTCGATATGAACGCAAGACAGATACTTGAGAGAACAAATCCCGATCTTGGAACATCGATACTTTATGCGGGGTGCTACTGATGGATTATCTTGATTTGATGCAGGGAAAATATTTTCAGCTTCAGAGCGGAAAATATTATAAAAAGCTCCCCAAGGCTATAATGCCGGCAGAGGGGAGCCAACCGCAAGACCCCGATACTGTGGGAATACCCTTCGATTACGAAACGCTAGACCCGACGGAATGGCATTATAAACAGCTTTTGCAGAACATTATCGACGCGCAGGGTGCAACGTTAACAATAAAGACAAAAAGCGCGCTTGATTGGCGAAATAACGGCTATATCGTAGCTATGAGCGGAAACCTATACCGTATCATATCCGTAACGGAAGACGTAAGGGCAGCAACGCCCGAGGCTCGCGCTTTGTTTGCAATTCCTGTTGGTACGGATTTCGTTATCCGCCTTATCGAGGTCGATAATCCTTGGGGGATAAGCTGATGAACGGATCTCAGAGAGACACGTTGCTTGCCACATGCACCGAGGTTTATCTCACAAAGTTTCGCCCTCGTGTTCCTTACACGCCGCAAAGCGGAAATGTAAACGGTAAATTTCGTCGAGCATCCACGGGAAATATGCGTTTCAACGCTACAAGCATTCGGAGAGTTTCTCCAAACGTTATTGAAATAAAAGTTGATGCTAAGATCGCGCCTTACGTTGTTTATACGAATGAGCCGTGGCTTTCTCCAAAATGGAAGGGGGCGCAGAACCCCAACGAAAAATGGTTTGAGCGAGCCGTGAAGATTTACGCTCAATCTTTGGCGTATGCTCTTCGCGGCAGGCTTGAGAAAGGATAAAAAATGATAAATTTAGATGTTATAGCAAACCGAATGGAGAACAAGCTCAACGAGGTTGCGGCGCTCTCGGAGCTTCAAGAACTATTGCCTAATACCTCGTTTGTGTTTCGTCTTGTCCTTGATACTGCTGACTACAAGCCGCCCGAATACGCCCCTAACCACGTTACTTATTATATCAACGGTCTTGTCTCGCTCTTTAGCTCCGAGGCAGAGGGAACGAATAACATTGCAGGCTCATACAGCGCAATGGTATCAACCAACGTTGATTTGCTTATCCCTATTTCCGATTTGTTTGATGATGAAGGCGCATCCGTACTAACAACTACGGTGCGAGACATTTTAGGCGAGGCTCTTCAGAGCGGAACCTCGGAAGATATGGACGACGAGGAGGGAAATAAATACCTTGTCGGAAGCTATTACAATATTGCCGCCTCGGGTATGAGAGACACAAGAGAGCGCGTCGGCGATTCAATGACGCTTTCCCTAACGGCAGACTTTTACTTTATCGGTCTCGGCGTTGCTTCGTCGGCGTACGAACTTTACTACGTATATGAGGAAGATGGTGAAGAAGAAAAGGAACGGATTTACTTTTCGACTCTTGGATTGGTGCGAAAAACGGTCTCCAGTTCTGCACTCACAGCGGAGGACGCATCGGAGGGCAAGACAGGCTCAAAATCCACGCCAGAGTCAACGATGATGTCTATTTCTATAACGGCCCCTATGAGACGTACAAAATTCGGCGAGCTTTGCGATTTATACATCGCACAAGGCTCAACGGAGCCGTTTATAATCGAACTAAAATTTGCAACCATATCTGAGCCTGTGCGCTATAAGATGATATTCGATAATTCGGGTATTTCCAACGAGATAAACCTTGCATCCTCACTCTCGTGCGCGATGCTTGAATATATGGATTTGGAGGATTGATGTTATGCCTAATGTATCTTATGTTATCCGCATAGTAGGCGGCGGTGGCGGCGGTGGCGGAAGAAGTAAAGCAAAGGAAAAAGAGACGAGCGTTACAGGGCTTGGCAGTGAGATAATGAACTCAGCTAAGTCATACGGCATGGGAATGATCAGCAAGTTTGCGGGAATGGCGACGAACGCGGGCTATCTTGCCCCTGTGGCAATAGCGGCATCCGCGCTGAATGAAGCGGATAATTTTCGCATATCGAAAGTTGGAATAACAACGGGGAATTACACCTATCAATCATATCAAGCAGACCTGAAAAGCGAGGTGTTGGGTATCGTGTCAAATCCTTTGTCGATATTCTCCAAGATCGTTAACCAATGGCAGACCCGAGAGCTTACTCGTGCAAAAATGGAGGTTGAACGAATTTCAACACGTGAATTTAACATCCGCGCGGGATCTATGGGCAACCGCGCCCCGAGGAATCAATGATGAGAAAAATAAATGTATATGAACGTTATCACGTCAATCCTCAAAACGGTGCCATAGTCACAAGAGAAATTAAGGGTACTATTCTACCCATTGGCATCGGTGAATTGCTTGACGAGCGCCTCGACGAGGCAACGCTAACGATAATAAACGACGTTGAGGAAAAATACAAGCCTCTTACAGAAATACGAATACGCATTGCAGAGAGCGAAGAGGGCGAAGAGGGCGAAGATGTAACAAACTATTACTTTCTCGTTGCTCGTGATAATGCAACAAGGGTATTTCCACGGCCCGGTATAACACGCACAAAGCACGAGCTTTACCTTGTTGAAAGAACAAAGCTTCTTGAAGGCATCGTTTGTCCGACTCTTACGTTTACTAACACCTTAGCCGACGAGGTAGCGAGCGAAGATCTCCCGCTTGTAGAAGCCTATACTCTTATGGAGGTAGCGGAAACGAAGCCGGTTGTAGGAACGGTTTATAAGTTCGTGAGCGCACAGTTAACAGGCGAGGCGCTTGATGCCGCTAAGTCTCTGTATTTATATCTACCCCAAAAAGTCCCCAGTGGTTATATATTTCCTAGTCCGTTCGCAGTAGCAAACGGACAGCAAATAACATATCTGGCAAAGTGGAATCAAACAGACCCCGATGTGATCGACGAGTACTTCCGGTATTATCAAAACCGCATCACCATTTATAAATCAGGGCAATTCGGCACAGTTGTCGCCGAAAAGATTTATAACCGAGGTAACACGGACGAAGAAAGACAGGAACTGTTATCAGAGCCTTTTGATTTGATTAACCCTCTACCCGAAGGCGATTACTTTGTAGAATACTATATTGTAACTGTCGCAAATCCCGATTCGTCTCTTCCAACATACACAGGACACACGTTGTATTACAACATTACGGTTGAAGAAGGTGTTAAAGCGTCCAAAATCACAATAACCGATGTTGTTCAAAGAACATTATCGTGTGCAGAGCCTATTGATTCGGATGCGGTAGACAATCCATACTCTAATCCGTTTTCTCAAAGATTTAGATTTAATGATCAACAGACCGACCAATACCGTCAGGTACTTGCGCCGGAGTTTACTCTAACCGAGGGTACACTCCGCGAACAATTAAGAACTATCGGAGGATATATCCACGGCGAGCCTTACGTTGACGAAAACAACGTCGTTTATTTTATCGATCTTGGAAAAGAAGAGGAGGCGGCTATCTCAGGTAAGGACGTGTATTTATCGTCAAACTGGGATGTTAACAGCTTTTGCACGGGAATTAAGACCTACGGTGAAAACCTGATAAAATCACTTGAATTTGCCGGGGGCGCAACCTTAGAGCCGCCTGCTCCTTTCACCAAGTCGCTCCGTTCGGAAAAGCTGTATGCTCGAATAGACGAGGAGTCTTGCGCTGTTGAAGCTTCGTATCCAATATATAGCATAGAAAAGCTTGATTGCGGCCTAAGATTTATTCAAGGCGGCGCTTGGGTTATAGAACCCGTAGATATCACAAGATATGTTTACGAACAGACTATTTACAACTCTCTGAGCGGATATGAGGAAACTATATCGGGTGATCCTCTCGAAACAAAATCGAGAGCTATATATTTTGCCCGAAATTCTAAATTTATAAAAGGGCTGACATACCGTCAATCGCCTGATGAGGGTACATCGTCGGCCTTATATAGCGAATACTCCATAGCGAATATTCTTGCAATGGTCTCAAAGTATTCTGCTAGTGAAATAGATGTAATTTTAATGCAAAGGCTTGACCTTTTGGAATTTAGGATTGAATATATTCCTCTTCTTCCCGTTCTTCTTGAACACGGTAAAAACTTTATTGAGCCTCCGAACCCTTCGCGTAACAATGAACACGAGTTTACGCAGGTTTATAATCAGTCCGATACAGTAATCGAGGCGGCGAGCTTCGGCGAAAACATAAAAGGCGTGGCGGCTCGTCTTGGCAATCATGAGCTTGAACAGACGTTTCTTCTAAAATCAGTGAAAGATATTCCCAGAGTAGGTCAACTTTATAACGGTTACGCTATATCTGCGACCTTCTCAGAGATAATGCCAAAAAACATTAAATGCACCATTGCGCTGACAAAGGATTTTAACAGAATATCTCAATATATCGGTGTACCTTCGCACAAACGACTTTTCGAGATAAGCGAAACAAATGCAGCAGATAGACGTGTATTGATACATAATACCCTTCGTATATCAGATCGAATTTATTACGGCTCAAGAAAACGCACGGGCGCTCCTCTCGTTTTTACTGAAAATGCTGTATATTCAATAATGAGAATGTTTACAGAGTCGTTTGTCTCACTCGATGCACAAAACAACGAGGTGGAAAATTCTTTCCCACCTATCGGAAAAATCAGCAATGTTTACACACAGCCGCTTATAAATAATGGCTCCAAAATTCTGCTACCGGTTACGCCTATTGCTCTAGGCAATTCATTAACAGCCGCATTCTCATTCGCGGACAATTACAGCGCAGGTTCACAAGCCGCGAAAAATACAAGGCTTGCGGGTACTCAGTATTTTCAAAGGGACACAAGATATACCGACAAATACGGACGCATAGACGATCTTGTTTTTCATCTTATAGATACGCCTTCAAGGCTTATCTCTGAAACTGATTCAAACGTAGCACGATTATCGCACACTTTACCGCTCATTAAGGGAAGCGTACCGCCAGTAGATCAGAGGTTGGAAAATGATCTGGGCTTTGCTAAATATCATGTGCAAAAAGATAATCGTGAGCGTTTGTTTATAGCTTCGCAGCTTGAAGCAAAGACGGATATTGAAGGTCTGTTTATCGGGTCGGGCTTGATGCAGCTGTGCTCAATGCATTACGGAAACGCCATTACTCCCAAGGATATAAGACTATATCTTATATTTGATGAAGCGGAATTGCCTCGAAGATTTGATACCACGTATATAAGAACACCCTCGAACGATCTCTATCCAAAATATGTTATATACAGCTTGTCTTCAAATAACGGCGATGGTCTTTCAACGAGATCGTTTAAATGCGCCGTTGATGAGTTCTCAACGGGATATGATATATCGCTCGGATCTAAAGCGGTTGTTCCGCTTTATTATTCAAAGGGTGCTGTTGGTTGGGTATTAGCTCGTGAACCTGTGTTGACTACACAAACGGTAACTGCACCGGACGGCACAAGGTTTGAGCAAACGATTGAAGAAGGCGGCGAGATTCTACTTTACAAGGTCGGACATATTGACCCCGGAGAAACCATAGTCCCCACAATGCATTTTTACATCACCAACGAATAAAGGAGAAAAGATATGATTTTTATTTGTGATGCAAACAACAATATAACGCCGTTGTTTGCAAATAATATTCACCAAGGGGAGTTAAATGCAAATCACATTCTCCTCTTAGCGCCTTACCCCTCGGATGCAACTGTGACGATGCGAGTTATACTTCCCAACGGGCTTATAATCCCGACAGAACCCAACTATTTCAAATTCGCAAAAGCAGTCATACCCGATGGACTGAATCTCAATCTTGACACCGTAGCGCTTAACGCTTGGAGCATACGTCTTGATGCGGCTATAACTCAGTATGCCGGAAAAATAGAGTTTCAGATCTTTGCAACATTGCCGATTGACGTGTCTCCATTTCCCATAAAGTATGCGACAAGCGCCGAGGTTGCCGTCATATCTCGAGGTGTACCGTCTGTTGGAGATCCTCCCCAATGGGATGAGGTGACACCTGAACAAATCTTGGAAATCTTGGGGAAGGTTGATCAAGCAAACGAAGCGGCTGCGGCCGCCGAAGAAAACGCGCAGTATGCATCCGAACGCGCAGAAAATGCAGCAATCAATGCCGCGGAGGCTTCAGAAGCGGCAGAAAACGCCGTTCCGATTATGACCGAACTTGATAAAGAGATGTTGAAGACCTTTGGCGGCGTAATCGACGGTGTTGCTTACGATAATCCCGTTTATTTCTTTAACGATATAAACTGGCAAGTGCTGTTACGTTGTAACCGCGCCTACGTTCAGGCTTATGACAGCGACGATGAGTTCAGGCTCAAAGGGTCGGGCGGTAAGGGGTTGTATGCCCTAAAAGCGCTTATCAGATACGGAGGAATTGCATTTACTTATGATGATGGATCGGCAAACGGTCTTCGCATAGACACGCAAATTCCGCGTTATCCTTGGATGCGTAAAGATGAATGGATTGAAAAATGGAGAGCAGCTCACCCCGGAGAGGAAGAGCAATTTTCAGATGATGAGATTATAAGTCAATATCCTCCGGCATGGACCGACTATGCGTATATGTCAACCCTTTGCGAGCGTCGCCCTGACGGCAGAATACGAATACCAAGGACATTTAACGGTCTTTCCGCATCCGAAGCATCACAGCTTTGTGCCCCCAAGGATTACGTTGATACAAAGGCAAATAACGCGAAAACTGAGGCTATTGCAGAGTGTATTCCGATAAAGGATATCGCGCCGGTCTCCGACCAAACATCGGCTATTGTAATAAATGGAAGCGGCAAATACGTGAACATACAGGTCGCGGCTAATTCAGCGCTGGCATCAACCGTAGTTCAGAGGAATGCAAACGGAGTTGTAAAGACAAATACTTTAGGTTCCGCTGACGATTCCGTGAATGTATCGTATGCCAACAATAACTACGTAAACCGAAAAAGCGCGCTTCCGAATACAAGTAACAGATTTGTATATACGCGGCAGGGAGATACGGAAAGATATATTATGCTGACAAAGAATCCTTCATCTACCGATACCATTCCATACAGAGACGCAAATGGTAAGGTTCGAGTCGGAACTCCGACATATACCGACTCGGACGACGACAGCTGCGCCGTGCCGCTCAGTATGTTTAAGACTAAACTTGCAGAGCTGAAGGCGGAGATTATCGCAGAACTAGGAGGTTAATATGATTCTTGAATTTAAATTGAAATCACCGACGTTCATAAAAATGCCGGTTAAACTCATTGCACACGAGGAGAAGGTGGAATTATCCTTCTCCTCAGATATTTATACCCTTTCTTGCATATCGGGTGTTGTGCGGTGTAACAACTTAGTGAAAGAGTTTGTTACCCGTGGCGATCTTGTCGATATTACATCATTGTGTCAAAATGCGGGTGTACTTGAGATCTACTTCTCACTCGTTCAAGATGGAATTAAGCTTAAAAGTTGGCGCGTTGAACCTTATAGGCTTATTGAGTGTGAGGAAGAAATAAAAGCAATACCCGCAATAGAGGATATGCGGCAAGAAATTACTTTGCTCAGATATGATATCGGTGTTATGAAAAACGCAATATCCGAGCTTTCCGAAATCATAAAAAATCAAACTATTTAAGGAGTAAAAAAATGAAAAAGACTTTTCTTTCTGTATTACTTACCTTCGCCGTCGTGACATTTTTAAGCGTAGGCACGATTTTTCTCACTGTAAGCGCATCCGCATCCGAAAACGAGGAAACGGACACCCCCACCGTCGAAATCGCAACAGAGGGCGAAAAAACGGCATCCGAAGAGGTGGACAATGCTCGCATTACCTCTTTGATTGACAGTATAACCAATTCAAGCCTTTTGATCTCCATCGGCTCATATCTCCTTGCGGCGATCGCAACTATAACCGTAGTCGTGAAAAACTTTAATAACGTTAAAAGCCTTATTGGCGCTAAGGCGGACAAAGATGTTATAAAAGCATCGATAAAAGACGGCGTTACGGAAATGCGCGATACCTTTGACGCGGAATACAAAAAGATAAATGCCGAGCTTGAAACCCACCGCGAGAAAGAAAAGCAGATGTGGGCGATACTTACCATATTTATGACGCATGCAAAGATACCGGCAGCGGCAAAAGCTGAAATAATGAATTGCATTACCGGGATGAAGGATATGACGGGCGAGCTTTGCGAAATTGTTGAAGAAGCAGAAAAGGCTATTTTGGCGGCTGAAGAAGAGGCTGCCAAAAGCGCGGCTCCAACACCCGCCCTTGACGAGATTATAAATTCCGCATCCGAATCACACGTTATGGAATTGGGGTGATTTTCTTGCTTAAAACAGCATTTAAAATCGCAGGCTTTATATTCACCGTTGCGCTTCCTATATTGATGTTTGGCGGCGTTATACCTTATACCCACGGCGGGAAATCGGCGGGATTTACCACTATGGGATATATAGCGGTTTGCATATTTCTCGCCATTGTCGCCGCGAAGATCCGCAGCAAGATCAAAACACGCCCGGAAAGCCTTAAGAGGGGGATTTTTCTCTCCCTCTTTCCCCTTGGGGCGTGGATCGTTGTTAAGCTTGGTGTTAATAAAATTGTCACTTTGACGGCAAATATCGCGCAATACTGGGACAGTGTAATTATATTCGTGTGCTTGGGATGCCTTTTTTACATTGCATCCGAGGCTATGGGGGAAAGGAATAATAAAGAATGAGTGTAACCGATAAATACACAGTTGTGGCGGAGGCTCAATCGAAAACGACCGCCGCTATTGTCGGATGGGTGAGAGAGTTTTTCCCATATCTTATCCTTGTTTTAAACGTACTGTTTACCATTATTACAAGGTTGTTTTCTGCGGAGATACAAAATCCTTTTAGCGCTGAATTTTTTATTTCACTTGGAAACAATCTTCTTTCAACCTCGTTTTGTTATATTTGCTTTATCAGTTATGGCGACAGATGCACAAGAGCAGGCAATAACGCATTTTCAAATAATCTGAAGCGGTGGAGCGAGCTTTCGGCATCGGTGCGAGCAAGGTCCGATCAGTTTGTTGAATACTGCCGAGCAGAGAGCGAAAAAGAGCGGGACGAGCGCCGTATTGCATACATCGTCAACAATACCCTTATAAGCGCCGAAAAATACACGGAAGAATATAGGGGGAATAACCGTCAATTGCGTTCTTTGGTTAAGGAGGGCAAAATTTCAGCCTCTGAGGCGTATTACATTCGCAAAGCGAACGGTGTTAAGGTTAAACCGATAAATCCACTCCTTATTCTGTGCGGCGTCAACGTAGCGCATTTGAACGAGGCAGGGCGGCAGGGAATGAAATATTCAACTGTTTCGGTTATTATCCGACCGCTCATAGTATTTGGATCTAACGCTTTAATATCAATGATTTCAGGGCGTTGGCTCGGCTTCTCCGATCCATCCGTTATCTTTGATATGATATTTCTTTCTCTGCTTATCGTTCTTTCCTCTGTTCTGGGTTATTCTGCCGGCGCAGAGAACGCAAAGCGCGAGCATGATAAAATAAAAGCTCGCATTTTCTTCCTCGAAAAATATCAACAGTCAGAGAAAATTTGAGGCTAGGGCAAAACCTAGCCTTTTTCTCTTGACAAAATGAAGAGAAAGGATTATAATAATTATGAGCAAAAGAACATACTATAAACGTGATGAGCTGGGCAGATTTGCGAAAGAGGACGTTTCGGGGCTGTCTGCGGATGAACTTTCCGTAAAGTTAAAAGAACATCGTGATGAACCTAAGATAATAACGGTAACGCCAATTACTGACGAAGCGATCGAGCTTGTTCCTGTTGTTGAGATTCCCGGTTATACACTTGAAAAGTGCGAGAAAATAAGAGAATACCATCGTGAGGTTTTAAAAAGATCGAGAGCAACAAACAATCACGGCGAATTTGGAATATTGTTAGACAAAAATCTTAACGAAGTTTGCAGTATTAAAGGAAGCGATTTAGATTTGGAAATTCCTAATTTAAGAGTGTTTGGCGATGGCATTTTGATTTTACATAATCACCCGGCAAACAGTTCTTTTTCTACGCAAGACATAGAAACCTTTATAGACGCTGATGAAATAAAAACTATGTCAATTGTCAAAAATAGCGGCAACGTGGAAATAATAACAAAAACGCCAAATTATGAGAAGCAAAGAGCAATTACTAGTTATTTGAGAAATTTGAAGAAGTACGCGAAAATAAAAACTAAATCAAACTTTGATCGTGCAATCGAACAAACTTTGAGTAATGAGAAAGTAGGGATTATATGGAAGAAAAGTTAAAATTGGATGGCACCGAAGAGGAGCAACGTGCTGCAACTATCAGATTTGGCCAAAAGTACGGCTTTATTGATAACGACGGAAATTGGATAAAAGATCTTGAAGAGGACGAAGACTAATTAAAGGCTAGGATGTGTAATACGTCCTAGCCTTTTTTCTTTTATGCAAAGGTTAATTGCGATATTTTTTCGAGTATGCCGTCACGATCTCTGTAAAGGGATGTGCGACCACGGTTGCGGTTAAGCGCTATCCTTGCGGTCGGTATTCCAAAGAAATAGCGATCAAGAAGATATTGACGCTCTGTCGGGCGATCTAAGAGATCCATTATGTAGGTCAGGCATGCAAGACCTCTTTCCATCTCGTCGTGTGCTTTATCCCGCGCCGCCTCAAGCTTCACAAATGTATCAAGCTTGTCGGGAAGATTGCTTTCTCCGTTGCTTTCGGAAAACAGAAGAAATGAAATTACTTGCGATTTCGGGGAAAATATTGCCGTTTTATATTCTGCAAGCGCAGCCTTTAAATTGTCAAACCGTGCTTTAGCATCAAGGTATGCAAACAGGTTCTTTTCAGTCAAATTTTGTTACCTCCCGAATTTTAATCTTGTGAATATAAAGCATAAGTTTTCGTTTAATTATGTACTTGTCTGTCTTATCGCCCTTGGTGTCCTCCACAACCAACTTGCCGTTTTCATCCTTGTATGTAAAATCGGCGTAATAATTACACGATTTTTCAACACAACGGCGTTTTATTCGGGGCTGACCTTTGAGTGGTCCGCGCTTAAAAAGCTTGCCTGTCTCATAGTCTTCGTACTGTGCCGGAATAAGCTCAAATTTCACTTGGCGGCGTAGCTCGGAGATCTTTCCCATTTTTTCAAGCAAAGAGAGGTAGATATATCGGCGCGCCTCAAGGCGTGAATCAAAGTGCTCACCGCGCAACGATACGGGCTGATTTCCGTGCTTATTGCGCCTCATCTTTATCAACGCTCCTTGTACCGTGGTATTTATTTTTTATATCTTCTTGCCAAGAAAAAGGAAGCTCGCTTATTCGCTGCTTTGCTTTTTCTCGGCCGGTTGTAAGCTCTTCAGCCGACTTTCGAAAGCTACAAGGCTTTCCTATCATACAAGGTTTTTCTTTCAGAGCGGCGCAGCCGTTCTCTCTATCAAACGCACACTTAATCATTATGCTCGTCCTCCTTTAATAAATCCTTTTTAATCTGATCGATATGGTATGCAACGGTTGAGGTATATGTATTGCGCTGGGTGCAGTTATAAAATCGCTCCAGCCTCTCAGCGAGATCCTTAACGCCCTGCTCGTAGCCCTTCTGATATTCTTCGCTCATAAGCCCTCCACCATCTCTTTTGCGATTTGGTCTATCCGCTCGTTTATGTAATCGGCATCGACCTCAGCATATTCTATCATCTCATCTTGGGAGAAATACTCTTTCAACCTCTCCTGCATCTTCCGCACGGTGTCGGCTCTTACTGTGTCAACTCGCTTACACTCAACTTTGTAAAGTGTTCCAAGCTCCGTGCAACATTGTGCAATTTTCGTGCAAGTTTCTTCCCACTTCTCATTCTGCTTTTTAAGGCGGTCTATACTCTTGTGAAGCCTTGTTATTTCCTTTCCAAGTTCGCAATCTTCACAACTGCCGTAATCCCAACAAGCCTTATGATTAGGACATTTTCTGTTTTTCATAATCATTTTCCATCCATTCTCGCACCACAGTGCGGACAATACTTTGAACGGTTATAGTTGTTCGATAGATTGCAATTTGAACAAACCACCATCGGTTGTCTTGCGTAATCTGTAAACCAATAACCACGCTTCTTCTCGGCTCTCAACCTCTCGTTCTCCTCGGAGAGTTCCTTGATTTTCTGCTCCTGCGATTTAACGAGTGTGAGACTTGCTTGCAACATAATCCTTTTACAAGAGTCGCTTGATTTGACTTCGACTACCTCACGCAGAGGGCATCTATTGCAACACGTTAAATTTGTTGCACAATGCTCCAAAGTTTTTTCTATCAGTTCTCTGTTAAGTTCCATTTCTCAAATACCTCGCTATGCTCATTTTCACGATACACTCTTTGAGGCTTTCAACCTCACGCCTGAGAGCTTCGTTTTCCTCTCTAACAAGATAAAGTGCTTTTTCAAGGCTCTCCGCCTCTTCCTTATAATCTCGGCACCGCTGTAATTCGTAGTTTTCGTTAAGTTCCATTTTCGCTCCTTTCAGGCAGTTTATTTAATTTGTTTTTATGGTATTGTACAAGTGCTTTCGCCCTTTTAAGAGGTACGGCAGAGTAATCAAGCCGACAGTCAATCGCAGGCTCTACGCAACCTACCTCACAACCATAAGAGCCGTGGTGCTGAATAAAATCTCCGCCGTTGTTGAATCGAATAGCATAACCGTCAAACAGTTTTTCAAGCTTGCACTCAACACCGATTTTCTCGCAATATTGACGGAGTTCCAAAATCTCTTTATACTTTTCGCTCATCCCTCGCTCCTTTCGCCTCGCATATCAGCACCGCAGTTGGGGCAGTACGGTGACAATACTTGTATTCTTTCGGGGTTGCCCAACTTATTATATTTAGTTCCTTCGGGTGCTATTTCTCCGCAAAGAGAACACTCATACAGCTGGTTTGCGTATTTGTTTTCGTAGCGGTCTTCCCACTCTCCGTGTCTTACCTCAACCACATCGGCGGTGGGAAAATGCTTGACATCTTTTATTGCAATTCTTAAACCTTTGTCTAACCATTTGTTTTCGACTTCGTTATACATTGGCGAGTCAAATTCCAATTCTTCTTTGAGTTCTTCCAACAGCGCATCCGCATCAATATATCTGCTCATTTCTTAAAAAACTCCTTTACTAACCGAATGCTACCACATATAGAGAACACTAAAAGCGGTAACGATATGAGAGAAAGTGCTATAATTCCTATTATTTCATTAACGCTCATTCCGTGTCCTCGCTTTCTCTTAAATGGTCTTGACATCTGTCGCAATAGTTTTTGGCGGAACAACTCTCGCAATCTTCCCATTCATGATATTCATAATCGCAGACAAATCCGCAATCTTTGACAAGTGCAACTCTGTCTTTTGGATTATCCCAATCAAGATAACAGTTGCCATCTTTGTAATACTTATCTGCATACGGTGCTCTGCGTACCTCAACATCGGTAAATTCAGCATCCTCAAAGCCGGCAAGTGATAATGCTACCGATCTTGCTTGACCTCTTGTTTCCGCAAACACAACTCCTGCGTAAGGCTCGTCTTTAGGTTGAACAAACCAAGCTTTCATCCCTCACCCTCCGTGTATTTCTTTTCTATGGTTTTCAGAAGCTCACGCAAAGGTGTGCAACGTCCATTCGTTAGCCAATAAGTTCCGTGTTGTATGTCGTTCCAATTAGCTTCAATTAGTGTGGCAACATCTTCTACAATCTCCCTCGCAACCTCGGAAGCCTTGCGCCATCCGTACAGCTCATAAAGGTCTGCTGCAACGGTCTTATAATCGAATGTTTTTGTAAGGTCTTTTACTCCTAATGGGCTTGTTGCCATAATAAGATTAAAAGCCATTTCCTCAATCTGCTTATCTTTGGTCATCGTCTGCCTCCTCACAGCTCCCAAGCCGGTGCCATATATACCGGGATTTCTTTCTTTTCGTCAATGAGACAAAGCTTTGTGCCGATCTCGTACATCTCGCCGCTCTCGTCTATAACGTACTGTTTATCGCCTATCTGAGCCACGCCATGTACCTTGTAGCGAATAATATCCACAACGTGATGCTCGTCCTCAACAATAGCCTTAACGGTGTCTCCGATGGCTACCGGGAATTTGTAAATTGTTGTCATAACAACCTCCTTGTTTTTCTTTATATAGGCACTTCTTCTTTGTAAATATCGTGATTTCCGCCAAGGAACGCCCATTCGTCATCAGATACGTTATATCCTAACTCGGAGATTACGCCGAGAAAACCGCCAAAATTCCACGAGCTACAAGACAACTTCGGTTCTCGATACGGCAAATGATGAGGCTTCTTTCTGCGGTAGCACTCAAATAAATACGTGAGCGCAGTCTTACACGGCATCTTATCGAATTTATCCCAAATGTATTGCCTCGCCGCATCGTGGATCTTCTCGTCCCAAGATGCCGCGCCCTCGGGTACAACGTAACCTAACTTCTCTGCTATGCTAAGTGTTGACGAGCCTTGGTAATCAAGCTTTCCAAACATTGATGAAATGAAAAATTCACCAAGGATGATTTCAAAATCCGACTTTTTTCCGACGTAGGAATTTACAAACTCTTCGGCACGTTCAACAATACCGTCATATATAGCATCAGCCCTGTGCTGAAGATCCTCGCGCTTTCTCGCTTTTTCCCTCGATGCATCAACAAGCGCATCGTCCTCGGCGGTATGGTCTCGGTATGTCGTGAAGCCATAGCCTTCAGCCCAATATATCTTGCCGTACTTGCCTCGGGAGGCTTCAAGCTCTTTACCTAGACTTTCCGTATATGGAGGATATATTGAACGCACACTAACGAGCTTTCGCTCCTGTATAGCGTTATACGAGGCATCCAATAGCTTTTCGGCGTAGGTGTTCAGCACGGCGCGTATCTGCTCGCGCTCCTTCTTCTCCTTTTGAACACGAATAGCGTTTGCAACAGCGTTGTCAAAGTTCTTGGTACCAATCGAACGTAAGCAATCGTTGGCAACACCTACGTCCTCAATCTCCGACAGCTTTAAATACTGTTCCATTGTCGGCTGGTAAGCGGAGGTCTTTTTAAGAAGCTCCTTATCGTATCTTGTGAGCTTCAAGCGGTTGCGGACGGTTGTTTTTGAGATGCCTGTCTTTTCTGCGATGCTATCAACGGTCTCGCCAAAATCCATCATCAGCTGGAATCCGTCCGCCTGTTCGATGATCGTCAAATCGGAACGTTGCATATTTTCAAGCATCATTGTTGCGAGCTGATCCTTGTCGCTCATTTCAACAATAACGCAAGGAACAACGTCAAGCCCTGCGAGCTTACTTGCCCCGAGCCTTCTATGACCAATAACAACGGTATATTCGCCCTCGATCTCCTTGTGAGGTACAACCGTTAAATTCTGCATCACACCGCTCTGCGCAATACTCTCGGAAAGCTCCGTAAGGTCTCCGAGATCTTTTCTCGGGTTGTCGGGGTGCGGATGCAATATCGAGGTGCTTAACATTGCGATTTTGTTTTTGTTCATTCCGTCGCACCTCCCACCCAATATCTGTTATAGCTCACCATTCTTTTGTAACGGTTGGGCTTAGTGATGGTCTCCGTGCGAATATCAACGCCCTGCCTTCGGAGGTCGGAGATCCGCGCGGTAAAGTTCATTATGAGAAGTTCTGTTGCCGCATCAAGGGCGGTTATGCTGCCGTGTTCGGCAATAAATCTGAGTATCTCTTCGCACTGTGTAGGTGCTTTGTCTTTTGTCATCTTAGCCATTTTAAAATCCTTCCTTATAAAGTTCGAAACTGCTTAGAACGGCAATGCTTCATCGCGGGGGATTTCTTCAAACTGCGCCGCTCCGCCATAGGCGGCAGGAATTGAAGAGGGGGCAGCTTGGGGTGCTGCTGTGGGAGCGGCTTCACCGCTTTTCTCGGGATTTTCCTTCGCGCCGTAGAAATGAACCTCTTCGGCAATAATCTCTGTACTGACGCGCTTGTTTCCGTTCTTGTCGGTCCACTCGCGGTTATCGAGGCGGCCGATAATCAGAATAGGACTGCCCTTCTTGAAATTGCGGGAAACAAACTCCGCTTTATTCGACCACGCGACAACGGTGAAAAAGTTTGTCTTAGTTTCTCTCGGGTCTTTTGCATAGGCGTTAACCGCCACGTTAAACGAGCAGACGGATGTTCCGTTCTGCGTTGCTTTAAGCTCCAAATCGTGAGTGATGTTGCCCTGAATAATTGCTTTAGAAAATGACATTTTAATATCTCCTTTTAGTTATTTTTTGAAAATTCTTTTACCCACTCGTAAATCACGCGAGCGGCTTCTTTGGTCTTGGGGTCGGGGCATTCGTTAAGGACTGCCATAAATCCCGCTTTGTTGGTCTTGTAAAGCTCGGTAAGTGTTACACCCATAACGGTGATCTTCGCCGCTTCTTCGCGGCTCATAGTTGGCGTTGTAGAAAGACCGGGAAGGGGAACGTTGTTCTTGGGCTTATCCAACGGCGCAACCTCGGGGAACGGGAGCGGAGCGGTGGGAGGTTGCGGCGCTGTCGTCTTAGGTGCTTCGGGGGCTGTCTGCTTCGCGGACTGTCGCTGCGCTGCCGGCGTGCTCTGCGTCTCGTATTTGCTGTCGGGGTCGTTCGCATAGTAAATGTCCGCCGCAATTCCGAGGGCTTTACAAGCAACGGAAATCGCATCTGTGTGTGCTTTCTTGTATGCCTCGTCCTCGGTGTTGAATCCGCGGGTTTCAAGCTCAACAAACATCGCGCCGCCAATACCGGGGATTTCCTCGCTCCATTCGCCGTTATACTTGTATTTCAGCCCGATCTCCACGTTAGCCGTGCATTCGGTATTTGTAGAGATAATCTCGCCCTTGTCGTTGCGAAAATGCTTTTCTGCGCCTCTCTCGATCCACATGCGGCGGATAGATATTACCCAGCCGATCCCGCAAGGTCCGAAAGTCTCTGTCAGCTTTTTAAGCCTCCACATGGGGTTAATATCGGTTTTGCCTTTCAAGCGTCCTGCCAATATAGCTTTCTGCGCTTCCTTCGGGCATTCTCTGAACTGGTTGTATAATGTCATATTTTCAGGATTTGCACACATAATTATCTCCTATCTAATTTGAATATTCTGATTTATTTGAATTTCCACGAACGGGATCTCTTCCGTTTTTAGCGCCTCGCCGATAGCCGACTTGTCCGGCTCGGTCTTGACCGTGATCCTGAGAAGATCCGCGCGGTTGTTATCCGCGCACCAAACTTTGAATTGCTCCTCGTCAACGATCACCTTTTTTGACGATCTGAACGACAGCGCGTGCCTTGCGCTCTCGTGCTTCGCCTTGCCGAGCTTTTGAAGCTCTGCGCTCAAATATTCGCGTATTCTCTCCGCCGCCGCCTCCTTGCGCTTTCTGCGATCTGCAAGGTGTTTTTCCTCGGCTCTGATAGCCTCTGCCTCTGCTTTGAGGGTCTTAAATGCATCGAGAACGTTGTCAATCTTCTCGTCAATCTCGCCCTGCAAGCCTTCGAGAGTGTCCGCGATAGCTTCCTCGGGGATCTCTCCCTCGCTTATCGCATCAAGCAGGGTCGCAAATTCTGTCGTGAGTGAATATAAACTCGCCATATCGTCTAGCCCTTTCTTTTATTACCGAGAACACGCTCGGTCTTTCTTCTTCTCCGTAATAGCATGTCTTGCACACAGGCAAGCCTTTTTCATCAAAGCAAAGATCTTCAAGCTCCGCAGCACAGTCGCACCGCGAGCACTCAACAGCTTCAACAAGCGCCCTGCCGCACTGGGGGCAGTCATAGTCTGTAAGATCCTCGTAACAGTCGCGTTCACATTCCGAGTGCCACTCTCGAACGGTTGAAAGCTCGTCCTCCTCAAACGTTATATTGCATCGTCTGCAATAGTACATCTTTTTACCTCCTTCGGCACATGATATCCAACGTTGATGTGTCGTACAAAATTTATCTTTCGTGATAATGGGTCGCCCGATATAGCCCTTGTTGTCAGCGCATCGGGACCGTGCAGTATTTTTTCAAGCACAAAATGATACAAAGCTTCGTCAAGCTGCTTGCACTCCACAAGACGGTTATTTATCCATAGGAGATATTTACCATCCCTAAGCCTTAGCTTTGAAGAAACTCTCGGCTTCTGATAAAGAACAGCGTCACCATAGGGCTTGGGGCGCGGTATATCTCTAAGTATCTTGAACACCTCAGCCATTACTTGCTCGCGGTCTAACTCCGAAATATTGTTAAGCGCGCCCTCTACCTGCGCCAACGTCTTTGACATTAAGATGTTCGCCATACATTCGTGAAAGTACATATTTCCTCCTAGACCGTAAATCTCGCAATAGCGGAGATCGGTATTATGTATTTTTTGTTTTGGCTTCCGGCGCTCACGTCCGTAGCAGGCAAAGGGTCTTTCCCTCTTTCGATGAGCGTCTTAATGGTGCGTCTGTCCACTCCCAGCACCTCAGCCGCCTCCGATACGGTCAAAGCGGCTCTGCCGGGATAAAGAGCGACTATGATCTCAAGCTGCTCGCGATAGTTTTGTTTTTCTCTTGCCACGGTTAAGCACCTCTCATTCTGTAATTGCGGTCTTCGCTGTTTGATGTAGGAATATTAACGAGATAAGCGCCGCACATCTGTTTAATTCGCCCTGCGATAGCTTCATCTATCTTGGCAAGGTTTGAGAGAACGCTTTCCGAAGAAATAACGGTTATCTTTTTCGCCGCGCATCGCGTGTTTATAATCTCAAAAGCAAGTCGGATTTCCGCCTCCGAGGGCTTTTGAATACCGTCCGCGCCCTTCGCGGTCTTAAATAGATCGTCAATGTAAAGCACGTCAACGACCTTAATTCGGTCTAGAAGCTCGCGGTTGCCATTGTGATTCTCTTGCATTATCTGTCTCACGTCATCGCGCCATCGCATATAATAAACCTCCCTACCGTGTCGGAGGAAGTTAATCGATACGGCAGAACAAAGATGTGTCTTGCCCGATCCTGAAGCACCGAGCAGAGCAAACCACTTGTCCGATTTGCTGTTAACGTATGTTTGCGCGCTCTCAAGCATTTGCTTTTGATACGGCAACGTAGCATCAAAGTTTGCAAGTGTGAAATCTTCAAGCACACCCTGCAAACCGCTTTCCCGCAGATTTCTCAAAGCCTTTCGAGCCTTTCGACATTTGCAAAACTTGACAGTCTGCTCAAAGCACCCGGGGGCGTATTCTCTCACGTAAACAAATTCGCCCCTGTTAAGACACAGCTCGCAGTTATAACCGTCCTTTTCATTAAGATTTCCACGGCGGTTATTGTAGTTCTCGGCGATCCGTTTCATTGCCTCAACACGTTCAGACGTTTGTGCATCCGGCGTTCCATTGCTTGGTCCACCAATCTTCATCATCTGTTTTTTCTCCTTTCTGATTAAGATAAGCGGGGAATTTCTCCGAATTAAACAGCGTATCGGGACGAAGGAATTTTTCAAAGTCCGTGTTTTTCCATTCCTTGGACTTAGTATCAATCACCTTTACGAAATCATCGTAAACATAACCCTCGTTAAGCCTTGCGCTAATATACTTTGTAGTGCCGGGCGTGTCGGAACGAAAACGCTTTCCCGTCTTCTTGTTTAAGTAATCAACGATTGATTTGATCACTCTTCGCCGTTCCTCTTTTTCCCCCACACCCCTTTTTTCTTCTTCTAAAGAGGTATTACTCTCTAATATAGGAATATTATTACTATTTATATTTCTATTTCCCATATGGTTATCCATATGGTTATCCATATGGTTTTTGGGTCTTCCACCCTTTTCACCATTTTCCAAGCGAGATTGAACGTAAGCGCGTCTTTTGTTGGTCTCGGTCAACATACGTTCATTGTAATAAAGCCCGTCATCGTGCTGAACAAATTTTGCCCTGACTCTTCGGCAATCTCCACAGAGCTGTTCGAAATCCTCGGGCTGAATACCTCCGTTGATATGCTGATAACAAAGCAACCTAATATATAAACCTGTTTCGGCATCACTCCAAAGTGCGGTGCTGGCTATAAAGTCGTTTGGATAGAATAGCACAGCAGGATTTTTTCCCATTTCTCAACCTCCTTTCACAGTATTTGATAACACGCGCTGTGAATTCACAGTTTAAAGTTCAAAAAAAATAACGATTTGGTCGCTCTCGATATCAAGCAGCTTGGCCGCCTTGGTTACATCGCCAAATTTCCAAGGGGAGAGGCCGCACAGCTTATAGCTCAACGTCTGAGAAGAGATGCCAAGAGCTTTTGCAAATCTTTCGAAGGTACCGTAGTATGCAAGTATTCGTCTTCTTAGCAAACCATAAGGTTTTGTTTCGGTAGTCATTTTTAACCTCCTTTCTAAAACATTCGTTCTTCAAGCTGTTCGATAATCTCACCGCCGAAGGCATCGCGGGTGATGTCAATAAATTCTCTGACGGAGTATTTTGCCGTCATATCAATGTTGTTCTGCCGCACGAATTCTTTTCGTCCGAATTCGCATGAGCCGGTGAGGACGTTGTGCCACTTGAAAAAGTCCGCGGCAGGGTATTCCTTATCTGTGCTAAATTGCTGAATAAAGCGGTCTATGCGCTCCTCGGGGTCGAGGTTCGCAAGGACCTTTTCTTGCAGAGCGTCGTATGCTTCCTTGAAGGTCGCACCGTGAGCAAAAAGATCGTTGCCTTTTGCGATGTAACACGGTTCGAGTATCAATTCCTTCGTGATAATAAATCCTTTAGCAAGATTCCCGTGAATCTTATTGATGATAGTAGGAAAACCGTCAATGTAATAGACACGGCTCCCGGCAAAGGTGATCAAGCCGTCGCCGTCGCCGTAGCCGTCGCCGTCGCCGTAGCCGGAGCCGTCGCCGTAGCCGTCGCCGTAGCCGTAGCCGTAGCCGTCGCCGTAGCCGTAGCCGTAGCCGGAGCCGGAGCCGTCGCCGTAGCCGTAGCCGTCGCCGTAGCCGTAGCCGTAGCCGTAGCTTTTACTTAGAAAGCGTTTAATCAAAAGCTCCATACCTTCACCTCGGAAAGGCTCTTAGTCGCCTTATCGGTACAGGGAATAATCTGAATAGGGTCTGCAAGCTGCATTTCTTCAATGATGACCGTGAACTTGCAAGAATTAGGCTTTGCCGTTCCGTTCAGCGCAAGCTCTTCAACAGCGCACGCACCGTCCCAGTGCCAGAGCTTTCTAACCTCTGTCATAGTGATAGAACGTTCGCCTATCTCCTTTACTTTTCCGAAGAATACGCCCGCACGGTCGCATCTTACCACGTAGTACTGATTCTTTTTGATTTCCATTTTTTGTTTCTCCTTTATAATAAAATTTTGTTAATCAACGAAAGTGTTTTTTTCTGCATCCCAAATACCGAAGTATTCGCCGTTCACGTTTACAAGAACGCGGTCATCCGCGATATATCTAAGCTGAGCCTTGCCGTGAATGCCGAAAGTGTTAAGTGCTTTTTTGATGTTGTTGAGTGCCATAGTGTTCTCCTTTGTTTTTCTGTGCTTTCACAGATATTATACATCAAAAACTGCGAAAAGTCAAGTGTTTTTCAAAAAAAAATCAAAAATCATTGAAAAAATATTGAAAACACAGTTTTTTTGTGCTAAAATCAAAGCAAAAAAAGGAGAAAGTTATGTCAGAGTTTTCAACGAGGCTGAAAATAGCGCTAAAAAACAAAGGTATTAAAGCATCTGTTTTAGCTTACCGAATTGGTGTGAATTCCGGAACAATCACCAATTATCTAAAAGGAAAGTACGAACCCAAAACAAGTACAGTTCTAAAAATCTGCGAAGTCTTAGAATGCGATCCAGAATGGCTTTCAGGGTATAATTCGCCAGCATTTGGAATTAAGTCCACCCCCGAACAGCTGGAGCTGTCCGAGGGCGAGAAAGAATTATTGGCGCTATTTAAGAGTGTGCCAGATGAACACCGAGATATGGCGCTTCAAGTTGTTCAGGGTGCGTTATCTGCTCTAAAAAAGAAATGAGTGCTTGTATGGCTACGGTTAGGGCTTCAAGCTCGTTATCGCACTCGCGTATTTGTTTAATTAGATACTCTTCATAATAATCCATTGTTTTATACAACCTTTCTTTATAGAGCGTTATTTGCTCTTGATAAAATTATACAACAAATATTCAAAAAATCAACAGACTTTGATGTTGGTCTCGGATGACATTTATTACGCTGAATGGTACATCGTTGTAGTAACCGGCTGACATTTATGACACTTAGAGGCTACATCAATTTCGCAGGGAGACAAAATGTATCGAGATCGAATTTTAGAAGAAAAAAAGAGGCTGAATCTTTCAGCCCGTTCAATGGCAGATATGACTAAGCTTCATCTGACCGAGGAGACTATAAGCAGGTTTTTATCAGGCAAAACAGCCGATATTGGTTTGAATAACTATATTGACATCGCACAAACCGTCGGTTTAAAGCCTTACGAGGCGTTTATGGATGCGACCCTTGCCGCGGAATTTCGCGCCTTCCTTGAACTAAGAACAAAGGGAGACGAGACAGAAGCAGAGCGCATTAAGATACTTGCGGACAACGAAGCCCTTACCGCGACAAACGCCGGGCTTACGGATCGCATCAGAGTGCTGGAGACCGAGCTTAAGCACAAGGACAGAGAGGTCGAATTGCTTGAACGCTTGAATAAGGCGCTTGAAAATAAGTAAAGTCATTTTGAGATAATTATAGAGTTGAAAAATTTCAAAGGTAAATATTATGGGAAGAAGAAGGCAATTGATAACAAAAACCGATATAAAAAGATTGGTATCGGCAATTTCTCGTTCAAGAAATAACACTCAAAATTATGACGAATACAACGACGATTACGACGATTATGACGCCGATGAATACAGAGAGCCAACAACAATTTTAATAAACGTCGAATATCATCCCGAAACACGAAGAACCAATCTTACTTTTCGAGAAGAAAAACCGTATAAAACCATTGTTCGCTACGTAACCGAAAATTATCAAAGGTATCCGGTATATTCCGATTGGAAGATAAAAAGTAAAACTATTAAAGCAAGCATCAAACTTGACAATCAAACACTTGAAGATCTACCATATAACGAAAATGAGTATGTAAGCAAACATGCATTTGATATCGTTTCAAAGATAGATGATATTGAATATCCCTCTTGGTTTGTTGTGGAATACCATGAACGCCTTATGAAGATCGAAAAACAAGAATTAGAGGCAAAGATCGCGGGCTGGGAATATGATCTAGATAGACGGAAAGAAGTTGTTGATGCAGAAATACTCGCATTAGAAATTGAAATAGATAAAAAACAGAAATTAAATAAAGAAGTATGCTCGCGCTGCAATAGACTTAAAAAGAAGATTGATAGAATACATAATCCTTCAGCTTTATCTATTATTTTTTTGGTTTGTACGCTTGGTTTCTATCAGCTTTTCAGAACTTCCTCGCATATAGCATCGTTAGAAAAAAAGATACAGAAATTGGAGAATTTGTCACAAACACACAAGGATGCTATTGAAGATCTTAAAAACACCATTATAAAAAAGAAAAACGAGATAGAAATCAAAAAAACCTCTACAAGAGACAAGGTAAAGAAAATAGATGAAGAAATTGCTGCCTTGGAAGCTCGAACAAACGAAGCAATCAAAGGAGTGGTTCCCCTTACTGTTGACTTTGAAGACGACAATGAATTTATGCCTCTGAAAAGATTTATCGGCATACCTTATGAAAAAATCGTAGGTTGCTATATAATCAAAAACACTCAAAACAATAGATGTTATGTCGGTCAATCGAAAGATGTTTGCAAGCGCATTAAACAGCATTTTCACGGATTGGAGCCTGCTAACATTATTTTTGCAGAGGACTATTATTCTACGGAACCGCAGAGCCGCGCCGATTTATTTGAAATTAAAGTTATAAAATGCGAAACAAAAAATGATCTCGATACAACCGAACGAAATCTTATAGACATTTACAATGCTTTTTCTGAAGGATATAACGGCACAAATGGTAACAAATAAAACTTACTTTAAATTATGTTATATATCTTGTTATAAGGTGAGGTATGGCAAAAACAACACTTAAACGTCGAGCCGACGGAAGATACCGCAAGGTCTTAACAGACAAGGATACCGGGGAAAAGATATATTTCTACGGCAAGACCGAGCGAGAGGTTTTCAAAAAGATACTCGACTACGAAAAGAAAAAAGCAGCAGGGCGAACGTTCGCCGAGGTCGCTGATGAGTGGTGGGACGAAATATATCCCACACTCGCTCTTCAATCACTAAAAAATTACACTCCGGCCTATAAGAGAGCCAAAGAAGAATTTGGATCTGATTCCATAGAAGATATACAGCCAAAAGATATATCTGCGTATCTTTCCATAATGGCAAATGCTAAGTTTGCTAAAAAAACAATTTCCAATCAAAGATGTATATTCAATCAGATCTTTACACACGCAGTTATACGCGGAGATATTCAATTCAATCCGTGCGCTTCTGTGAGATCTCCCAAAGGGACAGACAAGAAGGAGGTAATTGCCGCAAGCACAGATGACGAGACAAAGATCCTGACGAGCGATCATAAATGGCTATTTCCTTTATTTGCATTACTCACCGGGCTTAGAAAAGGTGAGCTGCTTGCCTTGCAGTGGAAAGACATTGATTTTGAGGCGAACGAAATATCGGTAACAAAAAGTGTTGAACACGATTCGCAGACGCCGCGCATCAAGGAACCCAAAACGGAATCGGGAAAACGCACGGTTCCGCTTCTTGATCTGCTTGCTGAAAGGTTAAAGCCAATTCGCGGCTCTTCGGATAAATTCATCTTTAGTGATGATGGTGGTAAAACACCCTTGCGTAAGGCTCGATTTGATTGGTATTACAAAGAGTACAAGCGCACCGTTGGAATAACAGCTACACCGCACCAGCTTCGCCATTCCTACGCGACTAATTCCATTGAAGAAGACGTAAACCCTAAAGTTCTTCAAACAACGCTCGGACACGCCGATTTTTCAACGACAATGAACACCTACGTTAACGTGCGGAAAAAAGCGCAAAAAGAGGTGTTGGAAAAGCTAAATCAAAGATACAAAAAATAGCAATTTAAATAGTTGTGAGGGTCAAAAAAAGGTCAAAATCGCGAAATACCGCCCCACGTCTGGCAAAATATAGAGTTCAAATCTCTCCTTCTGCGCCAAAGATAAAATGGCTAAAAAGCCGCTAATTATCTAGTCTTTTCTAGGTAGTTGGCGGCTTTTTTCTCTTTTAAGTTTTTGCAAATTTGTACATATTTGTACATAGATGTACATTCTTTGAGGGTCAAAAAAGGGTCAAACAACTGTGCTTTGCCCTCTCGGACTTTGCTTATGCAGTGATTGGGAAAATCCATTCACACAAAATTTAAATACTTGGTACACAATGGAACACACAGGTGTGATATAATATTATCGTGAAGGATTGGGAACACGGCAAGATGGTGAAGAAGGTTATCACGCTTGGCTCATAACCAAGAGGACGGCGGTTCGAATCCGCCTCTTGCATCCACAGGTTCGAGTGCTTTCTTGTCATAGGCATTTCACCTCCTTTCCTAAAATCAAGCTGTCCCGCAAGGAAACGCGCGGCAACGGGGGTCAGCTCGCATTTGCAGATGCGGTAAAGCTCCGAAAACCAAAATATTACGGCACTTTGCTCAGGCAAGGTGCTTTTTCTATTGACAAACGTTTAAAGGTATGGTATAATGGGTACAGATAAAAAGGACGCGAACGGCAAGCTGCACGACGGAAATAATGGTAGGTTTAAATCTGAGGGCGCATCTTCTCCAACAAAGGAAGAAGCGCAGAAGATGTCCGCCAAGGAGCTTGGAGAACGTCTTGCAATGAAAGTAAATAAAAATCCTCAAATGACATTATATTTCTTTGCTGAAAATGGAATAAAATTCCAAACACCTAATGAGATAAGAAAAGGTATTAAAACTTTAGAAAAAAGGCTCAATGAACACAAAGAAAAAATTTCTTCTCCGGATAAATACTGTAAGGATTGGAATGTTCGTAGTGACGCGCAGAAAAAAGGGCTACTCAATTTTTGGGAAAAGGAATGTATAAATCTTCAAAACGGTATAAAGGAACGCAAAGAAAGATTGAAAGAACTTGGAGAATCTGATGAAAAAGATGATTGAAACGTATGTGAATAAACTCATCAGTTTATCTGATGATTATTTACCCATAGAGACAAAAAATACGTATGATGAAGGTCGTGTTTGTGCTGTTGACTGTATTCACGAAGGTATTAAGACACGCATCGATATTTTAAAAGAATACGATAACGATTCGGATGTTTCTGTTCAGTTTGTTGATAATTTATACCGCGAGCTTTTAACCAACCTTGCAGATTCATTAAAAAGTTGTTTGACGGAAGAGAGCACCGAATTTTACCGTGGTTATATGGCAATTGTAACAGACTTTATTAAGAAAATTGTTTAAATCAAAAACCAAGCACTCTACTTAACGGTAGGGTGCTTTTATTATACCCGAAAGAGAGGTTTTATGACTAAGCTCACCGAAAAGCAAAAAAAGAATATTGTTGCTTCTTACGCCGCCGGTGGAATTAGCCAAAAACAACTTTCTATTAAATACGGCGTGAGTGAAGAAACGATACGTCAAATAATTAAGAAAGACACCGAATTTCTTGGGAAAATTGGGGACATAAAAAAAGACGCGGAAGAAGCCGCGGCGGTTGAATGGGAAGAGTTCTTCGATAAACTGCAACCGCAAGTACAGTCTTTGATGCTTCGACTTATGAATTTAACGGACGAGGATATACAAACGGCGTCATTGAAGGAACGCGCGGGCTTTCTTAAGATCCTCGCTGAAAACTTTATTGTTCGCAGCGGCGGTGACAAGGATATCGACGAAACACCGGCAACGATAGAGGTTGTCGTAGAGGATGCAAGCTATGAAGGCAATAGTTGAAAAGCCTAAAAAGCAAGTTGTTTTAGCCCGTCCTTACGATAAGATCCTGTCAACTAAAAAGAGAACGTGCGTCATGTATTCACCGCGTATCAGCGGAAAATCTCACGCTCTGGCACAGGTTGTTTATCTTTACGCCAATAAGTACCCTAAACACGATATTGTCGTTACAAGAGCAAATTATAATTCGCTCGAAGATTCTATGTATAACGAGATCCTTGCAACGGCTGACGAGCTTGGGATAAGCGGCTTTTATACCGGGTTGAAATCGCCTTTGCGAATTAAGACAAAGAAGGGCAACAACATTTACTTTAAAGGTATCGGCGGCGCGGACTATTCGAGATCTAAGGGCTTTAAGGGTAAACGCCCGATCTCTCTCATAATATGCGATGAAACGCAACAGTTAAAGGACGAGCAATCACTCCGACAGGCTGTTGCGACTTTTATTCGTTCGGTTGACGATCAGATCGACAGCCGAATTATTCTTGCCGGAAACCCCGAAATGGTTAAAGCGCATTGGTGGAACGCCTATTGCCGCAAATACCGTTACGCCGGGGTTTATGAGTTTATCGACGCGAATTATCTAAGCATTTATAAATATCTATCAAATGCGACAAGAGAGGAAATCGAAAACGAGCGGAAATATAATCCGCTGATGTATAAGTTTTTGTATCTGGGCGAGCTTGACGATCTCGCTGGCGGTGCTTACGGACAGTTTGACCGTGACCGTCATTATATCAGTTATGAGCAATTTCGCGAAGAGACCAAAAACGAATATATCCATTCTATAATTTGGGGCGGTGACGGTGCCATAACGCACGACAGCACAGGAATAGCTCCGCTTGCGGTTATGTCAAACGGACAGGCTTACGTGCTTCAGCGCTTTTACTATGACCCATTACAAACAGGCGTAGTCCTCGCTCCATCGCAGATCACGGATATGATCATCCGATATGTTGACGATATGGACCGCCAATACAGCATTACTCGCGACGGCGTTGCATCGGTCTTCTACATAGACGGTGCGGCGGCGGATCTGATCACGCAGCTCAGGTATAACATTTGGGATTATCACCAAGTGCGCGGATTTACGCGAAAAAACATCATCAATAACAATTCCGTCGTAAACAACTGCTTTGCAAAGAACATGATCAAAGTGGTTGACTTCGGCGGATTTTTTGATTACTACGCTAATAAATGGGTTGAGACCTCGGCGGACACCGAGCCGCTTGTTTATCAGCTTGAATCTGTGACGTGGAAGGATTACAAGCTAGACCCGGCAATTCCCAACGACTACAC
>JAZRDO010000008.1:0-23325 GCA_045660325.1 Eubacteriales bacterium
AAGTGATGTTTTACCCGTACCCGACATACCCTGAAGGATAAGTATTCTCGATACTGCAATTCCCGAAACGAATCGTCTTATATCCTCGATATCGTAGTAGAGCTTCAGCTTACTTGCGGCGTAATTGCGAAATTCCTCGCACAGCTCCTCAAGGCTCTCTACCCTGTCATATTCCTTATGTCCGTACGTGTTTCTCTTCTCGTCTATCTCGCGAAGCATACAAAATCTCTCGCCGATCTCGTCGGGCGCCTCGGGAGCAGCATCGTTATTTTTCGGAACATTCTCAACGACAAGAGTATCGGGCGCTTGGCTCTTACGATTTTTAGAATCAGCTACAAGTATAGCGATCGCCAATATTCCGATAAGCAGCAGCACCACGATAATATATATCATTATCGCGATCTCGCTCGTGAGGAATCTTACAAGGTCACTGACCTCAAAATCAAGCCCTCCCGCGCGTAAAAATGTATTTCTTATCATATGTATCTCCATTAATTTGCGGAATTTTCCTTCAACGCTCGTTGACATCTAACCGTATTTTCCTCGGAGAAAACACCGTCAAGCGCCTCGGAGAAGGTTGCTATTTCCTTTGCATCGGTCATCTCGGCGGCAAAGAACGGAATAAGCTTCGCCTCAAGCGCGGAGAAGAAGGCTTCATCAGCCTCGTTCGTACCGAGCGCGTATACCTTTACGTATCTTTCAAAGCCAACCGTAAGCTTATTCGTAAGCTTCTTCTCACTAAGTTTTGCAAGCTTATCGATCTTTTTCCAGTTATCCTCGGAAATGCATGACGTGCTGCGACTCTTTTCAAGCATATATTCAAGCTGGTAATATTTAAGTCCGTTTACCTCGGAATAAGCCTCGGCAGGAGCGCATCTTGTATATTCAACGTCAAGGATCGCCGACGCCTCCAAAAGGTACGCGGGAATATTATACGCTCTCTCGCCTGATTCAAGATTCATCATAAAGAATACGTTATTTGATACGGCTATTCTCTTTTCCGCACCGTTTTCGTCAACGTAAGGAATAGTCACATCCGAGAGAGGATTTCTTATATGCTTTGCGAACGGAACGAAATAATCGGAAATATTCTTTGCGGTGACCTCGGTCAAGGAAATAATGAAAATATCCTGAAGCGATCTTGATGCAAGAGCAAGTCCTCGCATTATCTCCGTCTCCTTGCCGTCCTTTATAAGCACGTCCGCTTCACTGTCAATGCCTGCGACTGAATCCGTAAGGACGGGCGAGCCGAAATATTCGCAAAGAAGAGTCAATAACGTTCCGTAGGACTCCTTGTCCATTCTCGTAATTACAAGACGGGAGGACATAAGAGATGCAAAGAGCCTTGCAATAACACCCTTATCAAAATTGTATCCTCTATCCTTTGTGAACACCTCGAAGTCGGAAATGAGGCTATTGAACTTAAAGTCCTTCTTAACGAATCGGAAGTGATCGTCCTCGATCTCATCATTTTCCTGCGTCTCGGTCACACGAAGCTCAAGCTTATCAAATTCATTCACGAACATAACGCTCGCGGATACCACGGGAATCTTCTCCGCATCCTCAAAAAGCTTGGCATTCGCCTCGTTTATCCTCTTTCTTTCCGCCGCCTCTATGCGCGCATTATCTACTCCGTGCAAAACGAAGAATACGACTGCCGCGATCATAAGAATTGCGGAGATCACGTATACGAAGGGGGAGCTTATTCCCGCGATCATTGACAAAAGCGCCAAAACTGTCGCAAGGAATGCCGCGCCGACTCCGAAAATTATATTTCTGTAGCCTTTTTTCATATGTTTACAATCCGCCTCCAACGTATATTTGTCCGACAAAATATTCGATTCGGACTCCAGATAATCGGATAAGTCCTCTTTTTTGTCCGATTTAAGCTCACGCTCTCCCATATTTACGGAAAGAACAAGCTCAGCATCGCTCAATGAAGACCCAAGATAGAAGCTATATCTTCCGCGCGGAAAAACAAATTCCCCGCTATCAACATCAAGCAATGAATAATTATAATCAAGTAAAATATGCTTCGTCTCGCCGCCCGCAAGGGTAATTCTCTCAAAGCAAAGAAGCTCTCTCTTCGGCATTGCGAGTGCATTTCCCTCAAAGCCGACGTACACCTGCGCGATATCGGTCGCGGGTAACCTTGAGGTGTTCTTTACGGAAAAGCTTATCTTTTTGTCATCAATACGGAAATGTGAATACTTAAAGCTTGCGCCCGTGTATCCCGAGCCTATCGGGAAATAATCACCATATCCCGCGGTATCGGCATATCGGTAACCCATAAAACGACCTGTACGCGTACCGAGATAGCTTCTGTATTCAAGCGCTCGGGCAAAGGAATCCGTATCCGCATATACAGGTGAAGAAAGCTTACCCTCGGCATTGTCAATGCCGAGAATTATGCCGAGCGCATGCTTTATCGCGCCCTCGGAGCTATTCGGAATACAAATCGTTGCCGCTCCGTATTTTGTAAAGCTCGCATCAAATGAGTACGCGCCGCAGTAAACGAAAATTATCTTATGCTTATAGCTTGCGATACTGTCAACAAAATGCGCCTGATTTGCATCAAGGTGGAGATTCTTATGTTCTTTTATTCTCTTCTCCGCGCTCTTTGTTTTACCCAAAAATACGACGACCTTATCGCTCTTTCTTATAAGCTCATAGCAAACAGGATCCTTGTCCTGTGAAAGCTCCTTACCTATCTCGTAGCCCTGGGAATATCCGTTCACGGTAAATCCGAGCGCCTCAAGATAAGAAACGTATTTATCATAAATCTCGGAATAATTCTCTCCGTCCGCAAGATTTATTATATCTCCGATAAGCGCTACGGTCTGCTTATTGGTTACGGGGATCGCTTCCCTTGTGTTTTTTAATAAGACGGAGCATTTCTTAAAGCATTCGGCAAGAATCTCGTCGGTACTGTCCGCCATAGCCGAAATCACCGTTCTGTTACAGTTCTCAGCAAAATCAAGAAGTCTCTCAATCGCCAGATCAATCGCGTCGGGAGAGATCGCCCTACCCGATTCCTCCTCGGACATAAGCTCTCCCACAGTAACACGTCCGCTTGCTATCAAGCTCTTCAAGGAAACGTATCGGTCCGCGGCGGCTTTAAGCGTGCTCTCGGATGCGGATAAGCATATCATTCCGTTTTCGATCGCCTTGACCGTATCCCTCTCTCTTACATTGCGGCAAATAAGCTTGCCCGCAAAGGACTTCATCCTGCCTGTGATGATATCCCTTTTAAGCTCCTCGTTTACCGAATAATAGGGCGAGGACTCGGACAGCTGCTCGGCAATAATGCCAATGCAGGAGGTATGAGCCGACACACGTTCAAAGGGCTTGACTATATATTCGCGTACAATATTCATTTTAGGAATCCTGTCGAGCCATTCCGTATCGCTTTCGGATACACCGAAGCCGTCAAGACAAACTCTCATAGATACCTCGTCAGCGGCGGAGAGTATAGCGTCAACCGTGGACACACAAGCCTCCACGTCGTCCGAATACGAGATATCAAAGGGACTTATTTTTATTTTAGGTCCGCGAACGATAGCGCAGTTGACACCGTCACGACCCATTTTGCAAAATACTGCTCGCGCAACCTTTTTTATAAGCTCTCCGTCGTATGACGATGCCAATGCAAACGGAGAAATAAAAAGTATCTCACAGTATTTTGTAAAATCCGCAAATTTTACCGACGGAAGACCTTGCGATACAAATTCACTGTCGGTCAGTAAGGACACGTCCGATATAAGACGCGCCTTTTGACTTAAAGTCAATCCGTCAATTATTTTTTTATGCTTTAACATTTTTAACCACCGATTTTTAAATTATCTGGTACAGTATCTCATTCATCATCCAGCTGATAAACGGCAAGAGCGATATCGCGCTCACCGCCGCAAGCGTGAGGATAGTAATGAAATTCAAAAGTGTATTTGATCTTCTCATCTTAGAGACCTGAGAGAACGAGCCCTCGCCACGAAGGAAGCTCTCCTTATATCTCCACTTGGAATCAAGCGGATAAACCGCAATCGGATCCTTATGCTCCAATGAATAAACGTACCTGCCGCATCTTGCTCTCACGGGCTGTATCTTAAAATCCACACACCTCTCGGAAAGCATAATTCCGTTCGGAATTGCAAACGGAGCATTCGCCCTCGTACGGGATATATCCTCGCGGATTCTGTTTTTCTTTATCACGTTACCCGCAACGTCAAGCTGGAAAAGTATAAATTCTATATGTGTTACAGGTAAAGGAAGCGTATTCATAAAGCGAACGGAAAGATATCTTTTTCCGTCATTTTTCAAAATAACGTACTGCTTGGGATATACGGCGCAATCGCATTTATCCTGATATTCGCCCTTTGCCACTACAACATTCTTTTTGTTCGACATATCAGTTTATCCCCCTTTTGTACTTTCTTGTATAAAGAAGAACAATAACACCGCCAAGCGCAAGACCTATTACAAGAGAGATCAAAAACGCGGAAATATTCGACGGGAACACGATATCCGAGGTGTGGCAGAACGCTCTTACAAAGGAATTCGTAAGCATACCGACTATCGCTATCAAAAGCGCGGACACACCGCCGTAAATAGCACAGGAGACGTAAGAATAATGCGCTCTTGTATCCCTGTTCCAATACATACCGTCGGCATTACGAAGAATAAGACTTACGTAAGCGGTATCGGCGGGAAGCTTTACCGCGCCCGAAATATCTCCGCCACTCAAAAGCTCATTTACGCCTATAATATCGATCAGCTTATTCTTATTGTTGAACACGTGAACGTCGTATTCTATATATCTCACCCTGTTGTTTACGTAGCAACGGAGATATTTTGCGCCGTTCTCCGAGCAAATAATATACTGCTTTATATACTTTCTTGCGGGGATCTCGGGCATATATACAACCGCTCTTCCGCTCTCGTACGTATATTTTTTTATACCGCGATCCTGCATTCGCCTTCCGCACGGAACGGGCCTCATTATTAACCGCGGCAGGTAAAATGCTATCAGAACGTATGCCACCGCGATTGCGGAGACGGTAATTACGCCCTTGAGCATTGCTTCAACGTAAATTAAAATTTCATCCATTTTTTATTTCCTAATTTAAGATACGGCATCTAAATCAAGATCCGCCCTGTACTTTTCAAAGAAGGCTCTTATCGTGTCGGGAGTTATATCCCCACTCGTCGCACCAATATCGTCGACAAGCTTTTCCACGGTCACCTCCACCATATCCTCGGGAACGTCAAGTCCGCTGTTTCGGATAGCCTCGTAAGCCGTGCTTTTAATGAAGTCTATCTGATCCTCTCTCGGCAGATGTCTTACCTCGTTTACCGCATCGGAGATATCCTCCATAATGATATTAAGCTCACCCTCGCCGATTCCGCCGTCAATTACCGCGGCGGTTATCATACTGACGGTAAGATCGTCGACCGCGTCGGCAATATCCGCCATTCTGGGATTTTTCTTTAATATCCTCTTGATATCATTTAAGAAGCTGTCGTCACCAAAAAGTGAAAGCAGGTCAACGTAGTTCGTATTATCGATAATACCTTCCTCAAGGAAGAGTAAATAAAGCTCTATTAAGGTAGTCATATCGTTTGCAACGTATCTCGGAGTGGTCTTGGAGCAAACGTATAAAACCTTATTTATAACGGGATTTGCCGCCTCGGTTACCGCAGGTCTTGGCAATCCCATAAACGCCTCGCCCTCAAGCCATGCGCCCGCTGTTCCCGAAATGAAGTCCGCGGCTATATTCTTTAAGGATTCGGATTTATTTATGTATTTACCTACCCTCTTGAGATCCTCAATCTCGGAGCTTGTAGCCTCGTTCATATTGACCATAAGCCTTGCGGAATCAAGTATCTTATTAAAATACTTGCCCGTATTCTTAAGCTCTCTGTTAATGGCAAAATAGCTTCCATCAAGATCACTTGTGGCGCTCGCGTAATACGCGATATTGCCGCCGCAGTAATATACGACGTTTGCTACGGGGTCGTTTTTATAATCTCCAATCAAGTCGTCAAGCTGATCCTCAAGCTCATCGGTATCAACGTCCTGCACGTCCAAGGATTCTATCATCGTAACGGCTCTGTCGAACATTTTCACAGTACCCATTACAGGAGAAATAAGGATCGAGGCGATGAAAACACCGCACAAGGTGTTTACTAAAATATTAAATCCTCTTTCGTGTCTCTTAAGCCAACCCGAGTTCTCCTTTACGTCCTTGTCGTTCTCGCCGTCAAGGTTAGGATTCTTCTTCTTGATAATGAAAAGTGCTACTCTTGTAACGATGCGAAGCACAAGGAATACAAAAACGAATACGAAGGGATTTACAATAGCATCGCAATACGCGAACACGATCTTGCTTATTGACGGAAGATTTTCTCCGAGCCTTGTAATGAATTCGACCGAAGAGATCGGACTGTAAATAAGCTTTGCCAACGCATCAGAAATAGGTGCGGAAATCACAAGAGACAAAAAAACCGCGAGCAAAACGAAGGCAGCATTAATGAGACTCGCATAAAATCCCCTTTTGATTCCTCTTGCTATTTCGTACAATACGATCGCCGCAGTGAATATTAAAACTGCGACAGAAACCAAAGAAAACGTCATACGACACCTCCGCTTCCCGCACGCTCGCGTGAAAGATGTATATATTAAATATAATAATTATAATTATGTGCTCTTATTATAACACGATTATTTACTTTTGTCAAGGAATTATCAAAACTTTTTGAATAATTCAATCAAGCCATAAAAAAGAGCCCCGCCTATCTCGGCGGGGCTTCAATTTTAAGTTTCTACTGAAATTACGTAATCGTAAATCGGCTGACCTCCGGGCAGCATAGCCACCTCGCAAGCTCCGCCAACCTTTGCGGAAATAATTCCTGCCGCCTTCTCAGCCTCGGAGTCGGAAATGCTCTCGCCGTAGAATACGGTTACAAAGGATGCTCCTGTCATTCCGCGGGAAAGCTGCTGAATGCACGCCTCACGGGTATCGGTTACACACGCGATCTTGTTTTCCACAAGACCCAAGAACTGACCCTTCTTTATCGTAAATCTATCGATCTGGGTATCTCTTACCGCATACGTTACGGACATAGAGGTAACAAGCTCATAGGCAAATTTCATTTCCTTGGTATTCATATCGGATTCGACATCGGGATTGAACGCTATCATCGCCGCAATTCCCTGCGGAACGCTCTCGGTCGGAAGAACGATAACCCTTCTTTCCGTAACGATCTCAGCCGCCTGCTTTGCTACCATGCTGATATTCTTATTGTTCGGCAAAATATATACGTATTCGGACGGGGTCTTCATAACCGCGTCGATAATATTCTGCGTGCTGGGGTTCATAGTCTGACCGCCCTCGATGACGGTATCAACACCAAGGTCACGGAACACCTCGGATATTCCCTCACCCATACATACACTGACAAAGCCGTACTTCTTCTCAGTCTTGACCTTCTTCGGCTTTGTATCCTCCTTGCCTGCGCCACCGCTGAGATTAGTATGCTGATTTCGCATATTTTCAATCTTAACGGATGCAAGAGAACCAAAATCAAGAGCCTTCGTAAGCACTGCTCCGGGGTCGTTCGTATGTATGTGGAGCTTGATTATGCTCTCATCATCCACGAATACGGCGGAGTCGCCTATTCCCTTTATAAATTCATAAAGCTCGCCCGACGTATCCTCGCCGAGATATTGCTCGTTTTTATCAATGATACATTCGGTACAATAACCGAATTCAATGGAATCCGTGTCAAAATCCGAGAAGCTCGCGCCATTTCCGACAGCTGCCGTCGGCTCTGCCTCAGCCTTGCCTTCATTTTCAACAGGCTTGTCAAAATATGCGGATCTCATACCGCGAAGAACCAATACGAATCCGTAGCCGCCCGCATCAACTACACCCGCCTGCTTTAAAACAGGAAGCATCTCGGGAGTCCTTGAAAGAGTATCCTCCGCGCTTTTTACGACAAGCTCGATAAGCTCGTCAAGCTCTATTGAATTATTCGCGTCATAAGCGCGTCTGGCATCCTCCGAGCATACTCTCATTACCGTGAGAATAGTACCCTCGGTGGGCTTCATAACCGCTCTGTACGCCTCAACCGTTCCTCGCTCAAGAGCCGAAACAAGCTCACGAGCGCCCGCCTCGTTCACACCGCGAAGCGCCTTTCCCATACCTCTGAAAAAGAGAGAAAGGATAGCTGCCGAGTTACCTCTCGCGCTTCTGAGCATAAGCGCGGCGATCTTTTCGGCAGCCTCGCCGACAGCGTCGTGCTCGCCCGAGCTCTTTATGGTGCTCATAGTGAGGCTCATATTCGTTCCCGTATCACCGTCAGGCACCGGGAAAACGTTGAGATTATTGGTCTCTTCTTTATTATTATCGAGATGATTCGCAGCCGATATCATCATACTGCGAAGCTTCTTTCCCGTAATTCCCATTACTATCCCCTTTCCGCCGTCCGAATTGACGGCATACTAAGCTTGAGTACCTAAACAATTATCTCTGCGCCGCAATAAAGAAGAGCGCAAGTGTACCGGGGCCTGAGTGCGCTCCGATAACGGGTCCTGTATAATCTATCATAATATCCGTAATGCCGAATTCCTCGGTCACCATATCCGCAAGAAGCTTCGCGTCGTCATAGCAATCGCCGTGGCAAATGTAAACGGTCTGACTCTCGGGATCAATAGCGGTCTCCTTCATCTTCTTTACAAGAGCCGAAATAGCTCCGCGTCTGCCTCTTTCCTTGGACATACTGATAAGATGTCCCTCGTCATCCATATGAAGAACGGGCTTAATCGCAAGCATTGTGCCAAGCACCGCAGTTGCCGCAGACACACGTCCGCCGCGCTTTAAGAAGAACAGGTCGTCAACAGTAAACCAGTGAGCAAGATGATACTTTGTCTGCTCAACGTATTCGGCAACCTCGTCAATTGTCGCACCAGCCGCCTGCTTTCTGCAAGCGAGAGTTACAAGAAGGCCCTGACCGAGAGAAGCGCAAAGCGTATCGATCGCGATGATCTTTCTTTCGGGGTACTTTTCAGCGAGATCCTCACAAGCGTTCTTTGCATTCATAAACGTTGCGGAAAGACCTGAGGAAAATCCAAGGTAAAGCACGTCTCTACCCGCTACAAGCTCGGGCTCGAAGCTTTCAGTAAAGCTCTCCATATTTGCGGCAGATGTCTTCATCTCGCGCTTTTCGCGGAGCATCGCATAAACCTCACGGGGATCCACCTCGTGATTGAGACGTGTACCTATACCGCTGATATTAACCTCAAGAGAAATAACCTTGATCCCAAGCTCGGCAACCTTATCGGAAGGAAGGTCGCAGGAGGAATCCGTAAATATAACAAAATCCATAATTTTCATCCTTTCATAAAGCAAAAATTCGCCTTATTTCTCGTTTAAAATTGTGCAAATCTAAAATTGTAAACTCATACAACAAAATGATTTACACATAATCGACTATATCATTATACTATATTTTGGCTCATTTGTCAATATTTTTTATTTTTGAGCGGGGTTAACAAAAAGTATCGGGGTCTAAAATTGATTATTTCCATCAAGCTCGATTGACAAACACCTTTGTTTATGCTACAATAAATATAGTAAATTTTAGCTCATATAATGACAGCTTGGAGATATAGATGACAGTAATTATTGCCGAAAAGCCCAGCCTTGCGAGAAATATCGTCGCGGGAATCGGGCAAATGCAAAAGAAAAACGGATACTTTGAAGGGTGCGGATACCTTGTAACCTGGGCATTCGGACACCTGTTTTCTTTGTGCGACATAGAGGATTACACTCACACCGAGGGAAGATGGAGCATGGACACAATTCCCTGCTTCCCCGACGAATTCAAATTCAAGATGAAGCTCGGTGCGGACAAAAAGATCGACGCGGGTGTTGCGCGTCAGTTTGATACAATAAAATATCTTTGCCTCCGTCCTGACGTTGATACGATAGTCAACGCGGGAGACTCGGACCGCGAGGGTGAAATCATCATAAGAATATGTGTAATGAATACGGGTGCTACGGGCAAGAGCTTCAAACGACTCTGGCTCCCCGACCAGACACCCGAGACAGTACGACGCGCGCTTTCCGAGATGAAGGACGAGAGCGAGTACGAGAGCCTTGCCGACGAGGGCTTTGCGAGAACCTATATCGACTGGCTCTACGGCGTAAATCTGACAAGATACGCGACGCTCAAAACGGGAACCCTTCTCCGCATCGGTCGTGTTATCGTCCCTATCGTAAAGGCAATATACGACAAAGATATGGAGATCCGCAATTTCGTCCCCGAGGTGTACTACGCTATCGCATCAAAGGAGCAAACGAAGGGCGAGACCGTCGAGCTTGTATCCAAAAATAAGTTTGAAAAGGATAAGCTTTATGAGGCAAACGCGCTTTGCCAAAAATATAATTCAAGCGAGGCAATAGTAAAATCAAAGAAGAGCAAAAAGGAAACGATCAATCCCCCGAAGCTTTTCTCCTTGTCAAAGCTTCAGTCCTTGCTCGGTAAAAAGTATAAAATGTCAATGGCGGACAGCCTTGCGATCGTACAAAAGCTTTACGAGGAGGGCTATCTGACGTACCCCCGAACCAACTCCGAATATCTTGCGACGAATGAAAAGGACAAGATACGAAAGATAATTTCTAACATCAAAAATATAGGTTATCCCATTGAGTTCAAGGACAAGAAGAGCATCTTTGACGACTCTAAGATCGAGAGCCACTCCGCGCTCACTCCCACATATAAAATACCTAAAAAGGAGCAGCTGAGCGACCGCGAAATGCAGGTCTACCAGACCGTTTTCCGCCGATTCGTTGCGGTCTTCTGCGCCGAGGAATGTCTTGCTCAAAAGACCGAAATGGTAATTGCCGTAGGCGAGCACGAGGAGTTCACGCTCAAGGGAATTACTATATTGCAAAAGGGATTTTTGCGATTCGACGATGCGGACAGAAAGGACAAGCTCTTGCCGAATCTTGAGGTTGGTGATATAGTAAATATCAATTTCAAGCCGCAGGAAAAGCAAACCACGCCTCCCAAGCACTACACGATCGAAACACTCAATAACTATCTCAAAAATCCCTTCAAAAAGGACAAGGCGGCGCTTACGGAAAAGAACGAGCGCGCGCACGAAAGTGAGCTTTTGGGCAACGATGCCGAGAGCGACGACGAGGACTACAAGGCTATATTCGAGGGCCTTGAGCTTGGCACGGAGGCGACGAGAACGGGCATTATAGACAACGCGCGCAAGTCGGGCTATATTGAGCTTAAGAAGGACGTTTACACCATTCTCCCGAACGGCGAATTCCTTATTGAGCAGCTCGGAAGAATGAATATTTCAATGGATAAATACAAGACGAGCGTGCTCGGTCAGGCGCTCAAGAAGGTTTACCGTCGCGAGATAACCGTCAAGGACAGCGTTAATATGGCGGAGAACGAGATCCGCGAGGTATTCACCCGACGCGACGAGCCTGTTGAGACCGATAACGACACTGGCTTCTACGGAGACATCGTAGGTCCCTGCCCTGTTTGCGGAAGGAACGTAATAAAGGGTAAATTCAGCTACGGATGTACGGGCTATAAGGAGGGCTGCACCTTCAAGCTCAATTCGTACATCTGCAAGAGAAATATTTCCATTTCAAACGCGCGCCTTCTCCTCTCCGAGGGCAGGACCGCGGAAATTCAGAATTTTATTTCAAAGAAGGGCACGCCCTTCTCCGCCCGACTCGTTCTTCGCGACGGAAAGGCGGAATTTGATTTCACAAAATAATAAATGCTCCCGATGCCTCAGCATCGGGAGCATTTATTATTTTATTAGCCTTCACTTGTGGGAACCAACAAAAAGCTTTGGATCGCGCGAATACCCGCGACGTCGGTTTCAAGATAATCGATCTTAAGATAATCGCCGACGATGACGAAAATTATCGCCTCGTTATCCGCTATGGCGCACTTATAGATATTGCCGTCGTCCGCCGTTAAATAAACGTAGGTCTCGCCGCCTGTAACCACGTCTCTTATGCCCGTGACGGTAACGATTGCAGTCTTTACGTCTCCCTCGGGATCAGGCTTATCTGAAGGGTCTACTACGCCATTTTTCGCTAAAAGCTCACGGTAATTCTTTATCGCATCTCGCTGGGAATCACCGATAGCAACGATATTTACGTTTTCAACGTTTACCAGAGCAAACTGCTTAACGTAGCCGTTATTGTCCTTGAGCACCATAATATAGGTTGCCTCACCCGAAATATTTACGAGCGACGGGAAGGACGCGCGGTAGCCCATATGCTGAACCTGACCCTGCGCGGCATTCATAGCGGAATATTCCTCAGCACCCGCTACAGGATAGTAAATATACTCGCCCGTTCTCGCGTTTGTAAGAATGAATCCGATATTGGATTCGTCCGCGGTAACGGAGGTTACGCCCGTAAAGTACCATACGTCGTCCTCGATAGTGATATATCCGTAATCGTCAGTGGTCTGCTTGCAGCCAACCTTAGCGAAAATAGAATTGAGGAAACCGCCCTCAAGCATACCGTGCCAATTGTATTTCTGCACGGCAAGGTCGCCCGAATAAACAGTATCAACCCACGGAGGAGTGTTCTCAACCGAATAAAGCTGACTTTCTCCCGTAGAAGGATCAAAAATGATCACCTCATTTACGTCCATTGCTCCGAAAAGTCCGATCCTTGCCTTGAGGCAGGAAACGATATAGTAGGGCTTGCCCTCATCGTCAATTTCAAAGGTTACAAAATCAAATATCTTCGTAGGATAGTCAAAGCGGAGCTTTCGCATAAGGTCCTCGCCGAAATATGCGGAATCCACGTACTTCAAGGGCTTTTCAAATTCGATATACTCAGCACTGTTAGCCTTTGAGTCAACGGGATCGACCATAACGTAGCCGGGAATTCCCTTTTCCTTATTATTGAGCCATCTGAAGAAGTCGGCATATTCAAGATTATTTACCTTCTTGGGATTGTTCTTGAAATTGATCTGAGTATACATCGCGCCTATCTCATACTGTGAGATATTGTCGGCAAGCTTACCAAGTGTATTCTTACCGATAAGCTCGGCGGACGCACTATCCATCAGCGCAATATTTGTGATCTCATCCGCCTCCTTCATATCCTCCTCGAATACCGCTTCTCTTATATTTATTACGTCAGCGTATTTCTTGGCATTAAATACCTGCGAGGAGAAAATTGAGCCTATTATAAGCACAATCAAGGGGATTGCAATAACTGCGATCGGGATAAAGTTGACCTTAACTCCCGCGCCCTTGCTGCCGATATTTACCTGCTTGCCGTTAATATTTATAGTCCTCTGCTTAGTCTCGCCCGAGGACTCCTTTTTCTTTAAAATAAAAGGAAAAGCAAAGCTGAATATCACAGCCGTAAGATACAGCCAGAAGCCGATATCATAGACGTTAATAGCGGGAAGCAAAAAATAATACGATATCGCAGTAAATCCGATGCCCGCTACAAGTGATATGATAATTTTATATTTGAGTGATTTCATAATACTGTCCTCCAAAATAAAATTCTATATTAGTATTATACCACAAATGCCGCTCAAAGTCAACAGTGCCCCCGCAGGTCAATTTGACCTACGGGGGGAAATATTAAGAAATACCCAGAAGCTGGAGGATCCAGACTGCAAGCGCGCCTGCCAAAATGCTTGCGGCGTGTGTTACCGCCTTCAAGATAATTTCAGAAGGCTTCTTTTGAATGTTTGTGATCGCCTCAATGCTCTGTTCGCACTGCTCCTGCTGGTGTTCTACCAGAGGCTCAAGCTTGCTTGTGCATTTTTCAAGATTTTCGATCTTGGTTTCGTGCTTGTCGAGTGTCTCCTGCGTTCTCGCGTGTCTTTCCTCACAAAGTTCCTTATTATAATTTTCCATAATCCTTCATCCTTTCATTTATCGCTTATTTAAGGATAAATGAAACGTCAATCACGGAAAAGCATCAAAGAACCGCGTTTGCCTCTTCAAATTTTCTCTGCTGATTCTCGAGAAATTCCGCTGTTTTAAGGTCCTGGATCTCGGACTGATCTATCACGAGAGCGAACTTGCGGCGGATCCTTACCCATTCGCCTCTCTTGATTATGCAGTTTTTACCGTTTACCGAAACGTAAACGTCATCGCGATACTTATCGTTGTCGCGGAAAAGCTTGATGCTTACGTATTCGTTAAGATACTTTTCCGCATCCCCCTTCATTCGCGCCTTCTCTTCCTTCTTGGATCTTTCGACATTTTTTAAAAGCGCGATCTCAGCGTCCTTTTCGAGAAGCTTAGCCTCGTATTCCTCTTTAAGAGCGTTTATTGCATCGATGTTTTTTGTGTTTTCCATGATTTTTTCCTTTCATTTATCCAGATATTTAATATTTTTTAAGTATTATTCGTAGCAAGCAGAGGCAACTGTCTCAATTCTTACCATAAATGCCTCGCAAAGTCTTACGCTTACCTTTGAAGCCTTCCAGCCCACAGTCGCTCTCTGATTAAGCGGGTCGTCCGCACCGGAGGAGCCAAGCTGCTTTACGATATGCTCAAGTCCGCCGCCCTCAATAGACGTTGTACCGTACGCGTTATCGCCGAAAACGAGAGTCGCGTAAACGTCCTTACCCGAAGCGCCACCGTCAGCGGATGCGATGATCTCGCCCGCCAAGCAGTTCACCACACCGGGAATGGTCGTATTACCCATATTCTCAACAAGCGTAATCTCAGAGGCTGTATTGGAGGTGATCTTCAAGGTCTTACCGCCAATAACTACGTTCTTTCCTACAAGCACGTTATCCTCAACGGGCATATTGGAATTAAACTTTACAATCGCAAGACCGTCTATATCCTCGGCAACAGTAAGCTTCAAGCCGGGAAGAATATCCACTGCGGAGAACACCTTTGCCTCTGTGCTCTCAATAAATCTTACGCCCTCGATCTTACCGATCTCACCCTCGTAAATGTTCTCGGGTGTCGCGTACTGATGGGGGAACTTCCAGTTGGGGTCATTCATAAGATCGTACGCGCAATCGGGATGAATGATAGCGATATACGAGCCGTCGATCTTTTCCGCGTTCTGGTTTTTAAGGCTTCTTACCGCGCGACGAATAGCGGAAACAGTAAGATAGCAATTCTCCGCGGGATCCTCGTTACCGCCTGTGAGAAGGTGTCTTGCGCTTACCTGACCGTCGGCATACTGAACGTTAGTTCCGCCGCAAACGACCTCGCGAGTGATAGCGTCAAGAGTTCTGCCCGCCTGTGCGCCGAGAAGCTTTGTCGCCATGCAAAGGTTGTTATCAATAGCGCTCATAAGAAGGAAATCGCTGAATTCAACGTAGCCGCCATACTGAGCAACGGTGGCGTTTACCGTATTCATATCGATTCTCTGACCTGTGGGTGTAACGCCCTCGGCAATGGATTCCGTAAGTGTGGGAAGCGGATTGTACTTGCGGAACTGGATCGTCTTACCGTTGCCGCGGGGAATATTTACCTTCTGCGCGAACTTGTCGTAAACAAGCGCGGGCTCGGCGTTATCAATAAGATAATCCGCATAGTATGTCTTCATCTCGGGTGTTAAGCCCTCGCCCTCCGCATACGCTTCCTTTGCTCCGGCAACGCTGTCGGTATAACCGTCCGTACCCATAACGTTTGCCCCTGCGCCGAACAAGGACAAATTGATCTTTGTATCTGTAATTCTCATTTTGTTTTTCTCCTTTTATTTGAAATTAATAATGAGGCCGCCCGCCGCCTTCCTTGCGGCTGTGGCTCTCTCCTCTTTTGTCATTTTAGAAACGTCCCTCCCGGATACACTTCGCTTACCCGTAAGTCCGTTTTCGTCGGGACGGAGGCGTCTTTGGGTAATTTTCTTTAATATTTCCCTTCTCTCCTCATCCCGAATGCTCTTTTCCTTTTCCTGCATTTTTGATTCAAGCTCGCGTCTTATCTCATCGCTTCTCTCTGAGATCGCGCGCTCAACAGCAGCTCGCACGTCCTCCTCGTAGAAGGATCGGTAAACGCCTCCGACAAGCTCGCGGTATTCCTCTGCGGTAGGCTCAAACTCCTCTATATGAAAGCTCTCGCCACCGATCTCAATATCCCCGATATTACCGTCAGCTTCATTCATTTCATTTTCAACAACGCCTTCAAGCTCATTCATAAGAAATCTCCTCAAATCCAAATTCTTTTATATCAATAGAGGGAATTTTGCAAAGCCTTGATTCCCACACGCGATTCGTAACCTCGATCTCGCCGGGATACGTTTCGCCAAGCTGTAAAAATCCTATACACGCCATACGGAACGCCTCCTCCGAAAGATCGGTGCTTTCAATGTCCACGTCACCGGGGCAAAGCCTGAAAACCCTCGTTTTACAGCCGAAGGAATTAGTAAGATAGCCGAGCAACGTATAAAGAAGCGTGGATATTCCCGCGCAAACTATAAGCTGACCCTTCTCCTTGTACGACGAATGTCCCTTCATCGTAAGTCCTATCTTACCTCCCTCGATTCGCTTAAACTCACAAAGAACCATCTCTCTCCTCCGCGCTGTGTGAAATATAAGAGCGAAGCTTTCCTATGCCGTCAAAGTCCATAATGCTTAGCATAAGCTCGGTCTTTTCAAGATTTTCCTTATCAAATGCGCCGAGACGGTAAAGCTTCAAAACAAGATCGTTAAGCTTGTCCCTTGCATCGGGAGCGCGCTTTCTCGTGTCGATCTCGATATCGAACATAGGACAGTCATCACCCATATCCGATGCGGAAAAGCTCTCATACGTGTATTCCCCGTCGTCGCCCACGATACGGAAAACCCTCTCCTCATCATAGAACTGACGGATAAGCTCGACAGTCATATCCCATATCTCAACACAGGCGCGACAGGAATTTTCAATGCCGTCGCGGGAAAGCTTATTACCCGCGTTCTGAAGCATACCGATAGCCGAGGCTGCGGTTACTCCGCTTACCGTACCGCCGAGCATAACGTCGCGGCAGCCCGTGGTTTCCTTAAGCTCCTCTATCTTCATTCTCTTGACATCAATAACCGAACCGTCCATCGAGCCGATATCAATTCTCTTAAGCTTCTCCTCGTCAATATCTCCCTCGACCTCGATAATTCCCTTTGAAAGATCGGCAAAATCCGAAAGATTTACGCCTAAGCTCTTCTTCGCCCAGAAGCGTACTCTCGACGCCCAATTTGTATAATCTATAAGATTCTTATCAAGCGTGTCTATATACTCCTGACAATCCTTGCCGATAGAGATGATACCAAAGCCGCAAACGTCGTGATCGCAAGGATACATAGTGTCGAACACCACGGGATATTTTCCGTGTGTATACCAGCCGTTCGCACAGTTCTCATCCGCCTCTGAGGAATATATTACGGTGTTTCCCGCAAGCTTGCAATAATGAAGCACGCTTCTGCCGTCCGTGTATACCTTGTAGTACCAGTCCACTATCGCGCACTTTTCGGAGGAGTCCGCGTTTTCTCCGTAGATCTCCTGCGTGAGCGCCTGATTTTCCTTGATGAAGCTATCGTTGTCAAGCACGGGATACTTGGACCTTGCCACGTCTATATCCTCAAGCGAGCAAATAAAAAGATTACCCGAATCCTGAATATCGGAAATGCCCGACTCCCAGAAAATACTATCAATATCGATCTTTTTGATCTCAATATCCCCAATGCCGTGATTTGCGAAATTATTCCAGAAAACGCCGTAGATCGCAGTTCCGTGGCGGATCTTTTCCCACGCGTTATCGGAGTACACCTTATCAAATCGTGAACGCTTATTAATAACGGGAATGATCTTCGTAAGCATATCCGCCGCCTCGGTATCGTTCTTCTCTCGGGGAAGGCACACACATACGGGCATATTGTCAATAACGTCCGCGTGCTTGCTTATCACACTGTTGAAAAGCCACGCCGATGCCTTCCCGTCGGAGCTTGTGTATCTTTCGCTCCAGAACGCGCGCTCACGGTCTATTCGTCTTACGAGCGCAGCCTTATCCTCTATGTACTTTTTTAACGCCCCGATACCGACTGAAATATCGGGATGTTTGTTTTTATTGTTATTCATATTAAAATCCTCGTAAATTTATTTAAATATACATCTTTTGCGATCCTCGGAATAAACCGTACCGTCGCCGCGTTCAACCCTTACCGCATCGCGCTTTACCGAACGGATGGGATGCTCCATACAAACGTAGCGCAGCTCGTCGTAAATATGATCCTCTCCCGAGGTATTTACGTCCTCGACGTCGGTATTATCGTAAACCAATGACGGAAAGGTACGTAAAAAATTGCGGCAGGTCGAAAAGATATAAAGCATAGGTCTGCCCTCGCCGTCAAACGCTAGCCTGTTGTGTATCTGCTGCTTGCCCGCGATTCGCGAATTGTCCGCCCGATCAAAATAAACAAGATGCTTTTCCATGATCTCGCCGATGCTCTCTCCCCCGTTCTTCTGAAAGATCGCGGGATCGGCAACACCGTAAATATCCCGTTTTGCAAGATTCTGATCCTCGCCTTCAATTCGTCTTATCTCACGTGCGATCCTCTCGGCATTCCAGCGAACGCCCTCGTTCGGAGTGCCCGTGCATCCGTAAAGCTCACGGATACGGTACATTCTTCCGTCGGGATCGATAGCGTACCAGCCGACCGAAAACGGCTTCGAATAGCCCCAGTCAAAGCTTCGGTACACCCTCCAATGACTCGGTATGCGAAAGGGCTTGATAACGTGTGTGGAAATGCCGTCGTAATATCCGTCAATATTGTCGCGCCATTCCGTAAAGACTTGTCCCGAAAAGGAATTCCAATCTCCGTAAAGCAGTGCCGCGCGATCCTTTTCCCCCAGAGACGCAAGTCTTGTAAGATATTCGGGATTGTTTTGCAGCAATATCTTATTGTCAAAGACCGTCGACGGAACGAATATGCGCGACTTTCTTCTTATCTCCTCGTGTCCGTCGGGGAAAATTATCTTTACGTTTTCAAAAATAGTGGTCATCGGCGGCGCGGGAGTAATGAATCTCTCTTTTACCCAACCGTGTCCGATGCCCCCGGGATTTGCCTGCGCCCTCATATAGCAGCGCGTGCCTGCTCCGTTAGGTCGATTTCTTGAAAAAAGATAGCTGTACTCGTCGTATGTAAATTGAGTCAGCTCGTCAAAATCGATAAAATCATAATTTTTACCCTGATAATTATATTTATCCGAGCTGTGCGCCATCGAACCGAAATATATCTTTGCGCCCGACGGAAAGCTCCATACGTGCTTGCTTGAATTGTATACCGCGCCGGGGGAAAACGGCAGGTATAGCTCGTGCGAGCGATCTATAAGCTCAAAAAGCTGTGGGTATGTTTTACGTAAAATAAGTCCTCTGTAATGCGGAATATCTATTTGCCGCAGCGCCTCAACGAGCGCGCAATCGGACTTGCCGCCGCCCGCAGCACCTCCGTAAAGCCCCTCGTCCTCAAGCCTCGCCATAAAGATCCTTTGCTTATCCTGGGGCCGCCAGATGTATCCCCTCTCAGCGTGCGAGCATAAAGATTTTCTTTTTGGAATAATGATACGTCCGCTATTTGCTCCTCGCATCCCTCTATTCCTCTACGTACTCGTCGATGGTGTCCGCCTCGGGAATTTCTATTGCCGCAGACTGCTCGGATGAGGTCGAATCGGGCTTGTCGCTCCACCTTGTAGGCTGACGGTTTTTAAGCCAGAAGGACGTAGCCCTCACGTCCGCGGGAATATAGCTTTCATCCGCGCCCGTAGCAAGCTCCTCGTATTCGCGTATCTTCTTTCCCGTTTCGGGATCATAATCAATGCGCTTGAGCTTATAGGTCTTATTGACAGTAACGCTATATCCCGTCGCCTTCTTATAAAGTGCCTCAATGACTGCGAAGTCCGCGCCGAAGCGCCCGAGCTTCAAGGCGTCCGAGAACTCCTCGTGCTCATCCCTCCATTTGCGGAAGGTCTTGTACGACACTCCCGACATACGGGCTATTTCGGAGTCGGTGTACCCCTCCTCCGCCATTCTTCTCAAATACTCCTTGCCGTATTCCTCAATATAGCGATCATACCTTGTCTTCCTCATTTTTCACACCACCCTCGGCAGCATTATCACGGATCACATCAACTACCGAAATAAAGTAATTTGAATCATCCATACGGAATTTCAAGGAATACTTTCCGAGGGCGGATGCAAGCTCGCTCTTGTCGATCCTTGTCTCTCCGCCACGGCAAAGCAAGAAAAATAAAATAGTCTTAATAAGCGTATTGATCTCCTCAAGCCCCTCGCATTTTTCTTTGTAATGCTTTATAAGTCTGTTTCTCTCCTCAATTATGTAAGAAAGCTTATCCTTATTAGCCATTGTTGTACTTCCTTTCGTAAAAATTATCCATCGCCTTTTTAAAAAGGCATTCCTTCCATTTTTCAGGATGCGCGCAATAGCCGTATATCACGTCCCGTTTTGCGCGTAAATCGGGAAAATTAAAGCTCGCGCACTCGCAAGCCAGCTGTCTCTCTTTGCCAAGTTCCTTTATATATGGGCATACACCTCTGAATGCCATTTCAAAAAGCTCCTTTCTATGCTTTATACCTCGTATTTCGCTCGCTTGAGCATTTATGTAAATCGTTAAGTTTACTTAACTCAATCCCTAAAAAATATACCGGTCTATTTTTACCGGAATTTGTTAAGTTCGCTCAACTGCATCAATTATAGCACATTTGTTCTATATTGTCAACACATACCTAAGCTTTGTTTTATTTTTTATTTTTCCTTATTGACAAAAGATTTTTTATGTGTTAAAATAATTTTACCAAGCAATTAATTTGTGTCTAAATTATTAACACCATCGCATTTCGCTAAAAGAGGAGCTGTTATGGATTCTAAACTTATTTTCACAAAGCGTCTCGCCTCCGCAGTTAAAGAAAAGGGCTTGACCTATGCCGCGCTCTCTCGCGCCTCGGGCATCTCAAAGGCGAGGATCAGCCAATATATCCACGGCATCTATATGCCGAATTCCAGCGCTATCATTTCCCTCTCCGAAGCCTTAAACGTCAATCCCGACTACCTTTTGGGCAAAACCAATATCTCCCGTCCTGCGCCCTCGGGCACGAGATCAATTAGAATTCTCGGAGAGGTCAGATGCGGCTCCCCCGCCATAGCTGAGGAGATATACCTCGGCGAAATATCTGTCGGCGCGCATATCGACGCGGATTTTTGCCTGATCGCCGACGGCGACAGTATGATCGACGCGCGTATCTACGACGGAGACTACGTTTTTATCAAAAGATGCGATATGGTAGAAAACGGTAAGATAGGCGTTTGTCTTATCAACGGAGAGACTACCCTCAAGCGCATTTACTACTATCCTGAATCCCAGAAGCTTATGCTCGTTCCCGAAAACAAATCGTACGAGCCGCGCCTGTTTGTCGGTGACGAGCTTGAATCCATAAGGATCTTAGGTCAGGCGGTCGCATTCACTTCCTTCCTTTAATACACGCAACACACACGCGCGGGCGAAAAATTCGCTCGCGCTCTATTTTTGCATACATATAATATCGAGTACTATATCATCGATATGTAAGAGCGACACGTCGCCGCGATCAAAATATTCCTTAATTCTCAAAAGCAGCTCACGGTCGCGCGTAACGGATGCGAAATATCGGTAAAGATTTTCCTCACCGTCACAAATCTTAATACTCCAGAAGCCATTCCTTCCCTGCTCAATACTCATTATGTGCTTTTCCATAACCGACTTACCTTTCTTACGAGTCACGTCAATATTATATCACAAAAAACGCCGCGGCTTTTTTACGACAAATATAACGGGAAACCTCTTTTTTCGTCATTTTTGTCCATAAAAATCCTAACCGAAAACGGAACAACGGCGGTATTTATGCGATTTTAACTCAATTTATTATATTGCGCGCGGTGAAAAATAAATGTCGCATAAAATAAAAGAGCGAAAACAAATTATCGATTCCCACTTTTTTATTTACAAATATTGACATTTCTTTGAACTTTTGCCCCGTGTTTTAATCAAAATCGCGTTTTTAATAACAAAACCCATAAAAATTTTACCCTAAAATCCCTTACCAAATATAAAATTGCCTCCTTCCGTGCAAAATGTACAAAAAGCTTGAAAAAATATAGTGAAATAAACGAATTTTTTTAAAAAAGATATTGACAAGATAAAATAATTATGATATAATTCTACATTGGTACGGTCTGCAAATATTCTGCAGCCGACTCTCTACTGCGCTAAATCAGACAAAGCGCGGTCGTATAAAAGTCCATAGGGAGGTAAAAAAACATGGAAAAGCTTATTCACTCTTATGAAACCCTTTTCATCATCGACGCAACACTTGCAGATGATGAGATCAAGGCTGTTTGCGAGAAGTTCGTAGCTCGTATTGAGAAGAACGGCACCGTGAAGGAAGTTAACGAGTGGGGCAAGAGAAGACTTGCATACCCCATCAACGACAAGAACGAAGGTTACTACGTTCTTATCAACTTCGAGTCCGATGCTAGCTTCCCCGCAGAGCTCGAGAGAAGATTCAGCATCAACGAGAACATCATGAGATCCATCGTGATCCGTCACGAGGACAAGTAATCTTAGGATTGCAAAAAAACGCAAGGGCCTGATTTCGGCTTTTGCAGGAGAAATCGATTAATTAATTGACGAAAGCGTATAGAAAGAGAGAAGAAAAATGGCTAATTTCAACTTCAATAAGGTAATCATCGGCGGCAGACTTACATCTGATCCCGAGCTCAAGACAACACCCTCCGGAATTTCCGTAACATCCTTCACCATAGCGGTAAACCGTCGTTTCAGCGGTCGTAACGGTGAGGAATCTCAGGCAGACTTTATCAACATCACAGCATGGAGACAGACTGCAGAGTTCGTTACAAGATATTTCAAGAAGGCAAGCTCCATCTGCGTTGTAGGAACACTCCAGAACAGAAACTGGACAGACAACAACGGAGTAAAGCATTATGCTACAGAGGTAGTTGCAGACGAGGCATACTTTGTTGATGCAAAGAATGAAAGTCCTATGGCAGGCCGTGATATGAGTCAGCCTTACATTCCCGAAAGCTATGGCGCACCTGCATATGCAACCCCTGCGGCTTCTGCAGCAATGCCGAAGTTTGAAGAAATCAGTGATGACGAAGATCTGCCCTTCTGATTTGTAGAGGCAGACACCAGAAGAAAAGAATGTTCTTTTAATTAGAAATGGAGGTATCATTAGAAACATGGATACAGAAAAGACTGTTCAGGCAGAAGTGGTTGTAGAGCAGCCCGCAGTTGAGGCT
>JAZRDO010000009.1:0-6849 GCA_045660325.1 Eubacteriales bacterium
TCTTTATGTCAACGCACCAAAATGCTTGATGTACGCATCCATAGACATATGGTGTCTTGCCCACCACTTTGCTTCTTCAAGCGGTGCGGGCGACATACCAACAGTACCGACCATCTTCGTGCCCTCACGTTTGCCGTAGGGCGACATCGAACCGCCATGACCGTAAACAAAGTATTCGCCGTCTGCCTTTTGATAAAGGCGTTCTTCCATATAACGCTCGTCCATAGGACAGAAACCGTTATTGTCTATGGCAATCAAGGTTGCCTTGTTTGTGTCGTAAATACGACCTTTAATTGTAGCTTTCATTATAAGCCACCTCCAATAAATTATTTGTTCGATACATCAGAAGTACCGACACATATATTGTAGTGCCACTTTTTCTCGATGAAAAGAAAATACGAAAATTTCTTAAGATCATCATCCCCCAACCGGTAAAGAACTGGTTGAGGGATGTTTTTACTTATGTATGCAATACAGCGTTCCAATCCTTGACATAACGCTTTTTGAGGGAGATTTCTTGTAATTTAGGACGCATATCAATAAATCTATATTGTCTTGCTTCCTTGAAGAATTGACAGTACCCCTTAATATGCTCGGCGGTGCGAATACCCTCATTATCATTATCAAGGCAAGAATAAACGTTCATAACCTCGCTGTGCCTATATAGAAAGCCTCTCAAAGCACCAATGTGATTGCCGCATAGGGTAATGAAACAACTGCTTTCGGGTATCTCCATATCCAAGTTGCCGCTTTTACAGAACGTAAGGAAGCTCAATAGGCATATCGGATTTGAAAACACAAACACGTTTTCATAATAGTTATGCTCACGTGCAGGAGATAGAGCATATTCAAACCCCATATTGCGTTTAACGCTTAAATGCTGTGTATAGTCAAAAAATGAGTGTGTACCTTCTTTTACGGCAGACACGACATTATGATTGCTGTCATAAGTCAAGAAGCAAAGGTTTTTATCCTTATCCATCGTGACTAAACGATTGGCGATTAAATCCTTAACATAGGCATCATCAATCAGCTTTGTGCTTTCAAGATAGGCATAGGCTGTTTTCTTGGAATCTTTGCTATAACGATCTATAAAGAGGTCGTTATCCAAAAGATAGTTCAAGTTCAGCATATTAGGATTGGGCATATCAAGCACCAAAGGATAATGAGCTTCAACATACGCCTTGATACTGGTTTTGCACACCTTTTGATAGAAATAGAGTGCCATATAAATAATTTGATTATCATTATAACCGTAATACTTCTTCAGCGTATCGAAAACCGACAAATACTCAAAGGTAATGAGGTTATAAGAACCTTCGTCAAATATAATGACTTCGGGATGCTCCTTGATATGTAGTACACCATCTTGATAGATAAGCATATCGGCATCCCACCACACAAGCAAATGCGACAGATAGCAACGGTTTACGATGGCTACATGCTCTGGAGAGAGCTTATACTTGTAATTGTAGATTTTGTAGGTTTTCAACACTACATCGTTTTTGATAAGGTTTCTTGGCTTAATAACTTTGTCTTTTTTTACTGTATCCATAATTTTGATACTCCTTTAATATATTTTTTCTTACTGGTTTGGTTTGCACTAACGCTACGCTTGAGCTTTGCCTCTTTTCTTTAAGGCTTTATTCTTCTTTCCTGGCTTGATGGGATGTTAGGTTTGCAAGGTCTTTGGTTCAAACGTACAGATTTCAAAATGAGAATTTCATTCAAATAATTGCTATCGCATCCTGTCAATTCGTTTTAATACGAAATAAGACTTGATTCTTTTGTTGGTCATTCGGAATGTTCTATACATTCTCCCTTAATAAGGTATGCTACCCGAAATTGAATTATCATAAAAAATTGTCGAACAACCATCAAGCAGGCAAAAAGATGTAGAATTAGCACGTAACACTTCTATTTTAGTAGCCTACAAATCAAACGACAGAGAAAAATGTTCGAGCACCAAAACGCAAAAAGGCGTACAAAGCGGAAAGGCTCTGTACGCTATATTTTTGCAAAAAGTATTGAAATTCACATCGGTTTGTGGTATAATAAATCAACGGCTAAAGTCGCTTGTTTTTCGCCGTTTTCGCCGCTATGCCGTGACAACACTTTTGACAACACTTTGGCGGTTGAATGGGGATAATGGAGATAAAACAACGCAAAAACAGCCATAAAAACGCACTAAAAACCACTCCAAACAACCCATATTAAAGATGTACTTTCGAGTGGGAATGACCATTTTGTAGAAACGGCAAATTATAAAAACAAGGTAATAAAGCTTATGAAAATTGATACGTCTTATTTAATAGACACTATGCAGCGGCTTATCGAAACTCCGAGCCCTGTAGGATATTATACGGAAATAAAGCCGTTACTTGAAGAATACGCGAAAAATTTGGGATATCAGGTTACCTATGACAACCGCGATACCGCATATATTTCGGTAACGGGTGAGGATACGTCCAAAACCGTATGTGTCAGCGCACATGCGGATACGCTGGGCTTTATGGTCAGGGGCGTAAATGCCGACGGCACCTTACGTCTTCGCGCGGTGGGCGGAATTAATTTTGCTAACGTAGAGGGCGAAAACGTAACGGTACACACCCGTAGCGGCAAGAAATACACAGGTATGCTTGTTTGCGCACATCACTCGGCTCACGCTTATGACGATGCAAAAACAATGGAGCGCAACGAAAATACAGTGTTCGTGCTGCTTGATGAAAACGTCAAGAATGCCGAGGACGTAAGAGCCTTGGAAATCAAAAACGGAGACTATATTTCTATTGACCCTCGCTTTACCGTAACCGAAAACGGATATATCAAGTCCCGATTCATTGATAACAAGGCAGCTATGGCTTGTTCCCTCTTTGCACTGAAATTTTTGGCGGATAATAGCATGAAGCCAAAATACAATACCGTATTCGCCTTTTCGTTCTATGAGGAGATCGGTCTTGGCGGTATATACGTGCCAAGCGAGATATCCGAATACTTAGCCGTGGACATCGCCATTCTCGGTCCTGATTCCGACGGAAGCGAGCAAAAGGTTACGATATGTGCAAAGGATGCCTCTATGCCTTATGATTACAATCTGACTAACCGCTTGATAGCAGCCGCCGAGAGATGCGGCACGGACTATGCGGTAGATCTTTTTTACCGCTACGGATCCGATGCAAGTCAGGCGATCAAGGGCGGAAATAACGTTCGCGCCGCCGCCTTCGGCATGGGAGTATATTCCAGCCACGGCGTAGAAAGAGCGCACGTGGACGGAATTCAAAGCACTGCCCGTTTAATGCTGGCTTATATACTTGAAGGCTGATTTTAAACCACCGCAAATTAAAGCTTGCGGTGGTTTTTATTGACAAAAATCCCGTTCGGTGCTATACTTATAAATAAATACAAACACAAGGAGGCAAAAGCCTTGGAAACAAAGATTATTATACTTATAATTTTCGTGCTGTCCGTTGCGGTAAATCTCGTGCTTTCTATCATTAAATACCGCTCCGCAAGCAACAAGATTCCCGAAAACGTATCCGACATTTACGACGAAGAAACCTATCTCAAATGGCAAAAATATCACGGCGAGCTATGCCGCGCATCTCTTGTGGGAGATATAATCTCGGCGGTAATTTTGCTTGCTCTGCTTATTTTCAACGTGCACGCGGCACTCATCTCCGCGCTCGGTATATCGGGCGGAAATCCTTATCTCGCGGTGCTTGTTATAATCGCATTTCAGGCGATCGTTGAAAATCTGATTTCGCTCCCCATTTCCTATATCAAGACAATGAAAATTGAGGAGAAGTACGGCTTCAACCGCTCGTCAATGAAGACATTTATCAAGGACAGAGTGCTTGGATTTATAACCGAGGCAGGACTTAGCTTCTTTATTGCCTATATAATGCTCGTAAGCCACAAGCTCCTCGGCAATCTTATGGTCATTCTCTTCGCGGTTGCAATGTGCATTTTTGTGCTCGTTGTAAATCTGCTCTTTCCCTTGCTCTCAAAGATACAAAACAAATTCACGCCTCTTCCCGAGGGTGAGCTTCGCGACAAGCTCACGGCACTTCTCACTAACCACGGCTACACAGTAAAATCCATTGACGTTATGGACGCCTCGCGCCGTACGACGAAGAGCAACGCTTATTTTTCGGGGCTTGGCAATGCAAAGAAGATCGTCCTCTACGACAATCTCCTTGAATCAATGACCGACGACGAGATTTGCGCGGTATTTGCTCACGAGCTCGGCCACGGACTCCACCGCGATATCCCGAAGGGTCTTTTCCGCGGTTGTTTAAATATGATCCTTATCGCGCTTATGGCTTGGCTTACGGTAAGCATTCCCTCGATCTGCACGGACTTCGGCTTTGATGCTGTAAACTACGGCTTCTCCTACCTCATTTTAGGTACGGCAGGCCTTCCCTTCCTCTCACTCCTCTTTGGACTTGTAAACAACGCGCTCTCCCGCCGCGCCGAATACCAAGCTGACGAGCAGGCGATCGAAGAGGGCTACGGCGAAGCTTTAATTTCGGGACTCAAGAAGCTCTCGCGTGAAAACTTCTCCCACCTCTCCCCCGCTAAAATTATCGTGCTCCTCGAATACAGCCATCCGCCTATTTCCGAGCGAGTTGCGGCTATCCGCGAGAAGATAAAATAAAAGTAAAATTTTGAAAATTTTCCATTTAAATTCTTAAAAATATTGAAAATTTCTATTGCATTTGAAGTATCTTTATGGTACAATAATCCTCGTTGAAAATTTAAACAGGAGGATATAGAAAATGAAGAAGATCATTTGCAAGGTTGAATACGATACAGAAGCTTCCACATTCATCGCAAAGCGTACAGTTGGCGCATACGGTGATCCCGCAGGCTACGAGGAATGCCTTTTCGTAACAGAGGGCGGTAAGTACTTCCTCTACACAAACGGCGGAACTGATTCCATCTACCCCACAGAGGGCATCAAGCGTCTCTCCGCTGCTAAGGCTGAAGAGTGGAAGAACAACTAATAAAAAAGAGCAAAACGAAATCCGTTTTGCTCTTTTTTATTAAGTGCAGAGTTAAGAATTAAGAGTGCAGAGTTGAGGATGATTTTCGGACGATCCGAAAATCCCCATTTTAATGATTCCAACTCTGCATTCTGCACTCTGCACTTATCTACTCTGCACTTATCTCATATCTTCGTCAGCTGCACCTTACATTCAAGACATCTCTCGCCTGCGGAATTTTTCGTTACGACCTCTCTGTAACCGTTCTCGTCAAGCTCGCCGATATGCACCGAAACGGTGTCTTCGTAATGAGCCTCCTTGACGTAGGAGAGCGAGATACCCGAAATATACTTGTCCTCTCTGTCGGGAAGGAAGTCGAACACCATATCGGGATATTTCGTGTTATTCATGTGCATATTGTAATCAATATCCGAGAACATAATTTTTCTCTCGCCTATAAACGTAAGCTCGGCATCCCTCTTGATCCTAACCTTCTTGGGAAGAAGAGTCTCATCAAGCGGCGTATCGATAGGATAAAACTGATCCATACTCTCATCTCCGCGCACAAGAGACTTTGTATTCACGTCAACAAGCGCCCAGAGTGAGCTTGCCGCGGCAACCGTCTCGCCGCCTCGCATAATTTCAAAGTATCGCACGAAGCTGAATCCCCTTGTTTCTTTACACCAAGTGAATACCTCGATATCCTCGTAAGCATAGATCGGCTTGAACATCTTGACCGAAATACTGCCGAGAATAAAGCCCTGTCCCTTCTCGTCGCGCATCTCGTCAAGCGGATTTCCGTATTCCTTGCATTGAAGGTTACCCGTTTCCTGCATATACATTAAAATTTTACTTGCGGTAACGATCCTGTTAGCATCCGTGTCGTGCCATTTCGTCGTAAATTTTCTTGAATATCTCATATTTTTTCCTTTAATTCAAATTATAAGGGCATTTTAACATAAAAATATGAATTGGATATAAACAGATAGATAAAGTGCAGAGTGCAGAATGCAGAGTGCAGAGTTAGTATAATTTTAACCGAAGATTTTCGGCTCGTCCGAAAATCCACCTAAACTCTGCACTCTTAACTCTTAACTCTGCACTTTAAATAAAAAGGGCGCTCGGAAAACCGAGCGCCTTTTTTATTTTTTATTCGTAAAGCTTACCCATCTTAACGAGTCTTTCGTACTTAGCCTTTGCATTGCTTTCAGCCTTAGCGAAGAGAGCTGCTGCTCTTTCGGGGTTGGAAGCTGCAAGACGAGCGTAACGAGTCTCGGACTTGATGAAGTCAACGTAGTCAGCTGTGGGCTCCTTAGAGTCGATTGTGAGCTTGTTGTTCTCAAGTGTGGGGTTGTATCTGAATGTCTGCCAGTAGCCTGCTTCAACTGCCTTCTTCATTTCGAGCTGGCAGTTCTGCATGCCGCCCTTAACACCGTGCATTTCACAAGGAGCGTAACCGATGATAAGAGAAGGACCGTTGTAAGCTTCAGCCTCTGTGATAGCCTTGAGGAGCTGGTTGGAGTCGTAACCCATAGCAACCTGTGCTACGTATACGTAACCGTAGGACATTGCGATTTCAGCGAGGTTCTTCTTGCCGATTGCCTTACCTGCAGCTGCGAACTGAGCAACCTGACCTACCTGAGAAGCCTTGGAAGCCTGACCGCCTGTGTTGGAGTAAACCTCTGTATCGAATACGAATACGTTTACGTTTTCGCCAGATGCAAGAACGTGGTCGAGACCGCCGAAGCCGATATCGTATGCCCAACCGTCACCACCGAAGATCCACATGGACTTCTTGTTGAGGTAATCCTTTTCAGCAAGGATCTTGTCGCGAAGCTCCTTGTGTCCGCATGTGCAGTTGCAA
>JAZRDO010000010.1:0-21482 GCA_045660325.1 Eubacteriales bacterium
ACGGCTCTTTTTATATATTATATTAATTATATTATAAAATAAATTTGTAAAATAATATAAAATATTTACAAATACCTGTTTACAAACTTCAAAAAGTGTAGTACAATTAAAAGAGGAAAATATTTTCAAATTTCTATAAATTCTGAGGAGTAACTTATGGCAAATCCTATTTATAAGAGAGTTGTTCTCAAAATTTCGGGTGAAGCATTAAAGAACAATCACGAAACGGATATTCTCGACTTTGACTTTGTGGACAAGGTAGTTGAATCCGTTGGCAAATGCCTTGCTGCAGGCGTTGAGGTTGCTATCATCGTAGGCGCAGGAAACATCTGGCGCGGCGCACGTAAGGGCGTTGGTATGAACCGCACCCGCGCAGACCACATGGGTATGCTTGCGACCGTTATCAATGCGTTAGCGCTTCAGGACGCGTTTTTAAGACACAATATCGACGCGCGTGTTCTCTCAACCGTTGAAATGAATACGTTTGCGGATTTCTATACGCAGAGAGATGCGGACAGACTTCTTTCCGAAGGCAAGGTAGTTATCTTCGGCGGTGGAAGCGGTATGGCTTACTTCTCGACCGATACTCCCGCAGTAGTAAGAGCCGCAGAGGTTGGCGCTGATGCAGTTCTTATGGCAAAGAACGTTGACGGCGTTTACAGTGCGGATCCCAAGCGCGATCCGAATGCCGTTCGTTACGACGATATTACATATTCCGAGATACTCGAAAAGAATCTCAAGGCGTTTGACTTGACTGCAATATCCTTCTGTAACGAGAATGATATTGATACGTTCGCGTTCGCGCTCTCCGAGCCCGAAAATATATACTCTGCCGTTATGGGTCAGGTAAACGGCACAAAGATGCACAGATAAAAATTTATTTCTATACATAGAAAGGGAAACATATATGAAGTACAATACAAAAGATCTTGAACAGAAGATGCAGAAGACTATCGCCTCCTACGAGGAAAACTTAAGCTCCATCAGAGCGAGCCAGGCAAATGCGGCAGTGCTCAATCGCGTAACGTTCGATTACTGGGGCGCACCCACAGAGATCACCGCAATGGCAAGCGTATCCGTAGCAGACGCAAAGACACTTGTTATTACTCCTTACGATGCTACAACACTTAAGGCTATGGAAAAGGCGATCCAGACATCCGATATCGGTATCAATCCCGCAAACGACGGTAAGGTTTTGAGACTCATTTTCCCCCAGCTTACAGAAGAGAGACGTCGCGAGCTTGCAAAGCAGGTTCAGAAGATGGGCGAGGATGCAAAGGTTGCTATCCGTAACATTCGCCGCACAGCGAACGACGATATCAAGAAGCAGAAGAAGGATAGTGTGATTACTGAGGATGATGCAAAGGATGCAGAAAAGGTAGTTCAGGACATCACAGATAAGTTCATCAAGAACATTGATGTTCTTTCCGCTGCTAAGGAAAAGGAAATTATGAAGGTTTAATCCTTTAAAATAACTAAGCGGGAGGATACGTTAAAGCTCCCGCTGAGTTTTTAACTTTTGCAATTTATCGGAGTAGCTATGGCAGATAAAGAGTTGAATATTGAAAGCATAAAAAAGGATATTGAGGCTCATTCCTTAAATCATATTGCCTTCATTATGGACGGAAACGGCAGATGGGCAAACAGACGCGGAATGCCTCGTGTGTTTGGTCATAAGCACGGTGTTGAGGCATTCAGACGGGTGATCAACGCCTGTGATAAATTCGGTATTAAATGCACGACCGTATACGCGTTCTCCACGGAAAACTGGAAGCGCCCGCAAGCCGAGGTCGAGGCATTAATGAAGCTTTTTGACGAGAATTTAAGCTCAAGCTGTCCTCCCTCTATGTCCATAAAAATTATTGGAGATATGAGCGGACTTGACTTACGGCTTCGCGAGAAGATCAAAGGGCTTGAGGAGAGAACTGCGGGCAGGGAGAAAACCGTCAATATCGCGATAAATTACGGCTCGCGTGCCGAGATCGTAACTGCGGTCAATTCCTTGATCGATAGCGGTGAAAAGAATATCTCCGAGGAAGATATTACAAAAGCACTTTATACGGCAGACTGTCCCGAGCTGGACTTCATCGTCCGCACGGGCGGGGATATTCGCATATCAAACTTCTTGCTTTGGCAGGCTGCTTACGCCGAGCTGTATTTTACTGATACGCTTTGGCCCGATATGGACGAGGATGCGGTGGCAGAGGCTATCCGAATCTTTTGTCAGAGAAAAAGAAGATATGGCGGACTGAATAAATAATTTATTGATTTTTGTCATAAAGTATTATATATGGATTGAAAGGCATTTTTAAATTGTACGGTGTTTTAAAATGTTAAAAAGAACGATTACTGGTATAATTGGAGCATTGTGTCTTGTTCCTGTGTTTATTTTCAGTGATACTTGGGTTTTGCCCATAGTTGTGTCTCTTATAGCATTTATTGGTTGCTATGAGATGATCTCCTGCATAGGACAAAAGAAAAATCTTATAATTTCTATACCGATATACATAGAGGCGGCATTTTTTCCTCTGTTTTTGAGATATTGCAACAGACACGATCATATGGATCTTTTTATACAGATCTCGGTGTTTGCAATTCTTGGCACGATCTTTTACGTTCTCGCGGTAGCGGTATTTCAGAATGAGAAGCTTTGTGTAACGGATGCGGGCCTTTGGGCAGCTACTGCTATATATATCATTTCAGGTGCGACTGCAATTGTTTACATTCGCGATTTTGTTGAGCCCGGACTCTTTATGTTCCTGCTCGCTATTATTGCTTCGTTTGTAACCGATATTTTCGCATACTTTACAGGATACCTTTTCGGAAAGCATAAGCTTATTCCGTCCGTTAGCCCAAAAAAGACTATCGAGGGCGCAGTAGGCGGCGTGGTTTTTTGTGTTGCATTCTTTGTTCTGTATGGCTTTATAGTTGAGATATCAACAGAATATGAGGCGAACTATTTCATTTTGGCGGTAGCGGGCGTTATCGTTTCCGTGGTTTCTCAGATCGGCGACCTTATTATGTCGCTTATAAAGAGAAAGTTCGGTATCAAGGACTACGGTAAGATATTCCCGGGTCACGGCGGAATTCTTGACAGATGTGACTCAATCATTGCGGTTACTACCGTGGTTGCTATCATTTGTACGTACTTTGATATGTTCAGATAATTGGATTTGGAAATAAAGATGGAAAAATATAAATATTCCGATATTATCGTTCTTGGATCTACGGGCTCCGTCGGCACACAGGCGATCGACGTAGCGGAGAAGGAGGGAATAAGAGTCCTGGCTCTCTCCGCGGATTCAAACGTCGATCTTATCGAGGCGCAGGCTCGTCGCCTCTCCGTTAAGATGTGCGCTATGAATAACGAGCGCGCGGCGGCGGATCTTAAAATACGTCTTGCCGATACGGATATCAAGGTATATTCGGGTACTCAAGGCATCATAAGGATGATTGAGGACGTAGACGGTAAAGACGTTATAGCTATAAATTCAATAGTTGGCGGAGCGGGACTTTTGCCCACTCTCGCGGTGTTGAATTCGGGCAAGAGATTAGCGCTTGCCAATAAAGAATCTCTCGTTGTCGGCGGTCACGAGGTCATGAGAGTCGCAAGAGAGAAAAATCTTGAGATTTTGCCCGTTGATAGCGAGCATTCTGCGATATTTCAGAGTCTTCGCGCGGGCGATAAAAAAGAGATCAAGAAAATTTTGCTTACTGCTTCGGGTGGCCCGTTCTTTGGTTATACCGAGGGAGAACTTTCGGATATCACTCCCGAGCGTGCTCTCGCACACCCCACATGGAAGATGGGAGCGAAGATCACTATTGATAGCGCGACTCTTATGAATAAGGGCTTTGAGGTCATTGAGGCAGTTCATCTCTTTGACGTGCCCGCTGATAAGGTACAGGTCGTAGTTCATAGGGAAAGCATAATTCATTCAGCAATAGAGTATATTGATAACAGTATAATCGCGCAGATGTCGAAGCCCGATATGAGACATTGCGTTCAGTACGCTCTGACACATCCGAGAAGAACTGTCGGTGTTACCGAGGAGCTTGATATTTTCTCGGTTGGCAAATTGACGTTCTATAAGCCCGATATGGAAACCTTCAGGCTTCTGTCTCTTGCTTACGAGGCGATAAGACTCGGCGGCGGTGTTCCTGCGGTACTTAATTTCGCAAATGAGGTTGCGGTCGATGCATTCCTTAAAAAGCAGATCGGCTTTACGGATATCCAACGGGTAGTTGAAAGCACGGTTGACAGATACACAGGTGCTTCTGATATTTTTGATATTGACGAGATCTTGAAAGTAAGCGACGAGGCGACGGGCTTCGCAAGAGCTCTTTTTGCGAAATAATTTTTAGTTTAAGGCGGTAATCTGATGGTTGGAAATTTGATTCTGACAATTCTTATGCTTTGCATAATGGTTGTAATACATGAGCTTGGACATTTTCTTGTTGCAAAGCTCTTCGGGGTAAAGGTGCTTGAGTTTTCCATAGGCATGGGCCCCGCGATATTCACAACCAAGAAGAAGGATAAAAATAAGATCAAAAATAATAAGAATACCGCGCTTGATATTGCGGACACGTTTAATTTTGAGGAGAAGTCCGATAGGGGCGAGGATCCCATCGATTCAACCGAGGGAGAAGCGCCTGAAATTCCTGAAAAAACAGTATTCAGCGTAAGAGCATTTCCCATAGGCGGATTTGTAAGTATGCTCGGCGAGGACGGCAACTCTTCCGATGACCGCGCGTTTTGTAACAAGAAGCCCTTACAAAAAATAGCGATCTCGCTTGCGGGTCCCGCCATGAATATCATTCTCGGCATTCTTTGTATGTGCTTGCTCGTCGGTGTTGAGGCGGGTACCAATAAGGGTATTCTTGCGAGCAATACGGTTGGAGAGTTTATAAATGAAAGCTACGTTGTTGAGGGTGAAACTCTTTATTTTGATTCAAAATCCGATGAATGTGAAAATCCCTTGAAGGTCGGAGATAAGATCATAAAGGTCGAGGGTGTTCGCGTTCATACGGGAAACGAGCTTGTTTACGAGATATCTCATAAGGCGCATGAGCCTATTGATCTTACCATTATAAGAAACGGCGAGAAAATGGTGCTTAATGACGTTACGTTTCCCACGATGGAGTCGCAGGGAGTGACATTCGGCGACGTTGACTTCAGAGTTATGGGCGAGAAGGTTGGTTTTGTGAGCTTTTTGAAGCACGCGGTATTCAGATCCTTCTCGACAGTTAAAATGGTAATTGACAGTATAGTGGATATGCTTACGGGCAGATACGGAATTGACGCGGTTTCGGGTCCTGTCGGTGTATCAAGTGCGGTGGGAGATGCCTTGAAGGCGGGCTTTTACAGTGTGCTTTATCTCTTTACGTTGATTACAATGAACCTTGGAATTATGAATCTTTTACCTCTTCCCGCGCTTGACGGCGGACATCTCATTTTCCATTTCTATGAGCTTATTTTCAGAAAGCCCATAAAAAAGGAGGTCGAAGGAGCGGTAAACGTTATAGGATTTATGCTTCTTATGGCGCTCGCGTTGTTTATTACAGTTAAGGATGTCTTAAATCTATTTTGATATTTGGGGGCATCATTCTATTTTGATGCCCCAATTTAATTCATAGGAGGATTTTTATGAATTACAATAAAATACGAAGACAAACAAGGGAGGTCGCGATCGGCAAGGTCAAGATAGGCGGTGGGAATAAGCTTGCTATCCAGTCTATGACTAATACCGATACAATGGACAAGTTGGCTACTCTTGATCAAATAAAGCTGCTTGCTTCATCGGGGTGCGATATCGTAAGAATTACGGTGCCCGATATTGAGGCGGCAAAAACTATTTCTTACATAAAGGAATCGGGTATTGATACTCCTATCGTTGCGGATATTCATTTTGATTATCGCGCGGCGCTTATGTCGGCTGAATACGGAGTGGACAAGATCCGTATAAATCCCGGCAACATTGGAGACGAGGAAAGAGTAAAGGCGGTTGCGGATATCTGTAACCGAAAGAATATTCCTATCCGCATCGGTGTAAACAGTGGCTCGGTTGAAAAGCACATTTTGGCAAAGCACGGAGGCCCAACTCCCGAGGCGCTTTGCGAGAGCGCGATGTTCCACGCATCCTTGCTTGAAAAATACGATTTTAATAATATAGTTATATCCATCAAGGCTTCAAGCGTTTATGAAATGATCGAGGCAAATAAGCTCGTTTCAGAGCGTTGTGATTATCCTATCCACCTCGGCGTAACAGAGGCGGGCGGCGAGAGAATGGGAAGCATTAAGAGCGCGGCGGGAATCGGCGCGTGTTTGTGTCAGGGAATCGGCGACACCTTCCGTGTGTCCTTAACTGATGATCCCGCAAAGGAAGCGCGCGCGGCAAGAGATATTCTGAATGCGCTTGAAATTGAGGGTCAGTGCGGTATGAATATCGTAAGCTGTCCCACCTGCGGAAGAACGAAGATTGACCTTATTTCAATTGCGGCACAGTTTGAGAGGGCAGTTGAGATAGAAGGCCTTAGAGATCTTCCTATTAAGGTAGCGCTTATGGGATGTATTGTAAACGGACCCGGCGAGGCACGTGAGGCGGATATCGGCTTTGCGGGCGGTCGCGGCGAGGCGGTGCTCATCTCTCGCGGCGAGATAATAAGAAAGATTAAGGAAGATGAGATCATTCCCGTACTGATTTCGGAAATTAAAAGGATTAAAGAAGAGAGAAAGCTATAATGGCAAAGAATTTTTTGCAAATTTTTAATAAATATACACCGAGTGAGGATGAAGCGAGGATACTTCTTTCCGCCGAGAATATAAGGATCGGCGCGGATAAGGAAAACCGAGCGCTTCGCGCGGAGCTTGACTTTAAGTCACTTGTGCCCAAGGACGTACTCTATAAGATTGAGAGTGATATTGCCAAGGCGTATGAGCTGAATTGGGTAAAGCTTTTGCCTCACTATCCTGCGGAGCTTTTTGACTCGGATTATACATCGGAGCTGCTTAAGGAGACCGAGTGTGTCGGTATCGTGGCGCGCGGATTTTTCAATAAATATAGATATATTTACGAGGATAAGACCTTAACTGTTGAGATACCCTTCGCGGCGGATGGCGTTCGTTTGCTTTGTGATGCGAGAACTCCCGAGGTAATGCAGGGAATTATCCGCTCGGAGTTCGGCATTTCCATTAAGGTTAATATTATACATACTGAGGACGAAATTTTCCTTGCAAACAATAATTCTCTTGAGCGAGCCTATGAGGAATTCGATAAGAGGCTGGCCGCCGAGGTTAAGCTTCACGATAGCCGCGCCACAGCGCATGCTGAGAGTGAGGAGACGGTTTTCCCAAGAGTTCAGACACTTTCAACCGTTGACCGCGCGCCCGAGCTTAAAGAGGGCATTTGCAGGATCGGTGTGAGAAGCTTTGATATATCCTCACCCGAGTATATTTTCGGAGATGAATTTGATATTGCGCCCATACCCATTGCGGATATTGTGAGCCCAATGAAGAGCGTTACCGTTATCGGTACGACCTTTGGATATACCTGCGAGCCTAACCGAGCAGGAGATAAATATAATATTTCGTTTTCAATAACGGATGACAATTCTTCTATCGAGGTCAAGTGCTTTGGCAAGACCGATGAGGAGGCAAAGATTATCACGGGCGCGGCAAAGGACGGCGGTGTTATTGCTATCCGCGGTTATGCCAAGAGAGAAACGCTCCGCGACAGAACCGAAGGAATTGAAATGCAGATCACTCTTACGGCTGTGGCTAAGATAAAGAAGCTTTCCCGAGTTGATAATGCTCCCGAAAAGAGAGTGGAGCTTCATATGCATACGAATATGTCGCATATGGATGCGCTTGCATCCCCGGGAGATATCGTAAAGCAGGCAAAGGCGTGGGGACATCCTGCGATTGCTATTACCGACCACGGTACCGTTCAGGGCTTCCAGGAGGCAATGCTTGTGTCCGAGAAGATCGGTCAGAAGGTCATCTGGGGTGTTGAAGCGTACTTTGTAAATAATACCGCAGGCGCGATCTTCGGGGCATATAACGAGGATTTCGATGCGGAAACCATAGTATTTGATATTGAGACCACAGGTCTTTCCGTACAAAACTGTAAGATCACCGAGATCGGTGCGGTTAAGATAAGGAACGGCGAGATCGTGGATAGATTCCAGACCTTTGTAAATCCCGAGATGCCCATTCCCGCGGATATAGTTGAGCTTACGTCCATCACCGACGAAATGGTAGCGGATGCTCCTAAGATATGCGAGGCGCTTACAAGCTTCTTTGAATTTATCGGAGATGAGGCAACACGCGATAAAAAGCTTCTTGTGGCTCATAATGCAAACTTCGATACGGGCTTTATTCGTCAGGCTGCGACCGAGTGCGGCTTTGCCTTCAATAACCCCTATATCGATACCGTTGCGCTTTCGAGATTTTTAAATCCCGATCTTAAGAAGCATAAGCTCGACGTACTCGCAGAATATTACAACCTCGGCGAGTTCAATCATCACAGAGCGGACGACGACGCGGAAATACTTGCGGAAATATATATCAAGATGCTCGCATCTATGCGCGAGAGGGATATCAGAAGCTTTGACGTTTTAAAGAGGGAAATGAGCACGAGCACGAACCCCTTGTCGCTCCGTCCCTACCACCAAATCATTTTGGTAAAGAACAAGGCGGGCTTAAAGAATCTTTATAAGCTTATTTCCTTTGGCTTCTTGAAGTATTTCAAGAGAAATCCGAGAATCCCGAAGACCGAGCTTGAGCGTCATCGCGAGGGCTTGATCATTGGCTCGGCGTGTGAATCGGGTGAGCTTTTCCAGGCGATCCTTGACAACAGACCTGAGGCGGAGATTGAGGAGATCGTAAACTTCTACGATTATCTTGAAATTCAGCCGATCTCAAATAACCGTTTCCTCATCGCTGAGGAAAGAGCGCGCGACGACGAGGAGCTTCGTGATCTTAACCGCAAGATCGTTGCTCTTGGCGAGAAGTACGGTAAGCCCGTAGTTGCGACCTGCGACGCGCACTTTATGAATAAGGAGGACGAGGTATATAGAAAGATCCTTCTTGCAGGTCAAAAATTCAAGGACTACGACAGGGATATAGAGCTTTATTACAGAACGACCGAGGAGATGCTTGAGGAGTTCTCGTATCTCGGCCAAGAAAAGGCTTACGAGGTCGTAGTTAAGAATACGAACCTTATAAACGATATGATCGAGTCCGATATCCGCCCGTTCCCTAAGGGCACGTTTACTCCCGATATGGAGGGCGCGGAGGAGGATCTTACACGCCTTTGCTACGAGCGAGCGAAGTCAATGTATGGCGATCCTCTCCCTGAGATCGTGGCGCAGAGACTTGATAAGGAGCTTACATCTATTATAAACAACGGCTTTGCCGTGCTTTATATGATCGCCCAGAAGCTCGTTTGGTACAGTGAGAGTCAGGGCTATCTTGTTGGCTCGCGAGGCTCGGTTGGCTCGTCCGTAGTAGCATCTATGGCGGGTATCTCCGAGGTAAACCCCCTGCCGCCCCACTATTGGTGTCCTAAGTGTCAGTATAACGATTTCTCCAATCCCGATAATGCGGGCTCGGGTTTTGACTTGCCCGATAGGAACTGTCCTCATTGCGGCACGAAGCTTAATGCCGACGGACACAATATTCCGTTTGAAACCTTCCTCGGATTTTATGGAGAAAAATCACCCGATATCGACCTTAACTTCTCGGGTGAAGTGCAGGGTAAGGTACATAAATACACAGAAGAGCTTTTCGGCGCGGAAAACGTGTTCAGAGCGGGTACTATAGGCACGCTTGCGGACAAGACCGCGTACGGCTACGTTCAGAAGTATCTTGAGGAAAAGAATATAAGTCTTCCCAGAGCCGAGATAAATCGAATGGTTTCTCGTTGCGTGGGTGTTAAGCGTTCGACAGGTCAGCATCCCGGCGGTATCGTCGTTGTACCGAAGCAGTATGAAATTTACGATTTTTGTTCTGTTCAGCACCCTGCGGATGACCCCAATTCTGACATCGTAACAACACACTTTACGTTTGAATATCTCCATGATACGTTGCTTAAGCTCGACGAGCTCGGCCACGATATTCCGACAAAGTACAAATATCTTGAAAAGTATTCAAATACAAGTGTTATGGATGTTCCTATGAACGACAAGTCGGTTTACGAGCTGTTTCTTTCAACCACTCCGTTGGGTGTTAAGGAGGGAGATCTTGACTGTAAGGTAGGAACTTACGGTCTTCCTGAGTTTGGTACGAAGTTTGTAATGCAGATGATTGAGGATGCAAAGCCTAAATCCTTTGCCGACCTTCTTCAGATTTCAGGACTTTCTCACGGTACTGACGTATGGCTCGGCAACGCGCAGGAGCTTATTAAAAATGGGATTTGTGATATTTCCCACGTTATCGGATGTCGTGATAACATCATGAACGACCTTATCGCGTACGGCGTTGAAAAATCTCACGCCTTCAAGATCATGGAATCCGTAAGAAAGGGTAAGGGACTTACCCCCGAGTGGGAGGAGGAAATGATCGCTGCGGGTGTACCCGATTGGTACATCGGCTCGTGTAAGAAGATCAAATATATGTTCCCGAAGGCGCACGCGGCGGCATACGTTATGTCCGCTATCCGTCTTGGCTGGTATAAGGTGCATATCCCGATCGCGTTCTATTGCGCGATGCTTACGGTAGCGCCCGGTGGCTTTGATGCGGAAACCGTTATGGGCGGTAGACGAAAGGTGCAGGAAACAATTAAGCGTATTGAATCACTCGGTAAGGAGGCGACCCCCAAGGAGCAGGCATCCATCCCCGCGCTGCATCTCGTTGACGAAATGTTCGCAAGAGGTCTTAAGTTCTTGCCTATAAATATTCAAAAATCAGAGGCGAGCGCGTTCGTTCCCGAGGACGGAAAGATAAGAATGCCTTTCTCGGCATTGGCTGGACTTGGCGAAAACGCGGCGGCAAATATCGTTGCGGCAAGAGACGAGGAGCCTTTCTTCTCGGTTGAGGATCTCCAGATCAGAGCAAAGCTTACAAAGAGTGTCGTTGACGTGCTTCGTAATAGCGGCGCGCTTGAAGGACTTGACGAGACTGATCAGCTTACGTTCTTCTAAAATAAAAAAGCATCGGCGCGAGCCGATGCTTTTTATATTTAAGATACGAGAATTTTAGATTTACTTTCACCACATTCGTAGAATGCATCACGGTTGATAACGGTCGTATTTGCAATTGTGATATCCTCAAGAGATACACAGTAAGCAAACGCGTATTCGTCAATGTAGGTAAGCTTTTCGGGAAGCTTAACACCGAGAAGAGAGGTGCAGGCGTAGAACGTACCGTTTCCGATAACGTTGATGCCGTCGGGGATGGATACGAATTTAAGATATCTACAACCCTCAAATACTCCGCCGCCGAGATACTCAAGAGACTCGGGAAGCTCAAATGAAACCAAGGAGGTGCAGTATGCAAAGGCTTTGTCGCCGATCTCAATAAGCTTGTCCGAAAAGTTTATCTCGGAGAGCTGACCGTTACCCATAAACGCGCGCTCGTCGATATATTTTACGCCGCGCATCTTAACCGATTTAAGGGAAGGACACCAAGCAAAAGCGTTCTTGCCAATGAACTGAACGGAGTCGGGAAGGGTAACTGAGGTGATCTCGGCTCTCTTGAAGAATGCCTTGTCCGCAATACCTACGACCTTGATATTTGTGAAGATACACTCGGGAATAACAATGTCGCAGTTGGAAATTTCCGTTACGCCAACTACTGCCGCGAGGTTCTTTTCAATAGAATATTTTATTCCACGGTACTCAACGAGCTCTGTGTAAAGCATGTACGACATTCTCCTTTCCGAGTCAATTCTTAATTCATTGTACACCAAAAATCCCCCTTTGTCAAGTTAAAAATGTGAAATTTGTGCTTTTTGGGTGTTTTGACGAATATTTTTGAGGATTTTACCTGCAAAATCCCCCGATAGTAAATTCTATTGTACAGCCTGTCCAAATATTCGTGTCGTATAAAAATAAACCCTTTTTCCGTAACAAAAGTGATTTTTCGACATAAAATGGTAATATAAAAAGCGGTCTAATTCTGCTTTTTAAATACACATATGGAGGAAAAATTATGCCCGAAAACAGATTTTCGTGCGGCGTCAAGGATAATATCGCTATCGAGGCGAACAGAATCCTTGATTCCTGCAAGGATAGAGATTGCTATGAAAACGTAAGGGTATTTCTTACCGACTGCGGACAGCAGATCATAGAGAGAACAAATACAGTTCGCGTTAAGGATGCGTGCATTACCTCAACGTTTATCGGCCTTGATCCCGTACAATTTAATAGAGGCTTCTATACTATTACTATAAGATTTTTCGTAAGGCTTACCTTTGAGGGATGCGTAGGCGTTGGACACGCGCAGGAGTTTGACGGTATAGCGGTAATTGAAAAGAAGGTTATTCTTTACGGTGGTGAGAGTAACGTAAACATATTCAGAAGCAGTCCCGCAAACGATGGCTTCTGCGCTATGCCCGAGCCTTGTCATTGTGAGAAGAATCTTCCTGAGGCGGTTGTCGAGGTTGTCGATCCTATCGTGCTTGACGTAAAGGTGCTTGAAACGGTTCATCACTGTATTTGTCCGTGCTGCTGCTGTGATATTCCCGAGCCCGTTGTGGCAACATTGCGCGGTAATATGTACGACGATGACAATGGCAGATTCTTGGCAGTTTCTCTCGGTATATTCTCGGTTATCCGTATTACACGTCCCTCGCAGTATCTTATTTCCGCACAGGAATATTGTATTCCCGATAAAGAGTGCATACAGAATCTCAAGGATGATCCTTGCAGCGTATTCAAGGCTATGGCTTTCCCGACTAATGAATTTTGCATCGGGGCGGCGCCTACGTTCCACGGTGAGCGCGGCGGCAAGTGCGGTTGCATAGGCTGAAAAATTAGCTTGAAATATTAACCATTCGTACACACAATATTTTTTTCGTATTAATTGTATTGTGTTAGAATATTATGTAGAAAAATAAAGAATAATAAATTGGAGGATAAATTATGGTAACATACGCTGACGTAAGGGCGGATACAGCGATCCGCGAATATATAAAGCGCGCAGACGAGTCCTTGGCGGCACTCGGCTTTACTGAGCATAGCTTTGCTCACGTAACGAAGGTTGCGGTAACTGCGGCATATATTCTTGAGCAGCTTGGATATAGCGAGGAAGAGATTGAGCTTGTTAAGATAGCGGGCTATCTCCACGATATCGGTAACCTTGTAAACAGAGTTGAGCATTCACAAAGCGGTGCGGTTATGGCATTCAGAATTCTTGACTGTATGGATATGCCCCCTGAGGATATTGCGACGGTAGTAACCGCTATCGGCAATCACGATGAGGGAACGGGTATCCCCGTAAATGCGGTCGCGGCGGCGCTTATTATCGCCGATAAGAGCGACGTAAGACGCTCCCGTGTAAGAAACCGTGAAATAGCGAAGTTTGATATTCACGATAGAGTAAACTATTCGGTTGAGGATGCAAACCTTCGCATCAATACCGAAAAGACGGAGATCACGCTTGAGCTTAAGATCGATACGGAGATGAGCTCGGTTATGGATTATTTTGAAATATTCTTGACGCGTATGATCATGTGCCGAAAGGCGGCGGAGCGACTCGGTCTTCGCTTCAGGCTTATTATCAACGGACAAAAGCTAATTTAAAAACAGCCCTGCGGGAATTATTCCGTGGGGCTTATTTGCTTCTTTTTTGCGCTTTTCTATTGACAAAGAGGGCGAAAAAGAGGTATAATTATTATATATGTTTATATATAAAGTTATATTATGAGGTGTACTTATGAATAACGTAAGCATTAAAATAAAGAAGCTTGACGAGCGTGCTATAATTCCCGTGTACGGTACGGAATATTCCGCAGGCGCGGATCTTTGCGCGCTTCTTGATTCGCCTGTTGTAATTAATCCCGGTGAGACGGTTTTCATTCATACGGGACTTGCTATGGCAATACCCGAGGGCTTTGTAGGTCTTAATTTCGCTCGAAGCGGAATGGCGGCAAAGCGCGGACTTGCCCCTGCAAATAAGGTGGGTGTAATTGATAGCGATTACAGAGGCGAGCTTATGGTTGCGCTCCATAATCACGGAGAGGTGCCTCAGACGGTTGAGCACGGTGATAGAGTGGCGCAAATATGCTTCGTGCCTTACTTCAAGGCTGCATTTGATACGTGTGACGAGCTTCCCGAAACTGTACGTGGCGAGGGTGGATTCGGCTCAACGGGTAAAAATTGACTTATGTATAAGGATTATTCAAACGGACCGCTTATGGCGGTGGACGCGCTTGGCCGTGCGGTGTCCGATATAAATACTGCGCGCGGAAAGAGGGAAAATAAGCTTGTTGGTATGTTTTACTTTTTGTGGCTTGGCGAGCACGGCAGACACAGACCGTACGACATATCAAAAATAGTTGCGGAGGACCCGAATGCGGGATATACCTTGGATACGAACGTCTGGGGAAAGATCGGCGCATATCATCATTGGGGCGAGCCGCTCTACGGCTATTACTATTCAACTGACGAGTGGGTTGCAAGACGTCATATGAAGCTTATAATTCAGGCGGATATTGACTTCTTGTTCTTTGACACCACGAATGCCGTAATATACGAGGAAAATGCAAAGCGTGTTATACGTATTCTTGATGAATACAGACGTTGTGGCTTTCGTATTCCAAAAATAATGTTTTACACGAACACTTGCTCGGGCGAAACGATTGAGCGCATATATAATGCCATTTATAAGGAAAATTTTTGTCCTGAAACATGGTTTTGCGAGAGAGGGAAGCCTGTTATTATAGGCGATTACGATGATGCGACACCCGCAATGCGAAGATATTTCCGCATTAAGCCCGCCCAGTGGCCGAACGAAGCGGACAAGCCGGGCGGATGGCCGTGGATGGACTTTACAAGACCGCAAAGAGTTTTCCTTGATGACGACGGAGAACGCGAGACAATGAGTGTTTCAGTGGCTCAGCATCCTCAAATAAAAATGGGTGATAGCGTGCTTTACGGCGAGAAGACGAATCGCGGTCGCGGTTACCATAACGGTGAGAATGACCCTGATCCCGACGCGTATAAGCACGGCTACAACTTTGCGGAGCAATGGGAGTGGGCGCTTAAGATCGATCCTCGTATCGTGCTTGTTACGGGCTGGAACGAATGGGTTGCGGGCAGATGGAACGGTAGCCCTGACCGTCCTATTATGTTTGTTGACTGTGCAAATTATGAGTATAGCCGCGACATTGAAATGATGCGGGGCGGATATTTTGATAATTATCTTATGCAGCTTGCGGATTACGTGAGAAAATTCAAGGGCGTAGACGAAAATCCCACCTTTGATATTGGTGAGGTGGCTGAGTATTATAGCTTTTCGGACGGAGATTTTCCCAGAAATTACGATGGCTACGGCAGAGTGTATCAGAACTACACTCAGCGAAACGCGATTGAGAAAATTGACGTCTGCACCGATAAGGAGAATTTAACCTTTACTATTTATACAAAGAAGGAGATCTCAAAAAATCGCGACGGCGATTGGATGAAGGTTTATATAAATACAAAAAAGGGAATCAATTATGATTTCGTTCTAAATAATACCCCGGACGGTAACGGAGGAACAACTCTTGCAGTAACAAACGAAAAATTTCAGACTACCGACATTGCAAGGGCGAAGTATTCCGTTTGCGGCAACAAGCTTGAGATCAAGGTAAAAAAATCCGAGCTCGGGCTCTCCGATAGCTTTGAAATATGGTTCAAGGTTGCGGACACCCGCGATAGGGTCCGCTCGTTTGAGGATTTTTACATTTTGGGCGACGTAGCACCTTTAGGTAGATTTAATTACGTTTATCGCGTAGAACATAAGGATAAAAACTGAAAGGATATAGAGATATGACAAAGATTGATATTTTCTCGGGCTTTCTCGGCGCGGGAAAGACGACCTTTATAAAGAAGCTTATTGAGGAAGCATATAAGGGCGAGAAGCTCGTTCTCATTGAAAACGAATTCGGTACTATCGGTATTGATAGCGGATTTTTGCAGGAGGCGGGAATAGAGATAAACGAGATGAACTCGGGTTGTATCTGCTGCTCGCTTGTTGGCGATTTCTCAAAGGCGCTTGCAAACGTTATTGAGGAATATAAGCCGGATCGAATTTTAATCGAGCCCTCGGGCGTAGGAAAGCTTTCTGATGTTATTAAGGCGGCAGAGAGTGCAATTGACCACGGCGCAGCTCTTAACGGCTTTACGACAATTGTAGACGCTACAAAGTGTAAGATGTATATGAAGAACTTCGGCGAGTTCTTCAACGATCAGGTTGCAAATGCGGGATGTATCGTACTTAGCCACACCGACAAGCTCAGTGAGGCAAAAATTACGGAATGTGTTAATATGCTCCGCGAAAAAAATCCCAATGCCGTTATTGTAACAACACCGTGGGGACAGCTTTCGGGCGACCAGCTTATTTCCGCTATGGAGAGAGAGGATACACTCGAAGCGGAGCTTCATAAGCTCGCTCACGAGCATCACCATCACGAGCATCACCATCACGACGAGCATTGCGAATGCGGATGTCACGATCATGAGCATCACGACCACCATCACCACGATGAACATTGCGAATGCGGATGCCACGATCACGATCATCACGAGCATCACCATCACGACGAGCACTGTGATTGCGGATGCCACGATCACGACCATCATCACCACCATCATCACGCCGACGAGGTGTTCACAAGCTGGGGCATTGAGACAAACAAGAAGTTTGATGCCGCGGAGCTTGAAGCAAAGCTTAAAGAGCTTGAGAACTCCGATAAGTACGGTATTATCCTTCGTGCGAAGGGAATTGTCGCATCGGTTGACGGAAGATGGATCAACTTTGACTATATCCCCGGCGAGCCCGACGTAAGATACGGTGTTTCTTCCGTAATCGGCCGTCTTTGTGTAATCGGTTCTAAGATCAACGAGCACGAGATTGCTCATCTTTTCGGTATGGAGGCGTAATATGGCGAATACACCCAATATTCCTGTATATCTCTTTACAGGCTTTCTTGAGGGCGGTAAGACTCATATAATTCAGGAGTCAATGTCCGACGAACGCTTCAATACAGGAGAGAAGACACTTATAATTATGTGCGAGGAGGGAATTGAGGAGCTTGATCCCACCCTCTTTAGTGGCAAGAACGTATATATGGCAACTATCGAGGATGAATCGGACGTAACTGCCGAGAATCTTCTCAAGTGCGCAGGCGGACACAAGATTGACCGTGTAATTATTGAGTACAACGGTATGTGGATGCTCAATACCCTTTATGAGAATCTCCCTGAGGATTGGTTTATCTTCCAAAATATGATGTTTGCCGACGCGAATACGTTCTTTGTATACAATCAGAATATGAGAAGCCTTATGTTTGACAAGCTTCTCGGCTGTGAAATGATCGTTCTCAACCGTACTCCCGATAATATTGATAAGGATGAGGTTCATAAGATCGTACGCGGTGTATCAAAGCGCGCAGCTATTACCTATGACTATCCCGACGGACATGTTGAATACGATGAAATTGAAGACCCTCTGCCTTTTGATATTGATGCCGACGTAATTGAAATTCAGGACGACGATTACGCTATCTGGTATCGCGATCTTGGCGAGGAAATGATGAAGTATGAAAATAAGACTGTTAAATTCAAGGGTATCGTTGCCCGCGACCTGAAGCTTGGTAAGGACGGTCTTGTGATCGGTAGACACGTTATGACCTGCTGTGCGGATGATATTGCGTATAACGGACTCGTTTGCCGCTTTAAATCCAATGTGGCTTATAAGACTCGCGATTGGATTACGGTTACGGGTATAATTAGAATTGAAAAGCATAAGATGTACGGCCGTCAGGGTCCCGTTATTTATGCACTTGAGAGCGCATATACCGATAAGCCCAAGCAAGAGGTTGCGACATTCTACTGATAAATAGAGGTAAAGTATGAAGCTTGGTAATATTATGATATTCGGCGATAGCTATTCCACGTATGAGGGATATATTCCCGAGGGCTTTGCCGTATATTATTCAGGACACCGCGAGCTGCCGCCCGATGTTTTTAACGTAAAGCGTACGTGGTGGGGAAGAATTCTCGAAGCGACGGATTCTACGCTTATTCAAAATAATAGCTGGTCGGGATCTACGCTTGGTAATACGGGCTATAATAACACGGATTGCTCGCAAAGCTCTTCATTCATTTATAGATTTGAAAAGCTTTGGAATGAAGGCTTTTTTGAGAAGAACAGAATTGATACGCTTTTTGTTTTCGGTGGAACTAATGATAGCTGGTCGGAAGCTCCTTTGGGTGAGCTAAAGCTTGATAATTTTGAAAAGAGAGATCTTTTCTCCGTTTTACCTGCAATAAGCTACTTTGCAGATACACTCAAGGAAAGGCTTCCTGACACAAGGATCGTTTTTATAGCAAACTGTGATATAAAGGAAGAGATCATTGAAGCAATAAGAAGTGTATGCGAGATTTACGGTTTGACCTTTGTCGGCTTATCAAATATCGATAAAGTAAACAGGCATCCCACAGAGCTTGGTATGGAGCAGATCGCAGGACAGGTGCTTGAGGTGTTGAAATAAAAAAACAGGACGAATTTTCGTCCTGTTTTTTTATTTATTCATTCACCGCTTCGGCGGGAGCCTCAAGCATAGGAGCTTTAAGAATAAGCGTAGGCTCTGCTACACCGTTTACACAGTCCTTTGTAATAATTACCTCGGCAATATCGTCGCGAGAGGGAATTTCATACATAATACCCTGCATAATGCTTTCCATAATAGAGCGGAGTCCGCGCGCGCCTGTTTGTCTTTGAATTGCAAGCTCTGCAACTGCTGTGAGAGCATCGTCCTCGAACGTAAGCTTTACGCCGTCCATATCAAAGAGCTTGATATACTGCTTGAGCACCGCGTTCTTAGGCTCGGAGAGAATTCGAACGAGAGCGCTATTGTCAAGCTCGGTCAAGGAAACGATTACAGGCATACGGCCTACGAGCTCGGGGATAAGGCCGTACTTAACTATGTCGTGAGCCACGACGTCCTTGTAAATACCTGTTTTAGCGATATTTGTGGACTTGAGAGTATTAGTGCTTGGAACACTGTCAAATCCAATCGTGCGGCTTCCTTTACGCTTCTCGATAAGCTTATCGAGTCCGTCAAATGCGCCTCCGCAAATGAAGAGGATATTTTCCGTATTGATCTTGATAAATTCCTGATTCGGATGCTTACGTCCGCCCTGAGGAGGAACGTTTGCAACTGTACCCTCGAGGATTTTAAGAAGCGCCTGCTGAACGCCCTCACCCGAAACGTCGCGGGTAATGGAGCGGTTTTCGCTGCGTCTTGAAATCTTGTCAATTTCATCAATATAGATAATACCGCGCTCTGCGCGTTCAATATCGTAGTCAGCCGCCTGAATCAAGCGGAGAAGTATGTTCTCAACGTCCTCGCCTACGTAACCTGCTTCGGTAAGAGTGGTCGCGTCTGCGATAGCGAAGGGAACCTTAAGTGTCTTTGCAAGTGTCTGCGCAAGATACGTCTTACCAACACCCGTAGGACCTAAAAGGAGAACGTTACTCTTTTGAATGTCGATATCGTTCTCGTCATTTTGGGCCTTTTTGCCTCTCTTCTTGAGATTTTTCTTTTTGTAGAGGATTCTCTTGTAGTGGTTGTAAACCGCAACCGAGAGGGCAACCTTGGCGTCATCCTGACCGATAACGTACTCGTCGAGAGTTTCCTTTATCTGAATGGGCTTGGGGAGTGTGTCAAAGGAAAGCTCCTCAACGCCGCTGTCGTGAATTTTCGTTTCATAAATAAGGTCGGAGCAAGCCTCAACGCAAAAGTCACAAATGTAAATTGCATTGGGAGAGGGAATAAGGAAGTTTACCTGATTTTCGTTTCTGCCGCAAAATGAGCAAAAACGAAGGTGTCCGTCGCCCGATCTACCCTGACCGCGATTATTAGTTGTTGCCATTATATCTACCTTTCGTGAGAGCTTTATTATTCGTGCTTTGTGAGAATGCGGTCAACTATACCGTAGCTCAAAGCTTCCTCGGCAGTCATAAAGTAATCTCTGTCAGTATCCTTTTCGATCTGCTCGATGCTCTTGCCGGTGTTTTCGGAGAGAATCTTGTTGAGCATATCGCGAGTGCGAAGAATAAGCTCTGCGCGGATCTTGATGTCGGATGCCTGACCCTGTGCGCCACCGAGAGGCTGGTGGATCATAATTTCGCTGTGGGGAAGAGCAATTCTCTTACCCTTAGTACCCGCGGAAAGAAGGAACGCGCCCATGCTTGCCGCCATACCGATACAAATTGTGGAAACGTCGCACTTGATGTACTGCATAGTATCGTAAATAGCCATACCTGCAGTTACGGAGCCACCGGGGCTATTGATGTAGAAGAAAATATCCTTTGTAGGATCCTGAGCTTCAAGGAAGAGAAGCTGTGCAACAACGAGGGAGGCTGTGGTATCGTTTACCTCGTCGGACAAGAATATAATTCTGTCGTTAAGCAAACGAGAAAAAATATCGAATGAACGCTCACCGTGTCCCGTCTGTTCAACGACCATAGGAACGAGTGCGCTTCTTGTAGGGAAATTATTCATATATAAACCTCCAAAATGAATTTAAATCTGATTATTTTGAACTTTGCGCCGTACTGAGCACAGATACAACATTTATATTAATAAATGTCCCATTAAATGACCTGTGCTATGTACGGCGCATTGAATTGTATACTATTAAGCCTTTTCAGTTACAACGGCCGCATCCTTAACGATCTGCATAGCCTTCTTAACCTTGATGTCAGCCTTAACCATTTCAGCGTCAACAAGCTCGCGAACCTTGTCAGCCTCCATATTGTAAGCTGTAGCGATAGAGTCGAATTCAGCGTTAAGCTCTTCTTCGGTAACCTCTACGTTCTCGAGAGTTGCAACTGTTTCAAGGCAAAGACGAGCGCGAACCTGCTTTTCAGCCTGAGGACGAAGCTGCTCGCGGAGCTTATCGAGATCGAGACCTGTGTACTTGAAGTACATCTGGAGGTCAAGACCCTGCATACGGAGTCTGCTATCGTAATCTCTTACGAAGTTTTCAGTTTCAGCAACGAACATAGCCTCAGGAATTTCAGCCTCGAGCTTTTCCATAAGAGCGTTGATAAGAGTTTCTTCAAGCTGGGAATCAGCCATGGAGTCGTGTCTCTTCTGAATTTTTGCCTTAACGTCTGCGCGATATTCATCAAGTGTATCGAATTCGGAAACGTCCTTCGCGAAATCGTCGTCAAGCTCAGGAAGCTCAACCTTAGTTACGGAGTTAACCTTAACCTTGAATACAGCAGCCTTGCCTGCGAGCTCTTCTGCGTGGTAGTCAGAGGGGAAGGG
>JAZRDO010000011.1:0-46512 GCA_045660325.1 Eubacteriales bacterium
TACTCCACAGCTGCAGACGGACAGACATCCGTTGAGATCCACGTTCTTCAGGGTGAGCGCGAAATGGCGGCTTACAACACAACTCTCGGTCGCTTCAACCTTGACGGTATCGCACCCGCTCCCCGTGGAATTCCTCAGATCGAGGTTACTTTCGATATCGACGCTAACGGTATCGTAAACGTAACTGCTTGCGATAAGGGTACAGGTAAGCAGCAGCACATCACAATTACTTCCTCTACAAATATGTCTCAGGCTGATATCGACAAGGCAATTAAGGATGCTGAAAGATTCGCCGAAGAAGACAAGAAGGCTAAGGAAGCGGTTGAAATCAAGAACAGAGCTGACAGCATGGTATTCCAGTGTGAAAAGACACTTAACGAGCTCGGCGACAAGGTAGATGCCGCTGACAAGGCAGACGTTGAGGCAGCTATCGCAAAGCTCAAGGAAACTATTGCAGGCGGTAACACAGACGCTATCAAGGCTGATACCGAGGCACTTGAAAAGTCCTTCTATAAGATATCCGAAAAGCTTTACGCTCAGCAGCAGGCTCAGGGCTCTCAGGGCTTTGACCAGAACGGCGGCGCTCAGGGCGACGGTCAGTTCTACGATGCAAACTACGAGGACAACTCTAACAACTAATATTTAATATTATACGAGTGGGAAGGGCAGAAATTGCCTTTCCCACAAAGTAGGTTATAAAGATATCATAATCTACATAACAGGAGTAAATAATGGCAGATAAAAGAGACTATTACGAGGTCCTTGGAGTTGACAAGGGCGCAAGTGATGCTGAAATTAAAAAAGCTTACCGTAATCTCGCTAAAAAGTATCATCCCGACATGAATCCGGGCAACGCGGAGGCTGAAGCAAAGTTCAAGGAAGCCAACGAGGCCTACGAGGTGCTTTCCGATAACGACAAGAGAGCTAAGTACGACCAGTACGGTCATGCAGCATTCGATCCCACAGCAGGCGCAGGGGGATACGGAAGTGGCTTTGGAGGCTTTGACGTTGACCTCGGAGACATATTCGGCAGCTTCTTCGGTGGTGGCTTCGGCGGTTCAAGACAGCAGAGAAGAAACTCTCCTCAGCGCGGTGACAATATTGAAACTAACGTAACTATATCTTTTGAGGAAGCGGTTTTCGGCTGTAAAAAGGAAATCAAGTATACTCGAATGAAGAAATGCTCGGGCTGTAACGGAACGGGCTCAGCGGACGGACGTGCAGAAACCTGTCCCACCTGTCGCGGTACGGGTCAACGCAGAGTTATGCAAAATCTCGGCGGAATGCAGTTCCAATCCACAACCACGTGTGAGACCTGCCGAGGAACGGGTAAATATATCAAGGAGCCCTGTCAGAAGTGCAGATCCTCAGGCTTTGAAAGAGAAAACAAATCCATTACTATCAATATCCCCGCAGGTATTGATCACGGCAAGGGACTCGTTGTTCGCGGCGGCGGTAATGATGGAACAAACGGAGGTCCTACGGGCGACGTGCTCGTTATGGTAAGCGTTCGCAAGAGCTCTACCTTCCAGAGAAATGGCTACGATCTCTATTGCGACGTACCGATCACGATCTCCGAAGCCACTCTCGGAGCAGAGATCAACATTCCCACGCTTGAAGGAACTGAAAAGTACACAATTCCGGACGGAACACAATCCGGCACGTCCTTCACTTTGAAGCAGAGAGGTGTCCCGATCGTTAATTCCTCACGTCGCGGCGACCTTATTTTCAAGGTAAACGTTGAGATCCCGAGAGGTCTTTCACAAAAGCAAAAGGATCTTCTCCGCGCGTTTGCCGAGGAATGCGGCGAAACTAACTACGCTAAGAGAAACAGCTTCTTAAAGAAGCACAAAAAATAAATTGAGGCAGAAAATATGACTACAGATAAAGACTACCTTTGCGGCGACTACGGTACGGTTACCGACTGGACACAGATAAAGGTTACTGTTAAGACCGAAAGACTCGACGAGCTTGTTGCCGTTATGAGTATGATTAACAACAATCTCATGATCGAGGACTTAAGCGATATCGACCTTAAGACCTGCTACGGCGATCTTATTGATGAGAAGATTCTTAATGCCGACAAATCCAAGGCATCGGTTTCCTTCTTCGTTCCTTGCGACAGAAGCTTTGCTGACGACCTTGCTTTCCTTCGTGAAAGACTTCTTGCGACTAATTTTGCGGATGCAGAAATTGAGATCATAGGACACAAGGAAGAGGACTGGGCAAACTCCTGGAAGGCGTACTACAAGCCTCTGAAGATCGGCAATATCGTTATCGTTCCCGCGTGGGAAAAGTACACCGCGGGCGAGGGCGAAATTATTGTAAGAATGGACCCCGGTATGGCATTCGGCACGGGTACTCACGAGACCACAAGACTTATTATCGGACTTCTCCAAAAATACGTGCAGAAGGGAAATACAGTACTTGACGTTGGTACAGGCAGTGGAATTCTTGCGATCTGCGCGGCAAAGCTCGGCGCATCTGAATGCAAGGCGTACGATATCGACCCTATGTCCGTTCGCGTTGCTAACGAAAACGTAAAGGACAGCGACCTCTGCGACGTTGTATCGGTTGCGCAAAGCGACCTTCTTAAGCAGGCAGAAAACGTAGCCGGCGGTTATGATATAATTTGCGCGAATATCGTTGCTGATATCATTATAAGAATGACACCCGACGTTCATAAATTTATGAATAAGGAAACCGTTCTCTTGGCTTCGGGCATTATTTCCGAACGCCGCGACGACGTAGTTTCCTGCTTTGAAGAGCACGGACTCCGCATCGTTGAGCTCGCCGAGGAAAACGGCTGGTGCGCGCTTGCGGTATCACTTAAATAAATATTGACAAAAAGCCACGAATTTACGTGGCTTTTTATTTATACTATGTTGACAACAATATCATATTATGATATAATAAAAGTAGAAAGATTGTTATTTTTTTTACAAGGAGGTTCTTGCTATGAAAAAGAAATTCAAACAAACAATCGGCACGGCTTTGACTATCATTATGATCTTAAGCATTTGCACGGCATTTACATCTTGCAAAAAGCCTGTAAATAGCAGCACCCCCGATGTAAATGAGGTCAAATCTTACACGTATAAGTCGGGCACTTTAGACCTTGGTGCGACTTGGAATCCTCATGCGGCTACAACCGAAACGGCAAACGAGATATACAACTATATTTCGTCACCCTTAGTTGACGTATCAATTGAAGATTCCGTCAACGGTATTTATCAATGGGTGTATGAAATGGCTACCGATGTAGCCGACGTTACCGCCTCGCACACGAATGATCTTGAAAAATACAAGGTCAATCTTCCTGACGGTAAAAATGCCAACGACGTAAAATCCGGCTACGTTTTTGAGATAAAGCTCAATCCCAATGCCACTTGGGAAAACGGTGTTAAGATAACTGCTGACGATTATATTTACTCAATGGAAATGCTCCTTAATCCCAAGCTCAGAAATCCTAATGCCGAAAACTACGTATCAGGCGAATTTGCAATTGCGGGCGCTTCAGGTTTCTATAACTCCGAAACCCCTAAGTACGCTCTTGCAATCGACCTCAACACAAATGAAAAGGTTGAAAATGAAGATATATATTACCTTGATTTAGATGCTCCGTGGGTTCTTAGCAGCAAATACTCACTCAAGTCAATGTACGAGGACGGATACATTTTCGACGAATACGAGACGACAGTAGGGGAAGACGGCAATCCCGTTTACGTTCTTGACGAAAACGGAGAAAAAATACAAACCGCCTTCGGCGCAACCTACTATAACGAGTTAGCCGCAAGAGAGAATGCGTACGGCTACGTGCCTTTTACAAATGAGGATCTTCCCAAGATAGAGACGATTATTGACCAATTCCTCACAGCCTTCGGTCTCGACGGAGAAACTGCGCCCGATTACCGTTGGTCTCATTATTACTATACTGACGGAATCTTTGAGAAGGCCGACTATGCAAACGCCGTAGGATGCTACTCAACAGATGACTACACAATTATTTACGTTTGCGAAAATCAGGTTGACCGTGAATATTTCCTCTCATCTCTTGCAACCAACTGGCTCGTTTACAAGCCCCTTTACGAAGCTTGTATAAATAAGTCCGGTGAATTGTGGACGACGAGTTACTGCACGTCTGTTGAAACAACAATGTCTTACGGACCGTACAAAATGAATACCTTCAAGAAAAACGAGCAGGTGACGCTCGTGCAAAACGAAGGCTGGTACGGATACGAAAAGAACGAGGATGGCACGGCTAAGAAAGACAACGAGGGAAACCTTATCTCATACACAAGCTTCCTTGTTGACGGAAAGAACGTTCGTCAATACGTAACGACGAATATTGAAATTAACGTTTTTGAGTCTAATGATGCCTTAAAATACGAATTTTTAAAGGGAAACCTTGCTGAATATTATCCCGAAACCGAAGAAGAGCTTCTCAACATTTCTGAAGGAAGAATTGTTTCCGTAGACGATCCTTACGTTATGGCATTCTTCATTAATACAAAGCTCTACGATCTTATGCATCTCGACTCAAAGGGAGAAAACGAGAACTCCGCAGTTCTCTCAAGCCATAACTTCCGCAAGGCTTTCTCCTTGGCGCTTGACAGGGTTTCTCTTGCCTTGAATACGCCAGAATACAATCCTACGTTTACTCTTATCAACAACTTATATCACTACGATATTTACAACGATCCCGCTTCTTATTATAGAAAGAGCAACGAGGCAATGAAGGCTATAGTTGAGCTTTACGGTATCGAATACGGCGCAGGCAAGGAGTTTACTTCTCTTGAGGAAGCATACGCTTCTATCACGGGCTTCGATCTCACACAAGCCAAAGCCCTTATGAAGCAGGCTCATGACGAGCTTGTAGCATCCGATATTTATAATAGCGGCGAAGAAATCAAAATTCAAATAGCGTGGTCAAAGCAGGAGCTTACGTCTTCCGACTTAAATCAATGTATAATTTTAGAAAAGCTTATAAACGAAGCAGCAAAAGACTCTGGCTTTGGAAGGATCACGTTTGAGCCGATAGGCAACGTAAATGACCGCTACGATGCCGTTCCGTATGGCGAATACGCTATAGGCTACGGCGCTTGGGGTAGTACTAATCTCAATCCATTTGAATATATGAAGCTTCACTGCGACAATTACGTACCTACCAGCGAAAGACCGGTTTGGGATCCCTACTCTGAAAAGCTTACCATTAACATTAACGGCGAAGACGTAACTATGACTTGGGAAAATTGGGCAAAGGCGTGCTCTACAGGAGCATATTCAAATGCGGATTTTGACACAAAGCTCTTGATAACCGCAACGATGGAAAAGGAATTCCTTAACCTTTACCACCATATCCCGATCTACAAAACGACGACCTCGCACTTCGTTTCATTCAGAGTTCTTAACTATACTAAAAATTATAATCCCATGTACGGCTTTGGAGGCTTCAGACTCATACAATACACGGCTGACGACGTTTCGTGGGAAAAAGATGTAGTTGAAAACGCTGGTTGTTTGCATTAATAAACTAAACAGCAAAGCCCCTCAACCGAGGGGCTTTTTTCTATATTTTAATAATTCTTTTTGAAATTCTTTCAGCTTCAAGCACATTATGAGTAACGTAAATTACACTCTTATTCTTTGCAAATTCAAGCAAAATTTCAAGCATTCGATCTTTCATTTCCTCATCAAGAGCAGAGAAGGGCTCGTCAAGGAGCAAAAGTGTAGCATTGTTTTCTTCGGCAAACGCCAAAAATCTTGCAAAGGCAACTCTCTGCCTCATACCGCCCGACAGCTGTGCAGGATACTTATCAATATGCTCCTCAAGCTCAACGAGCTTTATATACTTGTCGGCAAGCTCACGCTTGTTTTTTGATTTAAGTGTTGAAAGCACGTTTTCCTTTAAGGTAAACGTCGGCAAAAGTCTTGCGTCCTGAAACATATACGCGATAACGTTATTGCTCTTAATTTCTCCCTTGTCTGCTTTTTCAAGAGATGCCGCAAGATTAAGAAGAGTTGTTTTTCCCGCCCCCGATTCACCCATTATTACGACCATCTCACCGTCTGCCACGGTCAATGAAAAATCAGATATTACCTTACCGTCGCCGTAGGTCTTTGTTACGTTAATGAATTCTGTCAAGACACAACACTCCTTTCTTTTTGATATCTATTACTTTTTGCAATATTTTTGAAAACAAATACAATTATCTTTTCAATTACCACACTTATAATAATTGCTACCAGAGTCCACACGAATAAATCGGTAGGCTCTATATTATTTCGCGATACTGCAATTTGCTTGCCGATCGCAATAAGCGGCGCAGTCAATACCTCTGCGGCTATGCCCGCCTTCCACGCGATTCCAATTGATGAGCGTACGGATGACACGAAATAAGGGAAAACGGCGGGTATGTATATAAATCTGAGCATCTGCCAAAAATTCATTTTATACACACGCGCCATTTCTATCAGCGACTTATCCGTTTCCTTGATTCCCGTCTCGACGCTTGTCCACACGACAGGAAGAACAACGCATATAGATATTATCGCGGGGAGAATATCGCGACCGATCCACAAAAGAAGCAGGAATATAAACGAAGCTACGGGTGTTACCTTTACGACCGTCATAACAGGCGAGATAAAATCGTGCGCCGTCTTGGATCTTGCCGTCGGGATCGCAAGCGCAATACCGAGCAAAATTCCAATTAATAATCCTATAAATATACGGACTACTGATTGTAGGATTATTTTATAAAACTCAAGAGTTTTCATAATCTCAAAGAGTCGCAAAACCACTATATGCGGCGCAGGGAAAAGCAGGGGGTTTTTTATTATTGCAAATAAAAGATACCAGATTCCGATCCAGAATGCCGCAATAAGCGTTATCTTTAAGCCTTTAATTACTGTCTTTTTCATTTCTTGTAGTATATATTTTTATCGGGAATCTTATTACCGATTGAAGCAGGCGCTATCGAATAGAGGGTTTTAAAGAATTCATAGAGTCCCTCTGCCATTATATCGCCATCGACGTACTTAATGTTACAATTGGGAATTGCTTTTGCGGCTACCGCCTCATTTGTGAAAATTCCGTGAGCAGCAATGAGCTTTGCAGCTTCGGCGGTGTTGGTGTTTACAAACTCAACCGATTTCTTATATTCGCTCATAAACTGTTCAAATGCTTCTTTATTGTTTTCAAGCCACTCAGTACGGACAACGATACATCCCTGCATAAGTGACCCCTCGTCGAAGACCTTATTCCATTCATTTGTGAGATCAAACGCCGTATATATCGCGGTATTTCCACTCTTGGCAATAGTAACCATAGGCTCGGGAAGAACCGCTATATCAACCTTACCCGAGATAACCGCTGCACGAAGATCCGCGGGCTGAGCGTAAGATGTGTCAATTATAATATCCTTACCCACCTCAAGACCGTTTGCCTCACAAATCGCCCCGAAAATAAACTCGGGATTCTGTGCAGGGCAGAAAACTGTCTTGCCCTTGAGCGCCGCAAGGCCGTCCGCGTTATCAAGCGTAACCTTTGTACTGTTTGCAACAACATAAAGAACTCCCAAGGTATTAACCGCAGCTATCTTTACCTTGCCGCCCGTTTTATTGTAAACGTTAGCCGCGGCATTAGTTGGTAGCGCGGCGATATCGATCGTGCCGTTTATAAGTCCCGACGTTATATTGACAGGATCCATCTCAACGGTAATTTCCGCATTTTTAATGCTTGATTTACTATTCTTTACGTCATCCATAAGCTTAGCGATGCCAAAGCCCGTAGTACCGTTAAGAACGGAAATATTGATCTTCTCACCACTGTCCACGTTACCCTTGCAGGAAACAAAAACAAGTGAAGAAGCAACTAAAATTACACACAAAACTAATGATAAAAGCTTTTTTTTCATAAATACACCTCAAGCATTTTTTCTCTGTCCAAAATATTAATGTTTTTTCCGTCCTTTTGAATAAATCCACCCTCAATAAGATTATCCATTGCTCTGTAAAGTGAAGCTCTTCCGATATTCAAAACGTCCGCGATGGAATTCATCGGCAAGGGGAGTGTAAAGCTATCACCCTCACTTACGGAATCAAAGTATCTTGCAAGTGCGCCCTCGGGCGTCTGTGCCGTGATATACTTGATCTTTTTGTTAAGATAACAAATTCTATCCGAGAGGAAATTAATATATCCGTAATTAAAATCGCGATCGTTTTCGATAAGATAACGTACACCCAAAACATCTATCTCAAGTATTTCGGTCTTTTCATGCGCAATTACGTAGCTTCCAAAATCCGCATCTGCAAAAAGATTTGAAACGCCGCTCATATTACCGGCGTTAAGCTTCGTAAGCATTACCCCCTCGTCCTTTCTGGATGAATAAACGTCTGCCGAGCCTGAAATTATAATGATAATTTTGCGCTCGTCAAGAATAGGGGAGAGGATTATATCTCCTCTTGAATACTGCGACAGTTTACAATGCCCCTCACTTATAATATGCGCGAGATTGTCATCGTTGGCCAAAGAAAAAATTTTATTTTCCTTCAACCTATTTAAAAATTTAACCGTATTGATCATCATACACCTCACAAAGTGTCTCACTTGATACATATTATATCATACTTATCACAATTTGTCAACTTTTCCGTTTACATTCGACAGAAATTTACAATTGTAAACATTGTGTTAATTCGGCAATTCTTAAACGTCTTTTAATAAAAGTCGTTGTATAATTAATGTATAATTAATGAAGAAATATATAATATTAACATAAATACTTATTTTTTCTAATAAGGGGGAAATATGTCAGTTCTTATCACAGGTGGCGCGGGCTTTATCGGCTCTCACACCGCGGTTGAATTTTTAAATGCAGGCTACGACATTGTAATCGTAGACAACTTTTCAAACAGTAAGCCTGTAGTTCTCGACAGAATCAAGCAAATTACAGGTCGCGACTTCAAGTTCTACGAGGTAGACCTTCTTGATCGCGAAGCGCTTGAAAGAGTGTTTATCGAGAATCCTGATATCGATAGCTGCATTCACTTTGCAGGTCTTAAGGCGGTTGGCGAGTCCGTTTCCGTTCCGCTTTCTTACTACTACAACAATCTTACAGGTTCAATTATATTGTGCCAGACAATGCAAAAATATAACGTAAAGACCATTGTTTTCAGCTCGTCCGCAACGGTATACGCTATCCCCAAGGAGGTACCGATCAAGGAGACCGCAGACGTTGGTAATGCTACAAACCCCTATGGAGAAACTAAGGTTATGATCGAGAGAATTCTTTCTGACCTTTACAATAGCGATAAGGAGTGGAACGTGTCCATTCTTCGTTATTTCAATCCTATAGGCGCTCATCAGAGTGGACTTATCGGCGAAGATCCCAAGGGAATACCGAACAATCTTCTCCCTTACGTGGCACAGGTAGCTACAGGCAAGCTTCCTTATCTCCGCGTTTTCGGTAACGATTACGATACACACGACGGCACGGGTGTACGAGACTACATTCACGTGGTTGACCTTTCACTTGCACACCTCAAGGCGCTTGAATCCATAAAGGAAAGACACGGCGTTGATTATTTCAATATAGGCACGGGTACAGGATATTCCGTTCTTGACGTCGTTGATGCATACGAGAAGGCATCTGGCGTTAAAATCAATTACCAGATCACTGACCGCCGCCCCGGTGATATCAGCAAATGCTACGCTGATCCTACAAAAGCAAAGGAGATACTCGGTTGGACTGCTATGTACAATCTCGCGGATATGTGCCGCGATTCCTACAATTGGCAGAGCAAAAACCCCGACGGCTATACGGAATGAAAATAGAGAAGATCTTTTTTGGTACAACGAAGACAGGAGAGGACGTATACAAATACTCCTTGTCTAACGATAACGGAATGACCGCCGTAATTTCCGAATTTGGTGGCGCTATCGTAAGTCTTTTCGTGCCCGATAAAAACGGAAATATTGCCGACGTGGTATGCGGCTACGATGACCTTATAAGCTACGAAGAATCCGACGGATATCAGGGCGCGCTTATAGGCAGATGGGGCAATCGAATAGGCAAGGCGCAGTTCACACTTGACGGAGTTGAATATAAGCTGTACAAAAATGACGGGAATAACCATCTCCACGGCGGTAAGGTCGGCTTTTCAAACAAGGTATGGAAGAGCTCGGTAAAAGAGAATAGCGACTCCGTTTCTCTCGTTCTCGATTACTTCTCCCCCGACGGAGAGGAGGGATATCCAGGTAACCTCAATGTCCGTGTAACCTACACGCTTGATAATGACAATACTCTTACAATAGAGTACTTCGCTACTACGGACAAGCTTACGGTTATAAACCTTACCAATCACTCATATTTTAATCTCGCAGGCTTTAACAGCGGAAAGGTATTCGATCACGTACTAAAGCTTGAATGCGACAGATACATTCCTACGGACGCTGAACTTATTCCTACGGGCGAGATTATGAGCGTTGAGGGAACTCCCTTTGATTTCAGAGTGCCCAAGACGATCGGCCGCGATTTCAATTTTGATAACAAGGACATGGCACTTGCCAAAGGATACGATCACTGCTTTGTCTTCACAGACGGTATATCTGACTGTGATGAAAAAATTAAGGTTATTGAGCCCACAAGCGGAAGGGGTATGTCGGTTTACACCGACCAGCCCGCAGTTCAGTTCTATTCGGGCAATTTCTTGACCGATAATGGCTATCCCTTCAAGGGTGGCTACGTGAAAAATCTTCAGTGCGCCTTTTGTCTTGAAACCGAGGTCATGCCCGACAGTATGAATCACGAGGGCTTCACCAAGTGTACGCTTGACAAGGACGAGGAATACAAGACCTTTACAAAATTTAAATTTGAATGGTAAAATGATATGGAAATGTTGAAAGAATTTTTCGGATTTGGTGGATATACAAGACCCGCTGAGGGCTATATGTCCTGGCAGCATTTAACATTTGTTTCATCGCTTATGGTTATAATGTTCGCTTTGGCTATTACGCTGGGAATCATTTATAAAAAGAAAAGCGCGAAGCAGAGAAACAGGATACTCATTATCGCCGCAATTTTAATTGATGCATTCGAGATATTCCTGATCATTATGATGATGTGGAGAGGTAAGGACCTCACCGTATGGGAAAGAAAGCTTCCTCTCTTCCTGTGCAGTATTCAGCTCATAACTATACCTCTTGCGGCGTTTACACGCGGAAGACTCAAGGAGGCATCACTTGATTTCGTTGCCATTTTCGGTCTTATCGGCGCGGTTTTAGGTACTTATTTTGCAGGTCAGAACTACGGATGCTATCCCGTTCTTTCGGTTGATAACGTGGTTTCGGGTATTACACACTGCATTTCGGGATTTGCAGCTCTTTACATAATGATTTCCGGAATGATGAGTATGAAATGGAAAAACATATGGATCACGTTTGCGATAATCTTCGGATTCGGAGGCGGTGCTCTCATAGCGAACAAGGCTCTTGATTACAACTATATGTTCCTTCGTGCCGGCGACGGAACGCCTTATACGATTCTTGAAAACCTTTTGAAGTCTGTCTTAAATGAAGGCGCATTCAAGATAGTTTATCCCGCTTGTGTAATCGGAATGTTCTTGGCGCTTATCGGAGCATTCTACGGAGTATACAATCTCATAAAAACACTTTCTTCAAAGAAAAATAAAGCATAACACAATATTATTGCCCTTGTTCAATTATGAACAAGGGCCTTTTTATATTTTCTCAAAAACTATTTTACCGTTATCAACGTACGCGAAGACAGTATCACCTGCGATGAATTTATTATTATAAAAGCCGTCAATATATTCGTCCTCAAACAAAGTAGTCACGACCCGTCTTATCTCACGCGCACCGTATTCCTTATTCCTTTTGGCATTGATCAAATGATCAATAACGTCATCAGAATACTTGATATTAATTCCGCCATTACTTATTTTGTCACAGCTTTCGTCAAGCATTTTGACAGTAATTTTCCTTATAGACTCGTCGTCAAGAGCATCAAATACAATTATCCCATCAATTCGGTTTAGAAATTCCGAAGGGAAGTGTCGCTTGATCTTATCACGTACGTTATCCGCCCTGTTATTTTTATCCTCCGCAAGCCTGCTACCAAAGCCGACAGTCACAGCTCCCGTATCGTTTCCGCCTACGTTTGATGTCATAATTATGATCGTATTCTTAAAATCTACGCTTATACCGTGAGAATCCTTAAGTGTGCCCTCATCAAGTATTTGCAAAAGTAAATTATATATATCACTGTGCGCCTTTTCAATCTCATCGAAAAGCACTATTGAATAAGGCTTCCTCCTGACCTTCTCCGTAAGATAGCCTGAATCGTCGTATCCTATATAGCCAGGGGGTGAGCCTATAAGCTTTGAGACACTGTGTCGCTCCATATACTCGGACATATCAAGCCTTATAATACTTTCATAATCCCCGAAAAGCTCAAACGACAGTTCTTTACACAGTTGAGTTTTTCCGACACCCGTAGGGCCTGCGAACAAAAATGAGGCAATAGGCTTTGTCGTATCTCGGATTCCCGAGCGCGAGCGCAAAAGAGTTCTTGAAACACGGCTTACGGCATCCTCCTGACCAATGATACTTTTATTAAGCTTTTTTGATAAAGAATAAAGCTTTTCCTTTTCTGAGCTTAGTATGTGAGACAGGGAAATACCCGTCCACATTGAAAGCGTCCTCGCAATATCCTCACGAGTCAAAATTATCTCGGTATTGCTTGACTGTTTCGGGATGCCTTCCTCCTCTCTTAAAGCCGACACTCTCTCGAGATCCCCCTCGATCAATGCCTGATTCTTCTCATTATCAAGATCAGCGAAATGATCCTTGAGACTTCGTCTCTCATGAATATTGTCAAGTATCTTGATTCTCGATGCTGATTCATCAAGAAGATCTATTGCCTTATCGGGAAGATATCTGTTGCTGATATACCGCTTTGATAAATTAACCGCGGCAATTACCGTTTCGCGCGGAATTTTGACTCCGTGATGCGATTCATACCTGGGAATTATGCCTTCTATAATTTCAATAGCACTTTCAACACTCGGCTCCGAAACGTACACGGGCTGAAATCTGCGCTCAAGAGCCGAGTCCTTTTCTATATGCCTTTTATATTCTGATACGGTTGTTGCTCCGATTATCTTCAGCTCACCGCGAGCAAGTATGGGTTTTATAATGTTTGCCGCATCAAGCGCCCCCTCAGCTGCCCCTGCGCCGACTATCGTGTGTATTTCGTCAATAAAGAGGATCACGTTCGTGTTTTTTCTCACCTCGGAAATAAGTCCCTTGAATCTTTCTTCAAACTCGCCACGATATTTTGCTCCTGCTATCATTGACCCTATATCAATCGAATAAAGCCTGTAGCCGCGAAGATTATCGGGAATATCTCCATCCGATATTCTTTGCGCGATGCCTTCGACGATCGCCGTCTTACCAACACCCGCTTCTCCTATCAGACAAGGATTATTCTTTGTCCGTCTTGACAGTATTTGTATTATACGCAGGCTCTCCTCATCACGTCCTGTGATACGGTCAAACTTGCCTTCGGTTGCCTCGCGTGTCATATCTCTTCCATAAGCGGAAAGCATTTTCGAGCTTTTTTTATCCTTGCTTAAGGGATCGCTTACCTCCTGAGCATTTTTATCGGGAAGTGTAGAGAAATATCCCTCAAGAGTGCTTTTGATCTCCCCAATGTCAATACAAAGTATCTCAAGTATTTTGTAAGCTACACAGCTTTTATCGTACAAGATCGCATATAAAATATGCTCTGTACCTATATATCTTTGCCCACGCGCTTCGTATTCAATGGACGCCTGCTCAATGATCCTCTTACATCCGGGCGTCATATCCTTACTCGTTATATATCCGTAAGTACCGAGTCCCGATATATTTTCAACCTCCCGTCTTACGTGCGCGGAAATTACGCCGCTTTTGCTCATTATCCTTGCGGCAACACAGTCGCTAACGGAAAGTATCCCTAAAAGCAAATGCTCGCTACCAACGTATGAATGTCCCATTTCTCTTGCAATCTCCACGGCCGACGAAAGCGAGCTTTGTGCCTTGACAGTAAACTTTTCCGACATATCTTCCTCCGATAACGCAAATAATCAAATCGCTTTTCTTTTCTTTACAAAAGAATTAAGTCTTGCAGCCCGCAATTTTTCACACGCCTCAAGGCTATCGGGCTTATTTATCTCACTTGCATAAATATATGTATTCATAAGCTCCATATATAACGTGTTGAGCGTTTTAATGTCAATGGAAAACGGAAGGGAATCATCGCAGCCGACTGACATTGCAAGTCTTATATCCGAAAGCATTGAAAGCAGCTCCTCCTCACCGCACGACGAGCAGTATTCCATAATTCCAATACTGCGCCACGCCTTATTTATAACGGCATTATTGTTGCCAAAAACATTACTTTCATATTCCTTTTCAAGTGAAATTAAATATTTAATGAAATGAATGATTTTTTCCTTTGCGCTTTGAATCGACATCGACGGCGCGGGAATATAATCAACAATAAAATAGTTACCTGCATTTTGTGAATAAGTATACATAGGGTATATCTGAACGGAGTGTGCATCAGCGCGTCGCTTTATCTTTTTTAACTCTCCTACCCCCGCGATACCCGGCAAATACAACGCCACCGAAAACTCGACCCCGTGTCCACTGTGCATCGGAAATGGGGACAGATATCCGCGCGCAGGGGAATATGCAAAGCTGAAATTATTATCAAGCAAAGCCTCTGCCTCGCTTGATATTTTATACGCCTCATCAATAGCATTTCCGCAAAGCAAGGATTGAATGCAAAAAGAATCAAAGCCTCCTAAGGAAATGCTGAGGCTGCACGGCTCATTGAACATAAGTGCTCGCTCACTTCCGCCCCGTAAAAATCCGTTGTCTATATATCCTTGCTCGGCGTACGAGAGTATATTTTCATCATTCAACGCTTCGCTTGAATGAAATCCGTTTGCTTCAAGCAATCTTTTGGCTTCCTTTACAACGTCGTAAATTGATCTTTGCTCCTCATTGACGTTAAATTTCAAATTTTCGATATTTCGGTAAATTCTTACCCTCGACCAAAGAACGTTTATCGCATCCGCGCCATCCGTATTATACCAACACATATTTCTTCTCCTTTACCAATTTATGTATCCATTCTTCTTATTTCATCACGCAGGGTAGCCGCAAGCTCGAAATCCTCGCGCTCAATTGCCACCTTAAGATTCATACGAAGAGCCTTGATTCTTTCTTCTCGCAAAATTCTCTGGCTGTATCTTTGAGGCATCTGCGCAGCCTCTCGCTGATATTCCGCATCCCCGTAGCAGTTCATTTGATGACACCCCGAAAATGCCGAATAACAATCGGGGCAGTTAAGATATCCTCGCCGCAATACATCTCCGACACTGATATTACACTCGCTGCAGTAAAGGGAAGAATCAATATCATCCTTACAAAAATACATAAGGCTTTCATTATGCGCCAGCTCATACAAATACGAGATAGGAGAATATTTTTTATCATCTCCCTCTATGGCACCGAGATACTCCCTTAAATTACCCTTAATTAAAACCGCGCACGAATTACAAAGGGAATGCCGCGTGCGGTCAAGCTCGGTATAAAAGACAGTAGCCTTTTTAATTTTGCATTTTTCACATAACATATTTTAAAATCCTCCTATTTAGATATGTTTAGCTATGCTTTTACATTTGTTTTTGCATATTAAAGCAAAAGAGAGACTAATTGCTCTTTTTTTAATCTTTACTGTTTTATTTTACACTTTCTTTTTTGAAAATGCTGTCGCAATATGTTCATTTTTCAAATTCATCAATTATTTACAATTAGTATTATATACATTTAATTGACAATAAACGGCAAATAAGGTATAATTAATTTATAATGGGGAGAAAAGGTACTCTTTTTTAATGCGTTGAAAAGCGCGCTCCCTCATATATTCATTGGAGGCAAAAATGGATAAGAATTCTACTATTGGAAATCAAAAAATCGCCTCTCTGTTCGACTGCGATACGTTTGTTGAAATCGGCGCTTATATCAAGAGATGTGGTGCGGATTCCGCTTACGACGGAGTGATCTGCGGATACGGCTCTGTATCCGGAAAGCTCGCGTTCGCATTTGTTCAGGACAGCGACAGAACAAAGGGCGCATTCGACGAGGTCGGTGCAAAGAAGATCGCTATGCTTTACGATATGGCTATCAAGAATGGCGCACCCGTAATCGGTGTGTTTGATAGCGCGGGAGCAGCAGTGCTCGAAGGAAGCGCAGCTCTTTCTGCTTACGGAAGCTTTATGGGTTGCGTTGCAAAGGCTTCGGGTATCATTCCCCAGATCGCAATTATCGACGGAGTATGCACAGGACTTTCTCTTTGCACATCCGCTATGTTTGACATTATAATCAAGGTTGAGAATAAGGCTCAGACCTATATTTCTGCAACCGCTAAAAACAACGAAAAGGCACTCAAGCCCTCAATTATTGCAAAGGACGAGGACGAGGCATTCGCTACTGTACGCGAGCTTGTTGAGATTCTTCCTCAGAACAACAACGATAACGCTTGTGTTATGAGTGGCGACGATGCAGGAAGACCCGTTGCTATTAACGGTCTTACAGGCAAGACTCTCATCGAAGAGCTTTGCGATAACGGTAAGTTCATCGAGCTTTGCGCTGATGCGGGAAAAGAGATCGTTTGCGGTCTTGGCTTCTTTGGCGGTGTGCTTTGCGGTGTTATTGCTTCAAATAACGAAGCAAACGGCGGTAAGCTTACCTGCCGCGGAGTAAAGAAGGCAAGCGAGCTTATCTCCTTCTGCGACAGATTTAATATTAGCCTTGTAACTCTCGTTGACTCTGAGGGCTTTAGCGATAACATTTGCTCGTCCGCTCCCGCTACTCTCGTTTCCGCGTATGCTAACTCTACAAATGCGAAGGTAACGGTTGTTTGCGGTAAGGCATACGGCGCAGGCTTTACACTCCTCGGATCTAAGGCTATCGGCGCGGATATTGAATTTGCAACAAGCAACTCTACTATCAGCGTTATGTCTCCCGAGAGTGCAGTAGCATTCCTTATGAACGACGAAATCACTCACGAAAAATCCAGAGCGCAGGTTGAGGCGGAATGGTGCGAAAAGTACGCATCTGCAGTATGCGCGGCAGAGAAGGGCGATATCGACGACGTCATCGCTGAGGACGAGATTCGCGCTCGCATTTGCGCATCACTCTATATGCTCGCAACTAAGGCCGACAAGGCTCCCGAAAAGAAACACTTCAAGGTGTCTCTCTAAGCTAAAAGGGGGTATTCAAATATGAAATTGTTCAAGAAAATAAGCATATTTGCTTCGTCATCCCTTGTTTTAAGTCTTATTTTCTCGGTATGTGCATTCGCTACCGAAATCACTAACGACACAAAACCTGAAAGCTTTTCCGACCGTCTTGAGCTTGCGCTTCAAGGCACTGTAACCGGAATAGTAATGGTTTTCGCAGTTTTGACACTCCTAACTCTTATTCTTTATCTTTCAAAGGTAATTTTCTATAACATTCCTCAGAAGAGAAGAGAAAAGGAGAAGGCAAAGAACGAGGTAACATTCGAGCAAACTACACCTTCCATCCCTGTAGTTGAAGAGCCCGTATCCAACGAGGCGGATGACACAGAGCTTGCTGCAGTAATTACTGCGGCTATCGCGGCTATGCTTGATAGCGAAGAATATAAAGAAGAATTCCGCGGTGGCTTCAGAGTTGTTTCCTTTAAGAGAAGCGACAACTCGGGCGCTTGGAACAAAAAATGATCTCACAAATTCAGAAAGGTTGGCTTATATAAAATGAAAAGATTTAACGTTACAGTAAACGGCGTATCCTACGACGTTACAGTTGAAGAAATTAATGAAGGCGCAACAACACCCGTGCAGGCTCCCGTAGCACCTAAGGCTGCTCCTGCAGCTGCACCCAAGGCTGCTCCCGTACAGAACGGTACAGCAGGCGCAATAAAGGTAAAGGCACCTATGCCCGGTAACATTATAAAAGTAAATGTGAACGTAGGCGACACAGTAAAGAAGGGCGACGTTCTCTGTGTTCTCGAGGCTATGAAGATGGAAAACGACATTTCTGCTCCTTCAGACGGCACAGTTGCTTCCGTAAACGTACAGAAGGGCGCTTCGGTTCAGTCCGAGGAAGTTTTGATTACACTTAACTGATAATTCCCAAATTCCAGGAAAGGACATATTATAATATGTTGAAAGGTATTCTTGATACAATATTAACCTTTATTCAGAATACGGGAATTGCACGACTTTTTGAAAACGAGAATTGGTGGAAGTACCTTATTATGTACGTGATCGGAAGCGTACTTATCTATCTCGCGATTGCTAAGAAGTACGAGCCCTTGCTCCTTCTTCCTATTGCGATCGGTATGATCCTTACCAATATCCCCGGCGCAGGAATGTTCCACCTCGACATGTGGATTCCCGCGGCAGGCGAGCACTTAACCGTTCTTGAATCCGTTCAGCTCGCAATTTCAAGCGGCGGTCTTCTTGACCTGCTCTATATAGGCGTTAAGCTCGGTATTTATCCTTGCCTTATCTTCATAGGCATCGGTGCTATGACCGACTTTACACCGCTTATTGCAAATCCCAAGTATTTTCTTATCGGCGCAGGCGCACAGCTTGGCGTTTTCGTAGCATTTGCCGTTGCCTTCTTAACAGGCTTCTATACGCTTGGAGAAGCGGCTTCTATCGGTATTATCGGTGGTGCCGACGGTCCTACTGCAATTCTTGTTACAAAAACACTCGGTCCCGCGCTGCTTGGTGCGATCGCGATCGCAGCATACTCGTATATGGCACTGATTCCCTTGATCCAGCCTCCTTTTATGAAGCTTTTTACTACTAAAAAGGAAAGACAGATCAAGATGCCCAAGCTTCGTCAGGTTTCAAGAATTGAAAAGCTTGTTTTCCCGATTCTTGTTACATTTATCGTTGGTCTTATCGTTCCCGACGCGCTTCCTCTCATCGGTTGCCTTATGTTCGGTAACATTCTCAACGTTTGCGGCGTAACAGACAGAATTTCAAAGACTGCTCAGAATGAGCTTATGAATATAGTAACTATCTTCCTCGGTATCACGGTAGGCGCGACAGCTACTGCTGAAAACTTCCTTGACATCAAGACAGTTATTATCATCCTCTGCGGTCTTGCGGCGTTCTGCGTCTCCACTATGGGCGGCCTTCTTACTGCAAAGATCATGAACTGGATCTCCGGCGGTAAGATCAATCCTCTTATCGGCTCTGCAGGTGTTTCTGCCGTTCCTATGGCGGCAAGAGTTTCTCAGGTTGTCGGTCAGAAGGAGGATCCCACAAACTTCTTGCTTATGCACGCGATGGGTCCTAACGTAGCGGGCGTAATCGGCTCTGCCGTAGCTGCGGGTGTATTCCTGTCTTGGCTCGGCTAATGTTTCAGAAAGGAATGGTTTAATATAAATGGCACAGGTAAAAATTACCGAAACAGTGTTGCGCGACTCTCATCAGTCGCTTATCGCTACGAGAATGACAACGGAAGAGATGCTTCCCATTCTCGCAGAAATGGATAAGGTTGGTTACCACTCCCTCGAAGCATGGGGCGGCGCTACCTTTGACTCCTGTCTCCGCTTCCTCAACGAAGATCCCTGGGAGAGACTCCGCAAGATCAGAAATGAGGTTAAGAACACAAAGCTCCAGATGCTTTTCCGCGGACAGAACATTCTCGGCTACCGTCATTACTCCGACGACGTAGTTGAATACTTCGTTCAGAAGTCCATAGCAAACGGTATTGATATTATCCGTATATTCGACGCGCTTAACGATCCCAGAAACTTAAAGACTGCTATTAATGCAACAATTAAGGAAGGCGGACACGTTCAGGCAGCATTCAGCTATACAACAGGTCCTGTATACACTCTTGATTACTATAGACAGTATTCCAAGCAGCTCGAGGAAATGGGCGCAAACTCTATTTGTATCAAAGACATGGCGGGTCTTCTTAAGCCCTACGATGCTTACGATCTCGTAAAGGCTATTAAGGAAACTGTCAGCATTCCCGTTCAGCTTCACACTCACTACACATCAGGTCTTGCTTCCATGACTCTTCTTAAGGCAATTGAGGCAGGCGTTGACGTAGTTGATACTGCAATGTCTCCTATGGCTATGGGTACATCCCAGCCTCCTACGGAATCTCTCGTTGCAACCTTGCAGGGAACTAAGTACGATACAGGAATCAAGCTCTCCGACCTTGACAAGATCACAAAGTACTTCACACCTCTTCGTGAAAAGTACCTTGCAGAAGGTCTTCTTAATCCTAAGGCACTCAAGGTTGACGTAAACGCTCTTATTTATCAGGTTCCCGGCGGCATGCTCTCCAACCTTATGTCCCAGCTCAAGCAGGCAGGGAAGGAAGATAAGCTTACAGAGGTTCTCGAGGAAGTACCGAGAGTACGTGCAGACGTAGGTTATCCTCCTCTTGTAACACCCTCCTCTCAGATCGTTGGTACTCAGGCGGTATTCAACGTGCTCAACGGAGAAAGATACAAGATGGTAACAAAGGAATTCAAGGGTATCGTTAAAGGCGAATACGGTAAGACTCCCGTAGCGATTGACCCCGAATTCACAAAGAAGATAATCGGCGACGACAAGGTTATCACACACCGTCCCGCAGACGATCTTGCCCCCGAGCTTGAAGCTCTCCGCGCAAAGATTCCTGCAGGATATCTTGAGCAGGACGAGGACATTCTCTCCTACGCGCTCTTTGAACAGGTTGCACTTAAATTCTTTGAATACAGAAAGAATCAAAAGTACGGCGTTGACTCAAAAAACTCCGATAAAGCAAACGGTGTTCACACAGTTTAATAAAATATAAGAACAGCCACAAATAGCTTATTTTCGCTATATGTGGCTGCTTTTTTGTCTAAATTGACAAGATATTGATAGGGAGTGTACAAATCATACAATGCTTTGTGCAGAATTTCACCCAAAATCTTCCATTTATTGACTGAGTATATAATTGCAGTTCATTAAAATAATAAATGAATTGTAAATTGTGCAAAAAATCTTGTGTTTTTTTACAAAAAAGCAGTTGACAAATTGTGTAATTTGTATTATAATATTGAGGTACACAAAATTTTTTATCCGTTATTTTTTACAAATAGTTAGTGGTTATGCTTAATCGGAGGAAATATGCCGCGTTTTTTTGTCGATCCCGAGTTTATTGAAAACGGTTATATCAAAATTACAGGCGATGATGCGCGTCACATTTCACGTTCTCTCCGCATGGCTGCAGGCGAAGAAATTACAGTATGCGATATGCAGGGAAATGATTACACCTGTGTTTTGGATTCGTTTACGGATTCCTTTGTCGGAGCCAATATTATTTCAACAAACAGAGTTGAAAGCGAGCCACCTTTTTTTGCGCACTTATTCCAGGCGCTTCCAAAGGGTGAAAAGCTTGACCACATAATTCAAAAGTCCGTTGAATGCGGAATTTCGGAGATAACGACCTTCAACAGCGAACGCTGTATTGCAAAAGAAAAGGCAAACGAAACATCAAAGCTTGTCCGTCGCCAGAGAATTTCTCTTGAAGCGGCTAAGCAATCGGGCAGAGGAATCGTGCCAAAGATCAATCCCACCATTTCCTTCAAGCAAATGATCGAAGCTGCCAAAGAGTATGATCTTATCCTTTTTTGCTACGAAAAAGCGAATGAAACGACCTTAAAGGACGGCCTTAAAGATTTTTTGTTTGAAAAGGATAAAGCCCCTAAAATTGCGATCGTGATTGGTAGCGAGGGAGGTTTTTCCGAGGCGGAGGCTAACACGGCAAGGGAAAACGGAATGAGTCTTGTAGGGCTCGGAAATAGAATTTTAAGAACTGAGACCGCGTCAAGCTTCCTGCTCGGCTGTCTCGTATATGAATTTGAATTATAATTTTCAAGTAATAAATTATAAATATTAAAAATAACCCCAAGGTAAAGAGGTAATTATGTCAAACAGATTGTTTCAAACAGTAATCAACCAGATGAAGTCTGCTATTGATCGCACTATCGGTGTAATTGATGAAAACGGTGTTATCATCGCGTGCTCCGAGCTTATCAAGATCGGTGAGATTAAGCAGGGCGTAAGAGACGAGCTTACATATACAACAGATCTCGTTGTATCCGGTGGCTATACATACCGTCCCATTTCCGCAGGCTCCAAGAATGAATACGTTGTATTCATGGAAGGCGACGACAAGATGGCTGAAAAAATGTCCAAGCTTCTTGCAGTTTCCTTGACAAACATCAAGAACCTTTACGACGAAAAGTACGATAAGGGATCCTTCGTTAAGAATATTATTCTTGATAACATACTCCCCAGCGACATTTATATCAAATCCAAGGAGCTTCATTTTAACACAGAAGAAAACAGAATCGTTTTCCTTATCAAGTTCTACGGTAAGACAGATATGATGCCCTTCGAAATGCTTCAGAATATGTTCCCCGACAAGTCCAAGGACTACGTTATCAGCGTAGGTGAGCACGATATCGTTCTCGTTAAGGACATTAAGCCCGGCACGGATATGAAGGAAATCGAAAAGATTGCTACAAACATCTCTGACACACTTTCCTCTGAATTCTATACAAAGGTAAATATCGGTATTTCTACAATCGTTGAAAATCTCAAGGATCTCGCAAGAGCTTATAAGGAAGCTCAGATCGCTCTTGAGGTTGGCAAGGTATTTGAAACCGAAAAGAACATTATCAGCTACGAAAACCTCGGTATCGGCAGACTTATCTACCAGCTTCCTACAACACTCTGCGAAATGTTCCTTCAGGAAGTATTCAAGAGAGGCAGCCTTGAGTCCCTCGACCGCGAAACACTTATGACAATTCAGTGCTTCTTTGAGAACAACCTCAACGTATCTGAAACATCCAGAAAGCTTTTCGTACATAGAAACACTCTTGTATACAGACTTGAAAAGATCAGAAAGATCACAGGTCTTGACCTCCGCGAGTTTGAACACGCTATCACGTTCAAGGTTGCGCTTATGGTTAAGAAGTACCTCAGCTCCAAGCCCACAAAGTTCTAATATCCTGATTCAAGCGAAGTGCATCTAAAAAATGCATTTCGCTTGAAATACATTTTTAGTACAATTTCGGCTTAGGAATTGATTAAAAATCTCCCAAAAATGTATATAAAATACTGCCGGGTCAAAATATATATTTAAAAACAAAAGACAAAAGGTAGTTCATAAATGAAAACATTTTCTTATTTAATTGACGGAGATATCACTCCAGAGATCATTAATCAGATAAAGGCAAAAATAGAGGAGAACAACCCGGAGGGCATAAGCTTTTCCTTTACCGATCATCCTACAACGGTTCATGTGGTGATCGACACGAACGTATGCGAACTAAAGCAAGCGGACGTGGAAAACATTCTTAAGCCAATCGCTGATGAAGTGGGCGTTACCCTTATTCTTCCCGCGAATGCGAAGCACTTTTCCTTCGTTGGAGACACGGTCGTCAAAGCTGAAAGGCTTCACTCAACAAAAACGCTTATTATTGCAATTGCAATTACGCTCGTTGTATCGGTACTGTTTACCTACATTTTTGCAAGCGGAATTCTCAAGATTCCTTTCTTCAATAATACCCCCGAATCAAATGAGATCAACATTTCGGATGCAACCGATCAGGTTGAGGTGTTGAACAAACTCTTCGCTCAGCTTCAATATGACTACGGCAAGCTTGACACCGACGTTCTTACGGACTATTTGCTCAAGGCATACGTTGAGGCAACGGGAGATAAATATGCGGTTTATTACAATGCCGAGGAATACGAGGCGTGGAAAAACAGTCAGAAGGGCACTTCCGTTGGAATTGGAATAACGGTTACACAATCGCAAATAACGGTTGATTCCAAAACAATAACGGTTGTTGAGGTGATTTACGTCAACGAGCATTCTCCCGCTAACGCGGCAGGAATTGAGATAGGCGACTTCATTTACGCGGTTGGAAAAGAAGCAACCTATAAAGAAGTTAATGATATCGGCTACGACAAGGCGTGCGATCTTCTTCTCGGCGAGGTTGGTACTGTTGCCGACGTATCGATATACAGAAAAAATGCAAGCGGAAATTACGAGTCCAAAAGCTTTTCTATAACCCGCGCGATTTACGAAAGTGACACCGTCTTCGGTAGCGTATGTGAAACGAACGATAAGGTTGGAGTTATCAAGCTGTTATCCTTCGGCACAAAAACACCGAAGCAGTTCTCGGCAGTAGTTGACGAATTGAGCTCACTCGGTTGCGAATATTTTGTATTCGATCTTCGTTCAAATCCCGGCGGAGATCTCAACTCTATCCGCGCGATCCTTTCATATTTCTTAAATCCCGGTGACCTTATAATCTCCATCGAATACAGCGACGGAACAAAGAAGGAATACACGGCGCTTCCCGTTGAATACGATGAGGACGACGTTTATTTCGACTGCACGGTAACCGCTGATGATATAGGTAAATATAAGGGGCTCAAGTTCAATGTCTTGACCGACAACAACACTGCAAGCGCAGCGGAGCTTTTCACAGCTACCGTTCGTGATTACGGTCTTGGTAAGATCATCGGCGAGAGCAGGACCTACGGCAAGGGATGTATGCAATCCATTATCCCTCTCACCTCCTACGGTATTGAGGGCGGTCTCAGAGTTACTACAAGCATGTATTTCTCAAAGAGCCACACCGTATATCACGATAAGGGTATTGTGCCCGATATTATCGAGCCCTTGAACAGCGAAGCTAAAAAATATAATATTTACAAGCTTCCTCACGAAAAAGACAATCAGCTCCAGATGGCAATCAACGAGCTGACAAAATAAAAAATAATTTTAGATAATCAGGAGAAATTATCATGGCAGATAACAAGCAGCTTTATACGCCCGAAGGCTTTAAGGAGCTCACAGATGAGCTCAACTACCTCAAGACAGTTAAGAGAGAAGAAATCAAGGAAGCAATTGCAGTAGCAAAGTCCTTTGGTGACCTTTCCGAAAACTCCGAGTACGACGAAGCAAGAACTGAACAGGCAAAGACAGAAGCCCGCATTACAGAGCTTCAGTTCCTCGTTGAAAACGCAGTTGTTGTTGACGAATCCAAGGTTGATACAAGCATTATCTCTCTCGGCTCCACAGTAGTTCTTTACGACGTTGACGACGAAGAAGAGGTTAACTACAGCATCGTTGGTTCCAACGAAACCAATCCTCTTGAAGGTAAGATTTCCGACCAGTCTCCTATCGGTAAGGCTCTTATGGGCAAGAAGGAAGGCGACTCCGTTTCTATCGAAACTCCCGCAGGCACACTTAAGTTCAACATCTTGAAGGTTGCAAGAGCTTCCAAGAAGAACTGATTTATGGAAAACAAGCCCAATGACGACGTAAAGCTCGAGGGCAAGGATATATCCTTATCCGACGGCAGCGCCCCAGCAAAAAAGCTCGGCAATATTTGGTATCACCATAAGTGGACCATTATTATCGTCGCATTCTTTCTCTCGGTGTTAATTATCGTTGGAATTCAGCTTATAACAAGAGTTGAATACGACGCTAACGTCACAATAAGCGGCCCCGATTTCATCAAAAACGACAGATACTATTATTTGGCGGATGATCTGAGCAAAAAGCTAACCGAGGACGTAAACCGTGACGGCAAAAAGGTAGTTTCAATTACCTCGTATCCCGTTTTTTCCGAGGAAGAGCTTTACGATATCAATCACTCGGAGAAGGACAGCAGCGGCAATTACATAAAGATAGTTGAGCAATCCGAAAATTTGTCGGAATATAAGCAGTTTTTACAGCACACGCAAACAAGCGACTCCTATATTCTTATCTTAAGCAAATATGTTTACGAGCCTTTGAAGGCAACAACCCCCTCAAGACTTGTATCCATCTCGGATATTTACGGCGCAACCATTCCCGATGGCACGCTTGAGGACGGATATGGGATAAAGCTCTCCGAAACCGCGCTCTACCGCGACAGCACCGAGCTTAAAGAATTCGCTGACGAATACGTAATATGTATGCTAAAGCTTCCCGATATGGCAAGCAAAAAGCAAACAAAAGTATACAACGCGTCACTTGAATATTTTAAAAATCTTGTTGGATAATAAAAAGGATGGGAAATTCCCATCCTTTTTATTTTTTTGATTATATTTATCCATTTTTGTAAATACTCTCATTTACGTACAAATCATAATATTTGAGAGGATCATTTATGGCGAGAATATTGATCATAGGCGGCGGAGTGTCGGGACTCTCCGCGGGAATATACGCCCGACTTTGCGGACACGAGGCTCAAGTTTTTGAGCTACACAGTGTTGCGGGCGGAAATCTTACCGGCTGGAATAGAGAAGGATGTCATATAGACAATTGTATACATTGGCTTACGGGCACAAATCCCACTACCAATACTTACAAAATGTGGGAAGAGCTTGGAGCGCTCGGTGAGGTGGAAATTATTCAAACCGAATCCTTATTTACCTGTTCACACGAAGGAAAAACGCTTTCGTTATCCAATAATATTGATAAATTTGAAGCTGATATGCTAAAAATATCTCCTGACGACAGAAGAGAAATTTTATCGCTGACTAAAGCCGTCCGCACGGTGCAGGGGCTTGGCGGCATATCAGGGGAAAACAATGATAAAAAATGCACACCCACGAAATTTTGTGGCGGAGCTCCTGCGCTCCTCAAATATTATAATATGAGCACAGGAGAATTAGCAAATAAATTTTCACACCCTCTTTTAAGATTTTTCTTTAGCTCCTTGCTCGGAGATAACTTCGGAGCTATATTCCTGATCTTTGTATTCGCGCAGTTTTGCGGTAAAAACGGTGGAATTCCGCGCGGCAGCTCACTTGGTATGGCAAAACGTATGACCGAAAGATTTATCTCTCTCGGCGGAGAGCTTAATTTAGGCAAAGAGGTCATTAAGATCAATCTTGACGGGGGCAGGGCGACCTCGGTAATCCTGTCAGACGGCTCTGAAATTTGCTCCGACTATATAATCATTACGGGAGACCCCAAAAGCGCCTTTGGAAAATATCTTGACCTACCGATGCCCAAAAGACTTGAGGATCAGTATTTTGACCCGCGGCTCAAACGTTTTTCAAGCTATCAGTGCGCTTTTTTATGCGACAACGGAAATATTCCTTTTCGTGGAGATTATATATTCAAGGTCCCCCAAAAGCATCACGCCAAATTGGGCGCAAAAAATATTGTTTTACGGGAATTCACTCACGAGCCCTCGTTCGCGCCCGCAGGCAAATCGGTCATTCAATCCTTGACCTTTACGGATGAAATAACAGCGGAAGAATTCATAAGACTTAAAGAGAATGACAAGGGTGCATACAATGCAAAAAAGAATACGCTGTCTGAAATTACAAAAATACTAATAGAAGAGCATTTTCCCGAATTTAAAGGAAAGATCAAATGTATTGACGTGTGGACTCCCGCAACCTATAAGCGATATACTCACACCGAGATTGGCTCTTGGATGAGCTTTGCGATATTCGCCAAAAAGCTTCCCATACGCGTTGATAACAGAGTAAGGGGAGCATCCAATATCATACTCGCATCTCAATGGCTCCAAGCCCCGGGCGGATTGCCGATCGCGGCGGAAGGCGGCAGGCTCGCGATTAAATCGATCAACAAGCTTGAGTCAGGGAGAAAAAACAGGATAAAGCAAAAAGAAACGGTATAAAAATACCGTTTCTTTTTTATTTTACTTTGCAAGGGACGCGATAGTAGAATCAACCCAAGCGAGGATCTGTGCTTCTTCCTCGGGAGTAACCTTGGAATCGAAAAGACCCATTTTTACGTTGAGAACGTTATCGATCACGTTTGCGCCCGCCTCACGAACGAGAGCCTTTGTCTGCTCAACCGCCTCGTCGGAGCCTGCGGAAATGATAGCTACGTTTGCAGTTCTTGCCTTTGTAAGCTCGCGAACGAAGAGTCTGTACTCATCGGGAAGCTTGGACTTAATATTGATTGTGAGAATAACAAGTCTTTCCTTATCGCATGCGTATGCGGGGGGAATCTTGTCCACAGAGTTTACGTTGAGCTCATACTTTGCCTTGATCATATTAGCGATCGCGGTCGCCTTTTTCTTCTCAGGATAGCAGAGAACTCTCATTTTGATTGCCATTTGATTTTCCTCCGAAATGTGATATATAATTTTAATTTAATTATCTGAAAATTGCCATATCCGCGGTCATAAATCTGTTTCGCATAATGGTATAGCTCTGATTTACGTCGTCAGGGGACAAAATACCGAGGCTTGAGCGAAGCGCGTTTACAAGGTACTCGGGATTGAGGTTGGCAACGCTTCCCGTTGCAAGAACGGTACTTATAACGAGAACTCCATCCTCGTATCTTGCGTCAAGAGACTTGATAAACTCGCGGATATCAACCTCCTTCTCGCCCGATTTTGTCTTCTTTGTCATTATTACAGGGGAGGAGAACACCTCATTGATCTTATCGGGAGTAGAAGTGTCGCAAAGCGCGGACTTAATTCTTATCGTATAATCGGCAAATGCAATGTCGTTGTACTTTGACTCGGGCTTATAAACCTCAAGCACATACATTTCATTCGTAAGCTGGGCATTAAGCTGATTTTTGATCTCCTCAAGGGTGATCTTACGCTCGATCTTAAGATCTGCCATCTCGCACATACTCTCGCAACCAACCGAGAGGGGCGCGCCGAAAACAAGCTTCGCATGAGGATTAAAGCCCTTCGTATACCACATAGGAATACCCGCGCGAACGAGAATTCTATGAAATGTTCTTTGAAGGTCAAGGTGAGAAATAAACTGAAGTGAGCCCGTTTTACAGAACTTGATTCTTACGGTCTTGGGCTCGTCGAGCATCTCGCGCTCATATCTTGAATAACAGCCCTTTACGCTTTTTTCTTCGGACAACACGTTCTTTCACCTCCAAGCTTATTTGCGCCGCAGCCTGAGCATTTTTCACGGCAATTGGGAGTGCATTCCTCAGCAAGAGCCTTCTTGCTCTCACGGATAAGGAACTCCTTGCTTACGCCACAGTCAATAATATCCCAGGGAAGAACCTCATCATAGGAATATCTTCTGTTTGCATAGAATGCGGGATCAATTCCGCATCTTTCAAATACGGAGATCCAATTATCATAGTTAAAGAATTCGCTCCACGCGTCAAACTTGAAGCCCTCCTTACAAGCAAGCGCAAGCGCGGGCGCAAGTCTTCTGTCGCCCTTTGCAAGCACGGCTTCAATACGGCTGGTCTCAGCATCGTGATGCTGATATCTTATCTTCTTATCTTTAACGCAGCTGCCTACAAATTCCTGTTTTTCCTTCAATACCTCGATAGGATCCTGAGGCTCCCACTGGAACGGTGTGAAGGGCTTAGGAATGAAGCAGGATACACTGAAGGTAACCTGCGGAGCCTTCGCCTTATTTCTATTAGGATTCGCGTAGAACGCCTCTATTACGCGCTTAGCGAGTGCGGGAATACCTGCGAGATCTTCGTACGTTTCGGTAGGAAGACCCTGCATAAAGTAAAGCTTTACCTGTGTCTTGCCTGCGTCAAACGCAACGTTTACGGCTCTCATAAGATCGGATTCTATAACGTTTTTATTAATTACGTCGCGAAGTCGCTGAGTGCCCGCCTCGGGAGCAAAGGTAAGCGAAGAAGAACGAACGGACGCTACCTTATCCATAAGCTCCTTTGTAAAGCTATCCACACGAAGAGACGGAAGAGAAAGGCTAACCATATTGTCGTCAGTCCATTCAAGGAGACTTTCCGTAAGCTTTTCAAGCTCAGTATAGTCACTGATGGAAAGAGAGGAGAGTGACATTTCCTCATAGCCCGTATTTTCAAAAATACACTTTGCCTGCTTATTCAAAAGCTCGGGAGACTTTTCACGTACGGGACGGTAAATAATACCCGCCTGACAGAAGCGACAACCACGAATACAGCCACGGAATACCTCAAGCATAATTCTATCGTGTACTACCTCGGTATAGGGCATAATTGCATTCTCGGGGAAATTAACCTTATCGAGATCCTTGATAATGCGTTTTTCAATTACCGTAGGGATATCATCATAGATGGGGGTATACGCCTTGATCGTTCCGTCCTCATTATAAGTAACCTCATAAAGAGAGGGAACGTATACGCCCTTTATGCTTCTTGCCGCCTCGTGAAGAAAGTCAGCCTTTGTATATCGGCCTTCCTTCTTCATATCTATGTAAAGACGTACGATCTCAACGAGCATCTCTTCGCCCTCGCCGATATTGAAAAGGTCAAAAAAATCGGCAACAGGCTCAGGATTGTACGCGCAAGGACCACCGCCTATAACGATCGGGAAGCTGTCATCGCGGTCCTTTGCATAAAGCGGAATATCCGCAAGCTCAAGCATATTAAGCACGGTTGTATAGCACATTTCGTACTGGAGGGTAAAGCCGAGAAAATCGAAATCTCTCACGTTATCTTTACTTTCGTGCGCCCAAAGAGGAATCCCCAGCTCGCGCATCTTATCCTGCATATCCGTCCAGGGCGCGTACACGCGCTCACACCAGATATCCTTTTCTTTATTCAGGCAATCGTAAAGTATACGTACACCGAGATTGGACATTCCTATCTCATATGTATCGGGAGAGGCAAATGCAAATCTTGCATTGATGCCGTCTAAATCTTTGATTACCTGTCCGTACTCACCGCCGGAATATCTTCCGGGCTTTGAAACCTGCTTCAGTACGGAGTATAATTTCTCATTCATTTTTTGGTCTCGCTTTCTTTCTTTTTAAAATCAAAAGAATTTAACACCGCAGGCAATGCCGCAGTAAGATGGAAAAATAGGATCATAAGGATCGTTGCAAGAGTTAAGACCCTATGCGTATTTTCAAGCAATACGAAAAGCACAAACAACACGGAAATCAGACATCCTGCAATTGATAACAAAAGGGTAATAAGCTTATTTGTTTTCTTCAGCTTATTATACTTTTTAGCCTCAAGCAAGGGATAAATAATGTTTTTGGAATCCCCTGTGGAGAAAATTCCACCGTCCGCAAGCATCTTATCGTTCTTACCGTAGAATTGATCGGGCTTGTACGTGCTAATAGCGGACATACCGTGAATTCTGTTTTGCTCGAAATAATAATCGTTTATTGTAGGATCAAGGGATCTTACAGCGCTCTTGATTCCGTGCTTATCAAGCTCCTTTACAAGAGTGATAAACTCTTCTTTTACGCGACTGCTGATTACGTATCCGAGCTTCGGAACGCCATCTATCGCGATATAAATAACGTTACTGTTTTTATCAGTGTAGTCAGAAGAAACCTTAATGCCAAATGACGACATAAACGAAGCGTCACCCATAAGCATATAGATCGAGGAATCCATATAAAATTCAATTCCGTTATCTCTTACGGACGTTAAGGAGATCTCGGGCATCTTTTCGTTTCCAACGGGAATTCCGCCCATCATCATAGAAACAGGGCCTCCGAGAGCCTTGAGCGCTCTTGTTGCAAGCTTTATTGAAGCAGCAACGTCACTGTCACTCTTAGGACGAATTTCGAGGTGCTTTATCACCTCAATTGCATCCTCATCCTTGAAAATCAAGGTTTCAATAAGAGCACACTCTTCACTCGCATCATCACCGACGATCGCACACTTCTTTTCCTTAAGCATTCTCGCCGAAACGAACCTAGGCAAAGTAACGAACAACGCAAGCGTTACAGGCAAACCCATAAGCATTACCGTCATATAAGAAAACGCTGCGGTCGCAATGCTGTTTGACTTAACAAGCGCAATACAGCCAATTACAATAGCGGTAACTATGATCGCGCCCGAAAGATAAAGATTATACGTGAACGGGAAATGATTTTTGCTGATCTTACTGAAATATCCGCTTGGCACACCGGTTTTCTTTATTTCGAATATGTGATCTCCAAAGAATGCGCCGTTTAAAGACGTCTTTTCGCGACGCTTTCCTGAGGACACGTCATCCATCTTGTTTTTATTAAATCTTTCAGCAGTATAAAGCTCGTCGGTATCTGAAACAATATCAAAAGTATCAGACTCGGCAAAGCATCGAAGAATATCACATACAAGGGGTGTAGCTATAAATAATGCCGCAACAAACGCGCAGGGAAGCAATGTTCCGACAAGCATTATCTCGGGGGTTGCCAACACGTAAATTATCGCAAACAGATCATACATAAGAGTCAACGATAAAACCACGGTAGGTATTGTATAAAAATTAGGCTCAAGCCTTATAAGTCCCATAACACCGTGCTTTATTTCGGGGAAAACGATAGCTGATGCTATACCGAGAATAACAAATTCAAGCACGAAATATAAAAGATAGTTAATATCAGGGCCTATACAGCTTACCATTGACAAGAAGAACAAAACTACAGTCAATGATGCGAATATTCCGCCTCTGATCAAAATCTCGCGTTTATCCTTCGAATATTTATTCTTAATCTTTGTAATCTGAGTCCTGCTTGTAAATTCCTCACCCGAGTAGCCGAATATTTTTACTCCCTCTTCAATATCGATCTTGCTCTTGCGCTTGATCTCGTTTGTTCTCTCGTAACCAACCTCAGCCTCAACCTCATCGTCATAGCCGAAATCAAGGAGCAGGGATATCTCGTCATCATCAAGATCGGATGCGCTCTCGTCAACATCAAAATTAACGTCATCCGAGGCTATCTTATACGAAACAAACGCGGCATCCGAAAGATGTCCCTGCAAGGGATCCGTAAGATATTCAACTCTTTGAGGCTCGTCCGAGGCTCGCTCGGGAGCAACGTAGCTGTCATCGATCTCGGTCGTGTCAATAATTGCCGACGTATCAAGAACGATCTCATCGTCAACCGTAAGACTCATATCTCCGATAATATCGTCAATGGTTTGCTTGGGCTCTTCTTTAAAATATGTATTGGTTATCACCTCAACAGCAGGCATGTCTTCGATCTGAGAATCAGCCTCATTGTGATCAAAAATAAGCTGCTCGCCGTCAAGATCATCAGTTTCACACAACCGACTTTGCGGGGGAAGGTCAATAACGCTTGAATCGTAATAGCCGTAGTCGTTGAATTCATCAAGATCAAACATTTTTGATAAGGTCTCGGTCTTTACTCTTATCGGCTCGGACTCTTCAGATTCATCAACGGGAATAACGGTTTCGATAATTTCTTCAATTATATTTGTTTCATCAGCTTCGTCAATTTCTTCAATTTCGTTAATTGCGTCAATTTCTTCAGCTTCTTCAGTTGCTTCTTCAACCGCGTCTTCAACGGATTCGTCAATGATAAGCTCGGGCTGTTCCTCTTTTATGTCAGCCACGCGAGTAGGGAACATTACCGCGAAGACGTCGTCAACGATCGCCTTATCGTCACGTAATTCCTCGGCATTGGATTCAATTACCTCAACGTGCTCTCCGTCTATTTCTTCAATTATTTCTATTTCGTCAACGATCTCTTCAACAATCTCTTTGGTGGACTCTTCAACAGTCTCTCCAACGGCTTCTTCAATAATTTCTTCAACCGTTTCTTCTGCAGTTTCTTCTGCAGTTTCTTCTATCACAACTTCAACCGTTTCTTCTATCACGGCTTCAACAGTTTCTTCAACTGTCTCATCAGCCGTTTCCTCGACTGCAAATTCCTCAAAATCCGCAAGAGAATAATCGGATTCAAGAGTTATATTCTCAGCATCGGGCGTTTCGGGAGCAGTAAATTTATACACGTCCTTATTCGAATCATCCGAGAAATAACTCGAAAGCATCATTTGAAAATCGTCCTCGGCATCCTGTACTGCCGCGTTTTCTATATCCTTATCGTCCGAATAAGACTTTTTAAGCTTGGCTAAAATAGCATTAAGCTCGCGGTTCTCGTTCTTACCCAAAAGCTATCACTCCTTTCCTTAAATTTTTGTGTCGTGTTACTTTGCGGCTTTGTTTTGTCTTGCGGCCTCACAAAGAATAACCGCCGCCGCAGTAGACACATTGAAGGAGTTTACGTTTCCATACATAGGAATAGAGGTGAGAATATCACAATTTGCCTTTACGATATCGGACACACCGTCGCCCTCACTGCCAAAAACAAGCGCACAGGGGCCCTTGAAATTGGTTTCATAATAAGGCTGGCCTCCCGCCTCCGCGGCAAAGATCCACACACCCTTTTCCTTAAGTGTTCTTATAGTATTTGAAATATTTGCAACCTTTGCAACCGCGAGATGCTCAATAGCACCCGCGCTTGATTTTGATACGACGGGAGTAAGACCTACGGCGCGGCGCTTGGAAATAATAAGTCCGTGCGCGCCCGAGCCCTCGGCACATCTTATAAGAGAACCGAGATTATGGGGATCTGTAATTCCGTCAGCAATAACGATCAAAGGAGCTTCACCGCGCTCCTCGGCGGTCTTCAAGATGTCCTCAACGTCGCAATACTCCTTTTCGGAAGCCATAGCGATAATGCCCTGATGGGGAAGATGACCGCACATAGCGTCAAGCTTTGCCTTATCGGACTCAACCACGGGAATTCCTCTACCTATCGCCTCGGCAACAAGCACAACAATAGAGCCCTCACGCTCGCCGCGCTGGACCAAAAGCTTATCTATTTCGCGTCCTGATTTTAAAAGCTCACGAACGGCGTTTCTGCCGACAACGAGTCCCTCTGTGTTTACGTTTTCATTTTCAACACGCTCAGCTCTCGCATCATATCGGGGGCGGGAATTATCCTTACCGAATTTTTTACCCGCGTTGTCACCGCGCTTGTCGTAATTATTCTTCTTTGATTCAAACTTTTTTGAGGACTTATAATTCTTATTGCTTTCCATAAATTCAACTCTTTCCTTCGTATTCAGTCAGATTAGTATACAGTTACAGTAATTATAACATAAAATGCTATTTTTGTATAGAGATATTTTGAAAATTATTTAATTTTTATTCGATAAATTTCATTATTTTATTATATATTTCACTTGTATAGAACAAAATACGACAGTCGTGCCTTCAAATTTAAAAATCATCTTGATTTTTGATATAAAAAATGGTACAATTATTTCAGTGCTACTTTTGGAGGCAAAAATGACAAAAAGAATCCTTACCGTACTTATAGTATTAAGTATGCTTACCATAATACTTACAGCATGTGCGCCCGACAAGGTTGAAACGCCCACACCCCCTGTGATTGATACGTCATCAGGAAGCAGTAAGGGCTTGGAATTTATTTTAAACGAGGACGGAGAGAGCTATACCTGTGTAAGCTCCGGCAGCTGCGAATATCCCGAAATACTTATTGACACCTATAACGGTCTTCCCGTTACTGCTATCGGCGAGAGAGCGTTTTTCGGAAAAAACAATATAATCAAGGTCATAATCGGAAACCACGTTACGATTATCGGAAAGGGCGCGTTTGAGCTTTGCACCTCTATGCTGAGCTTGAAGCTTGGAGACTCTGTTGAAATTATTTCCGAGAACGCGTTCAACCGTTGCGCAAAGCTTACTGCAGTTTCGTTTCCCGAATCACTTGTTTCCATCGGTGACTCCGCGTTTTGGAGCTGCGACGAGATACAGGAGATCATTATTCCAAAGAACCTGAAGTCCATTGGTTACAAGGCATTTTACGACTGTAACAAGCTTGAGGATCTACGTATTGGTAAGAGCCTTGAGATCATATCCGCGGAAGCATTCAAAAACTGCTTTTTCTTATCTACAATTACCTTTGCTGATAAAGAATTCAACCTTACAACCGTTGAAGAAGGCGCATTTGACACCTGCGCGGCGCTGTCTGAGATCGTTTATTTCGGTAGCCAGAGTGAATGGTCAGCGGAATGGAGTCAAGTGAAAATATCTGACAAAAACGATAAGCTGATTAATATTGAAATTACCTTCGCATAAATTAAGCACCCCGAAAATTCGGGGTGCTTTATTTTAATCTTTACTGATAACCTTTTTTTGCCAAGACCTTTTGCCACACTCAGGGCATTTCATTTTTCTTGTCCGCCCAACGTGAGGAGCCATATACACACTCATATACTTGGGCACGTACTTATGTCCGCAATGCTGACATTCATAATATCCCGCCACCTGCTCGATCCTCATAGCAAAGGAAAATCCAACGATCGCGGGAATGAAACCCGAGAATACTATAATCAGTCTTTGCCAATCCTCCTTAATGGGAAACGTTGCTCCGAAAATGATGGGCGCGATCAAAATGATAATAGAAAGAACACCTATAACCGTTTCAAACACAAGTAAGCGTTTATCGTTTTCTTCCTTTTGCTTCATCAATTCAATTAAATTCCTTTCGAGCTCCTTATTATAATTATCCATAGAAACCAACTCTCCCGAAAGCAAATCGTTTACGGTGATCTCAAGAATAGCGCAAAGCTCAAGCATAATCGAGGAATCGGGCAGGGATCTTCCGCACTCCCACTTGGAAATTGCTCTATCGGTGATATTCAGCTTTTCAGCCAACTGCATTTGAGTAAGACCTTGATTCCTTCTGCGCTCCGCAATAAATTTTCCAATTTTGATCTGATCCATAAATTCGCCTCCTCTCATACTAATTATAGACTAACTTTCAACGAAAATCAACATACCAACGGTTGATAAGAAAGCTTTCAACCTAAGGCAGCAAAAATATATGCAATATTTGAAAATCGGCAGGGACTTATATCCCCGCCGAATTCTTTATTTTCTCATTTTTGAATTAAAATGTAAGCGCTTGAAGCGGGTAACGATAACGTAAATAATTAATAGGATCGCCGCAATGATCAAGGTAATTATAAACGCGCGGGACTGAGTATATTCAAACAATATCTGCACTCCCGAAACGATAGGATTCTTATCGTAATCCTTCGTCATTACTATCTCGCACTCACCCACGACCTTACCGTCATACAGAGCCTTGATAGTACCGATCACCTCGCCCTCCTTGATAGGGGCTTTAAGGCTTGAGAGATCGGGTGTTATCTCATATTCAAGCTCCTCTACGACACCGCGAGGTATGTATACCTTAAAATCCTTTGCCGCTACGTACGGAGCACTTTTGGTGGGCAGGGCAGTAAGATCCACCTTTGTTCTACCGATCACGTCTCCCTCGTGGTAAAGAGTAACAAGATTGTATTCATCGCGCGCCCAAGAGCAGATCTCCCTTGTGATATCGTACGCTAAAACCTCTTCATTGGGTCCTTCATTACCGCCGAGAACGATGCTTACGTAATTATGTCCCTCGTCCTCAAACACCGTAATAACACACCAACCGCCTGCTTCACCCGTATATCCTGCATTCATTCCGCGATATACGGAATCCTTCTTTGTAACAAGCTCTACCTTGTTTTTAATGCGTCTTGACGCATGTAGATTTGTCGGCTCGGTATTATACTCATAAGCAGATGCGATCTCCATAAAAATCTCGTTGTGATATGCCGCTATAACGATCTTGAGCACGTCGTTAACCGTAGTCTTCATAGCGTCGTTATCGGGATAGCCGAGGGGATTTGTATACGAAGTGTTATCCGCGCCAAGTGACTTTGCTCTTTGATTCATTAAGGTTACAAAATCGGATGTGCTTCCCGCAACGTAATGCGCCAGAACGTACGCCGCATCGTTGTAGCTTCCGCAGATCGCTCCGTAAAGAAGGTCTCTTACGCTCAAGATCTCTCCTGCCTGAAGCGGAGGATTTGCGCGCATTCCCGAAACACCCGAGAGCATTTCACTTGTTATCTCAACCTTATCGTCAAGAGAGCCCGCAAGCTTCTCACAAAGAATAAGGCCTGTCATTATTTTAGCCGACGTAGAGGTATGGATAAGCTTGTCCGTATTAGATTTAATAAGTGTGGATCCGTCAGTTACATTATACAAAAGCACACTCTCCGCCCCCGAAAAATCATTCGGCTTCTCTGCAGCACTTGTAGCAAAAGAAAAGGGAAGAATACTGATCGCAATAAGTATCATTGCCATAGCAAAAGAAAGAGATTTATTAAATTTTGTTTTGATAAAAAGCATTTTCATAAATAAACCTCCTTTGTCTTTTTTATAATTTCACGATACCCCTTGCCCGTCCCGCGTCACGAAGGATAGCATCCCTGAGCGCATCAAGGGACGGAAATTTCATCTCGCTACGGAGATATTCGATAAATTCTATCTTGATAATTTTACCGTAAATATCACCCGAAAAATTCAAAATATACGTTTCGGCATTTACTATCTTTGAATCCTCAACCGTTGGACGGACACCTATATTGGTTACGCCTATATACGTCTTTCCGTCGATCGTACATCTCGTCGCATAAATGCCCGATTTAGGAATAAGCGAGCCATCCGAGAAAAACTGATTTGCGGTAGGCACACCGAGGCTTCTTCCAAGCTTCTTACCCGAAACCACCTCGCTTTCAAGCGAAAAGGCTCTTCCGAGCAGGGTGTTAGCAAGGGATATATCTCCGCCCTCTATAAGGCCTCTTATTCTCGTTGAGCTTACAGGCTTACCTGCGTGATCTATCTCACCCACAACAAAGGAATTACCGACTCCGAATTCCTTAATAAGCGTATTAGGATTACCCTCGCCACCCTTACCGAAACGGTAATTGTATCCGCACACGACGGAAACTGCGCCGATATCTTCTTTTAAATACTTACAAAAATCGTCGTGCGGCATATCCATAAAGTAGCCGAAATCCGCAAGAACAACGAAGTCAAGACCGAGAGACAGCAATGTTTCCGCCTTCTTTTCGGGGAAATATATGGATTTGGGGGGATTTTTTACAAAATATTTCAATGGATTTGCCCTGAAGCTCCACGCTCCCGCAAAATCCGAAATTCTTCCGCTTCTCATTTCAAGCGCCTTTAAGATAAGCTCCTTATGCGCAATATGCACACCGTCAAAGTTGCCGAGCGCAACAGAGCATTTCATGCGCGAAAGATCTCTCACGCGAGATTCCTCGCGGAATATTACCGTATATCCTTTAAATTCAACTGTATACATATCAGCTCTCTTTTTCCTCAAGATAGTACTTTACAAGCTCCTCAAGCAGCGTATCGCGATCAAGCCCGTTCATAAGCGCGCGGGCTCCCCTGAAATTACTGATATGAGCAGGATCGTCGGAAAGGATATAACCTATGATCTGAGAAACCGAATTATATCCGCCGTCCTCAAGAATATGGCTTATCTCAAGCACGGTATCTCTGTATTCGGAAACATTCACCTCAGGCTCCTTTGACGGAAGCTTGATAACCTTGGGAGATATTATTTTTGTGTCGTTATACTTTTTTGAATTGTTCATGTCAATGACCTCTTATTGCGCGGACTCTCCCGTAAGCTTTGCTCTTGAAACAAGTCTTCTTTCCTTGCCAAGAAGTTTAAAGAGAATAAGCACCGCAGAATATATAATAAATAAAACAATAAAAACGGGAATGGCATAACGGTACGGAACGTACTGTATCTGCTCGGCATCCGAAAGCCTGTCACCGTATGCGATAAGTGCGGAAATATACTTAACACCACCCGAAACAAGCCTGTTGAAATTAAAAAGCACGGAAATAAGGAACGTGCCAACCATTGCTATCGCACAGGAGATAATGCTTTCGGGAGCATTAAATCTCGCCTCTCGGAAGCCCTCCTTGTATGCCGCTATCGCCATAACGACTACGGGAGCTATGCAGTAGATAACAACACGTATTATCGTTTGATTGAAAAGGCTTATCACCAAGAACTCATTTAAGATCTTGAGCAACAAAAAATCAACCGCAACACCGCAAATACACGCGCCGATAATGTACGCGGTATATATAAGCGAATTTATTAGCGAATCGAGTATTTTCATAATTTGTACGCTCCGATCTCATCCTTATAAAGCTCGTCGAGCATCTCGTCGGAATATCTCTTAATAAGCGCCGCATAATATGCTACAACGATTATTTCAAGCGCGTTTGTAAGTCTTTCCTTCGCACCATAGATCTTTTCATCGTAATCCTTTATAGTTTTTTCGATCACCTCGCGGATAGATCCAAGAGAGCAGACCTCATACGTCATAAGCACGTCAAGTATCTTGCAAATATAATCGTAAAGCACGGATTCCTCAATGATATCGTCGCTCTTATCGTCAACCTTACCGTTAATATATTCGATAAGGAAAGCGATCTTATCAAGCTGCATGCAAGAACGGAGCATATTGATAATAAGAATGTGCGCCACCTGATTTATATCATACTTTTTAGACTTGGAATTTGCTACCCATCCACGCTTTGTCCAGTTTTGAAGAGTGGAGCCGTCAATACCCGAAACCTCTCGGATCTGCGAAAGCATAACACCGCTGGAAATAAAAAACATCTTATTTAAGAACTCAATTCCCGTAACACCGTTAAGCTCGGCGCGATAAAGCTTCGTACCGGGAATAAGCTCGTCCTTGATTTGTAAATTCATAATCTTCTTCTCCTTGAATGAGGATTTATACACAATTTGTTAAAATTTTAAAGCCAATAAAAATATATTTATATTATATCATACAGTCGTATGATTTGCAATAGCTTTTAGTCTATTAATTTAAAATTTAATGAGGAAAATTTATGAAGGTCAAGCTGAGCTTCGGGGCGGCATTATTGCTTTTCAGCCTTATTTTATCCAGCAATTATAATTTTGCCGTAGTATACGTTTTTTGCGCCGCAATACACGAAGCGGGACACTTATTTGCCGCAAAATTACTCGGCATTAAAATACGAGAGCTTTCTCTTGATATAGCAGGCGCAAGGATAATACCGAACGGGGAAATAATGTCATACAAGAATGAATTTTTGCTGTGCGCCGCAGGTCCGATATCAAGCTTCTTGCTGTCGGTCATTTCACTTATGATCTACTCATTACGGCACAAAAATCTCAACTTCTCTGAGCTTATTTCAGTATTTGAAAGCACGGTCAACAGTATTGACGGCGCGCTTATACTGACGTTTGCTTTTTCTCTTATTCAAGCCTTGATAAATCTTCTTCCGATATCAAGCTTTGACGGAGCGCGAATGTTGGGATCGGCTTTATCTTTCGCGCTTGGCGAAAGAAGAGGGGATACGTTCCGCAGGGTGATCACGTTTGCTTTTACACTTTTAGTATGGATGGCTTCGGTATATATTTTGATCCGCGCGGGACAGGGACTGTCACTGTTTTCCTTCTCGCTTTGCATATTTTTAAAAATCTTTGAGGATAAATAAAAAAAGCGGCGTCAAGACCGCTTTTTTATTTCTTTATATATTCGTACACCACCCTATACGTACCGAGCGCGCCGTTCTCCGAGGTACCTATAACGAATTTATCCGCCGAAAGCCTGCTTGGAATGTATACGTTTCCAAGCATTTCACGTGCAGAGCGCACCTTATCCGAATTGCCGTCCATAAAGAGAGTGGTATGGAATTTATAGTCAAGATCATACTCGTGAAGGGGTATGCCGTATTTCTCAAGCATGACAAAATTAAGCATGTCGTGTATTTTGTCAAGAATGTCATTTCTCTCCATTCTTATCCAACAAATATTATTCTCATACTCAATTCCTCGCACCTTTATCTCAAACGGCTCCGATTCGTCGAAAACACTTATAATATCAGCCTTTACGCTATCAAACAAAGCATTGTCAATAGGGAACGATATCTTAAGTGAAACGTGCAAGGGAAGTGTAAAATTGGAGTTTACAAAGCCTACCTCCTGCTCGACCGTTTGCGCTTTATTCTTTATTTCTTCAAGCTGACTGTCAACGTCAATTCCGATCCAAATGAACATACCTTACTCCTCCGTGTTTTTATAAATTATACCACAAATTGAAAAAGAATGCAAGAAAAATTTAATTATAAATCAAAAGCTGGGACGGGACTTGGAACCGAGATTTGCCGCGTTGCTTCCGCAACATCAAATGCGTCAAATCAAAAGAACGACAAGCGTTCGCCCAATGTCTAGGACGGGACTTGAACAACGTTCGCTTCGATAAGCGGACCGTCGGGAACGCCGCTCCCTGCAATTATTGGCTTGGGCCAATGCATACACCTACCTTGCTTTGATTGACGACACGGGACTTGGAACCGAGATTTGCCGCGTTGCTTCCGCAACATCAAATGCGTCAAATCAAAAGAACGACAAGCGTTCTTTTCGCATAAAACTCCCGATAACTAACGTCGTTATCGGGAGTTCTTCGTATTCACGAAGCGTCAGCTTCGTCAAAAACTAAAGGGTGGTCCAATGACCACCCTTTAGTTTTTGGTGCAGGGGACGGGACTTGAACCCGCATGTCGTTAAACACTGGTGTCTGAGGCCAGCTTGTCTGCCATTCCAACACCCCTGCGCGACTCCGTTATTATATCACACTTTAAATTTATTGTCAAGTACAAATATCGCAAAATCACATTCTCTTTTTCTTTATTTTACCAATTAGAATATTGACAAAGTTACTAAACGGTGGTATAATAAACATTAGTTATTAGTGTATTTTAATCAAATAATTGCATCTCATTTTTTAAAATAAATTTTTAAGGGGGAAAAATGATGAAAAACATCAAGATCTGGGCTTTGATCATTTGCGTAGTTCTTGTTTTGGCAGTCTTCGTTGGCTGTAACAACAACGGCTCCACAAATGATGAACCTACCACGGCTCCTGTAGAACAGCCTACGGAAAAGCCTACCGAGAAGCCCACAGAAAAGCCTACTGAAAAACCCACCGAGAAACCCACTGAAAAGCCTACCGAGAAGCCTACTGAGCCTTCCGAGCCCACCGAGTGCGCTCACGAGGGCGGTGTAGCAACTTGTCAGAGCAAGGCTATCTGTGAAAAGTGCGGAGAAGCTTACGGTGAGCTCAGCGCAACAGTGCACGCACAGTCCGCTCAGTGGACAAAGACGTTGAACACTCACTACAAGACATACGGATGCTGTGGTGAAGTTGCCGTTGAAGAAGAGGCACACGAATTCATCAAGAACGTTTGTGTTGAATGCGGTTACGTAAAGGCGCACGTTGGCGGCGAAGCAACATGTACCGAGCAGGCAATTTGTGACAGATGCGGCGAGCACTACGGTGAACTTGCTCCCGAGAAGCACACAATGGGTACTGTTTGGGTAAAGACAGAAACAACTCATACATTCATTTACGAGTGCTGCGGAGCTCCTGTAGTTTCCGAAGAAGCTCACGAATGGGTTGACGGTGTATGTGCAGAGTGTGAATACACTTGTGCTCATACAGGCGGTACAGCTACATGTACTGACCTTGCAGTTTGCGTAATTTGCGAGAAGTCTTACGGTGAGCTTGCTCCTGAAAACCACACAGTTGATCTTTCTTACACAAGAACAGAAACAACTCACAAGCAGCTTTACGAATGCTGCGGTACAGTAGTTGTTGAAGAAGAAGCACACGAATGGGTAGACGGTATCTGCTCTGAATGTGGCTATGGCTGTACACACAAAGGCGGCGAAGCAACCTGTACAGCTCACGCTGTATGTGAATTGTGCGGCAAAACATACGGTGAGATCAATCCCGACAACCACACAGGCGAAAACGCTTGGACAAAGACTGAAACTAAGCATAGCAGAGCATATGCATGCTGCGGCGCTGTAACAGTTGAAACCGAAGCTCACAAGTGGACTGACGGCGCATGCGCAGACTGTGAATACGTTTGCCAGCACGTTGGTGGCGTAGCAACATGTACTGACAAGGCTGTTTGTGCATGGTGCGGCGAAGCATACGGCGAGCTTAATAATAAGAACCACACAGGTACACCCGAGTGGACAAAGACAGAAGCAGAGCATTCTCAGGCTTACAGCTGCTGCGGTGCAGTAACAGTTGAAGCTGATGCTCACAGCTACTTCGATGGCGAGTGCGTAATCTGCGGTTACGTATGCGTTCACACAGGCGGCGAGGCAACATGTACTGACAAGGCAGTATGTACATCCTGCGGTCAGGCTTACGGCAACCTCGATCCCGACAACCACACAGGCGAAAACGCTTGGACAAAGGTTGAAGCAGCTCATATGAGAGAATACACATGCTGCGGTAAGGTAACAGTTCCTATGGCAGGACATAACTACACCGACGGCGTATGTGCAGACTGTGAATACGCTTGCGCTCACAAGGGCGGTGAAGCAACATGTACAAATAAGGCTGTTTGTACAGTATGCGGAACATCCTACGGCGAGCTTAACGCTGATAATCACGTAGCAAAGACTCCTGCAACATGTAAGAAGCAGGCAGTATGTAAGGATTGCGGCAACTCCTATGGCGCGCTTGATCCCGACAACCACGTAGCTGAGCCCGATTGGACAGTTACTCCCGATACACACGCTGTAGCATATATTTGCTGCGGTCTTGAAACATCCGCGCCCGCTCCTCATAACTTCAAGGGTGGCGTTTGCGAGGATTGTAAATACGAATGTCTCCACGGCGGAGAAGCATCCGGCTGGGCACAGACAGAAACAACACACACTGAATATTACGTTTGTGGAGCTGTAAAGTCCGCTGAGTCTGATCACGATTGGACGGACGGCGAATGCACAGTTTGTGAATACGCTTGCCAGCACAACTGGGTTGACGGCGTATGTACGATCTGTGAGCTCGCTTGTTCTCACACAGGCGGCGAGGCTACATGTACCGACAAGGCAGTATGTACTGTTTGCGGCGAATCCTACGGCGCTCTTGCTCCCGAAAACCATACAGGCACACCTGAATGGATAAATACTGAAGCTACTCACACAAAGGCATATACTTGCTGTAACGTTGTAGTAGGTGAAGAAACAAACCACACATGGAACAAGGACGTATGTACAGTATGTGAATACCAGTGTGAGCATAGCAGCTACACATCCAAGGTAACTGAAGCAAACTGTACAATGATGGGTAGCACAACTCACGAATGTGACAATTGTGATTACTACTATATCAATTCCTTCGTAGATGCTCTCGGTCATACAGGTGGCACAGCAACATGTCAGGAACAGGCAACATGTGAAAGATGTGGAGCTAAGTACGGTGAACTCAACACAGCTAACCATGTTGTATCCGTTGATGCTGCAGCTTGGAACTCTTCTGACGTAACTTGCGATAAGTACTGCTCATGTGGAGAACTGATATTCACTCAGTTCCACTCCTGGAATGAAACGGCATGTACAACATGTGGCAGAGCAAATGACTTGATTTCTCTCCCTGATGCGGATGCAAGATATCCCATGGGATCTGCAAACATTCTCGTTAATGTTCCTAATAAGGCAAGCCTCTCCGGTTATTACGTAGCACTTTTCCAGGACGAAACAATTATAATGTTCTACTCCGCTGATTCCAGTGTAACAGGATTTGTAGCAAACGGCGGTACAGGTATTAACATCTCTAACGCAGAGCTTGCTAAGCTTCCTGCCGGCACATACACAGTAAGACTTCTTAACCCCAGCCTCCAGACTGCTGCTAAGAAGACAATCGTTATCGAAGATACAGGTGTAGTTGGCAATGCAGTTTGGACAGCTCAGGAGCTTTACAAATCTTGGCAGAACTTCGGCGGTGCAGCTCACGGCTTTGATGCACAACTTAGTGCAGATGGTTCTTACGTAAGATTCACTTCCAATGCAACCGGTAACGCAAACGGTTACTGCCGACTCTTCTTGCTCTTCCAGGGCACACACTTCAACACAGATATGAATTTGAGTGCTTTGAACACAGGTTACGTTGGTATCAAGTATAGAAATACATCCAGTCAGAATATAATGTATGCAGACTTTGATGGATGCTGCTGGTGTAACAAGTGGTATATCGGCTCAGGTTCCAGTGCTTGGTCTCTCACAATTCAGGAAGGTTATTGGAAGCTTCCCACATCCGGTATCTCCAACCTTATCCTTGTATTCAATCCTGGCACAACAATCGATATTGAATCCGTTGCTATTGTAACAAGCTGGCAGTCTATTGACGGTCCTTACAATACTCACTTCGGTATCAATCACTAATTTAAACTTAATTTAAATTAAACAAATATAAAGCGGGAGCTTCGGCTCCCGTCTTTTTTTATTTCTCCTTGTAGAAATGACAGGGAAGAGGATTTGCGCAATCGATAAAATATATCACAAATAACACAAATTATTATTTAAAATTGTGCATAAGTACAAGATGTGTAACAATATGTTACGGCGCTTTAAATGAACAATGATATAATATATTATGAACCATTCCGTTTAAGTACGGAAATACGCAAATCTCCCAAAATAAAAATACAAGGAGTACAGTATGAAGACACAGAAGAACAAGCTTCTGTTGAGCGCGATATCATTGTTCTTATGCTTTACAATGCTTATCGGCACAACATTCGCTTGGTTTACCGATTCGGTAACAAGTGAAGGAAACATCATTCAGACCGGTAAGCTTGAGGTCGGAATGTATTGGTCAAACACGCTCCTGTCCGCCGATTCCACCGAGTGGAATGAGGTGAACGGAGCAATATTCACGTA
>JAZRDO010000012.1:0-17400 GCA_045660325.1 Eubacteriales bacterium
GCTCCGCATTACGCAAGATACCAACGCGAGCGTTGGTATGCGGCACAGCGTCGGCTTCGCCGCGCGGTGCCAACAGGTTCCGCTCACCAAACAAAAATAACGACCACATGGGTCGGTATTTTTGTTTGGTGGGGGAAGCTGGGGTCGGACCACCGAAGGCAGTGACAACAGATTTACAGACTGCCCCCTTTGGCCGCTCGGGAAATCCCCCATATGGTGCTGGTGATCGGAGACGAACCAACAACCTGCTGATTACAAATCAGCTGCTCTGCCATTGAGCCACACCAGCGAATTACAACTCATATATTATATCATAGAGATTGGCGTTTGTCAATACCTTTTTTTAAGGTTTTTAAAAAAATTTCGCACTATTCTAAACCCAAAATAACGAAAAATCATTTAAATAAAAATATTTTTACACAAATTTTGTCATTTTTGTTGACTTTTGTATAAAATGATGATATAATTATACTAAACAGGTATGCCTGTTCATTATTTATTATCTATGGAGGAGAATAGAAATGGATAAGAAGTATCTTAAGGGTAATCTTAACAAGAACATCGCATTCGGTATTGCTTGGTTGGTTCCTGTATTCGCAATTGTTTTCTTCATTCTTGACAGAGAAACATTGACACGCGAAGAAAAGGTAACTCTCGTAACAATCTTTGCTTGCGCTGTATTTGCTTGCATTCCCCTTGTTAACATCGTTGCTATGATTTTCGTAATCATCGCAGCTATCAAGGCGTTCATGGGACAGGACTACACAGTACCCGTTGCATCCAAGATCGCAGAAAAGATCATCAAGTAATTTATACATACTTGAAAGAAAATCCATCACACCTCACGGTTGTGATGGATTTTCTATTTGCAAATCAAAAGCCGCCGCGACTATATCGCGACGGCTTTATTTTATTAACCGATCTTGGAAAGAAGCTCAACGATCCAGTTCCAGAGTGAAGGTACCTTCGTAATTACGGGAACGAGAACGAGAGAAATAACGGACATAAGCTTGATAAGGATATCCATTGCAGGACCTGCAGTATCCTTCAAGGGGTCACCAACTGTGTCACCTGTGATAGCTGCCTTGTGAGTATCACTTCCCTTACCACCAAACTTTCCGGATTCAACGTACTTCTTCGCATTATCCCAAGCGCCGCCCGAATTTGCCATAAATACTGCAAGCATAATAGCGGAAACAAGACCGCCGATAAGAAGGCCGCCGAGGCCCTCTGCGCCAAGCACAAAGCCTGCAACAACGGGAGCTGCGATTGCGAGAACACCGGGAAGGATCATCTCACGGAGAGATGCCTTTGTGGAAATATCAATACAACGGTTGTAATCGGGAGTGCTCTTGCCCTCAAGGATCGCGGGATCCTTTTCGAACTGAGCTCTTACTTCCTCAACCATCTTGTTAGCCGCCTTACCAACAGAGCCTATTGTGAGAGCCGAGAAGAGGTAAGGAAGCATAGCGCCTACGAGCATACCGATAAGCACCTTGGGGTCTGCAAGAGAGATCTGAACCTTTGCAGCCTCAATAAAGGACATAATAAACGCAAGAGACGTAAGAGTTGCAGAGCCGATACAGAAGCCCTTACCGATAGCGGCTGTTGTATTACCAACGGAGTCAAGCTTATCTGTGATCTCACGAACCTCGTGAGGAAGCTTACTCATCTCGGCAATACCGCCCGCGTTATCCGCGATAGGACCGTAGCCGTCAACTGTAACTGTAATACCTACTGTGGAGAGCATACCAACTGCCGCCAAAGCAATACCGAACGCACCGCCAAAGAAATAAGAAACCGCGATAACCGCCGCAAGGCAAGCGATTGTAAGCCAAGTGGACTTCATACCAACGCCAAGACCTGCGATAATGTTTGTACCGTGACCCGTCTGGGATTCCTTAGCGATATTCTTAACCGACTTATACTCATCAGATGTATAAAGCTCAGCAACAAAGCCAACGCCGATACCTGCGAGAAGTCCCGCAACAACGCACACGATAAGCTTCCAGTTGCCGATATAGAAGATGGACAAGAGAACGGATGCAACGATTACGATACCTGTAGCGATATATGTAGCAATATTAAGCGCCTTATGGGGATCTGCCCACTTCTTCTTAGCGCGGAAGATAACAACCGAAGCAACTGCAGCAAGCGCACCGATAGCACAAAGAATAAGTGTGAAAAGAAGATGCTTTGCATCAAGGCCTGTTAAGAGAGCCATTGTAAGCGCGGAAAGAATAGAACCAACGTAGGATTCTGTAAGGTCGGAGCCCATACCTGCGATATCGCCAACATTATCACCAACGTTATCGGCAATAGTAGCGGGGTTTCTGGGGTCGTCCTCGGGAATACCTGCCTCAAGCTTACCAACAAGGTCTGCACCTACGTCAGCCGCCTTTGTGTAGATACCACCGCCAACACGTGCGAACAATGCGATAAGAGAGCAACCCAAGCTATAGCCTGTGAGGATCTGAATAGGAGCGTGAATGTCCTTTGTGATCGCGTAAACAACGAACGTAATTGCCGCAAGACCGAAAAGACCGAAGCCAACAACCGAAAGGCCGAGAACTGCGCCGCCGCTGAATGCAACGCGAAGCGCACCGCTCATACCCTCGTCGCGAGCCTTAACTGCTGTACGGGCATTTGCCTTTGTTGCAATCGTCATACCGATCCAGCCTGCGATAGCCGAGAAGCAAGCACCGATAACAAAGCAGATAGCCGCCTTCCAGCCGATACCCTCTGCACCCTGAAGCGCGGGGATAAAGCCAAGAACTGTAAGCAACACTGCGATTCCTGCAACAAACGGAATGATAAGCTTATATTCACGTACTAAGAACGTCATAGCGCCCTTGTGAATATAATTGTGGATCTCCTCTACCTTGCTGTCGTTGATCTTTACTCGGGATACCTTGCGGAAAAGCACGAATACGTATCCGAGAGTAATTACAGATGCGAACATTACAAGGATCAAGGGAAAGTAAATGTTAAAATCCATAATTTCCTCCTTATTTAATTAAAGAAAGTTTTTTAGACAAGTGTATTATATCACTTTTTTGCAATTTTTTCAAGAGGTATTGTGAATTTTATTCATCTTTAATGCCCAAATATTACCAAACAGGCAAAAGTTCGCAAACATTCAAGGTGCAAGCCTTGTATGTAACCCGCCGCAGGTAGAATGGAATTGCGGCTTTGCAGCGTATTGAATCAAGGCACAAGACTTGTATAAAAATGGTGGACTCTGGACCATGTTTGCGCCAACGTATATTTTTGAACAAAGTAATCAATGCGCAAACGCGGCAAATTGCTTTGCAATTTGCGGTGGTCCTGAATCGTGGCATCACGCAACAAAAAACGCTGTAGGCTAATGCCTAATACGGTGGATTCTGGACCATGTTTGCGACAACGTATATTCTAAATCTAAGCGTTTTGATCGCAAACGCTGCAAATTGCCTTGCAATTTGCTGTGGTCCTGAATCGTGGCTTCACGCAGCAAAAAAGACCATAGGCAAATGCCTATGGTCTTTTTTGGTGGGAGATGGTGGATTCGGACCACCGAAGTCAGTGACAACAGATTTACAGTCTGCCCCCTTTGGCCGCTCGGGAAATCTCCCATATGGAGCTGGTGATCGGAGTCGAACCAACAACCTGCTGATTACAAATCAGCTGCTCTGCCATTGAGCCACACCAGCATTGTTCTCGCGGAACATATGATATTATATCATAAGAGATTTTATTTGTCAATACCCTTTTTTAATTTTTTATTTGACTTTTATGGCTTTATTTTGCAAAAATTCTTGAAAATATTTTTTTCGTATGATATAATTTTAATATCCCAATTTATGCGGAGGTAAATATGAATTACACCTTCTCAAATAAAATTTCAAATCTTAAGCCTTCGGCGATCCGCGAGATACTAAAAGCTCCCGCGACGAGCGATACGATCTCATTTGCGGCAGGCAATCCCGCGCCCGAATCCTTTCCTATTGAAGAGATGGAGAGGATCGCCGCCGAAATATTCAAAGAAGCCCCCGCCCTCGCCCTTCAATACGGTGTAACCGACGGCTATCTTCCCCTGCGCGAGAGCATTTCTCTTCGCAACAAAGAAAAATTTAATATAGGAAAAGATTTTGACCGTACAGTCATCGTATCAGGCGGTCAGCAAGGCATTGAGCTTGCCTGCCGAGTTTTCTGCAATGAGGGAGATGCGGTAATCTGCGAGGATCCCACGTTTATCGGTGCGCTCAACGCGTTCCGTTCAAACGGCGCTGTTCCTATCGGAGTTCCCCTTCATGAGGACGGAATCGACACGGATGCGCTTGAAAATACCATCAAAGCTAATCCCCGCGCCAAGCTTATCTATATTATACCGAATTTCCAAAATCCCACGGGCATTACCACGTCATACGAAAAGCGCGTAAAAGTGTACGAGCTTGCGAAAAGGTACGGACTTATCATTCTTGAGGACAACCCGTACGGTGAGCTTCGCTTTGCGGGTGAGGACATTCCCTCAATAAAGAGCTTTGACGACGACGGCATAGTTATCTACTGCTCTACCTTCTCAAAGATTCTCTCTGCGGGAATGCGCGTCGGATACGTTTGCGCGCCCGAGGAGATCACCTCAAAAATGGTTGTTGCAAAGCAGACAAGCGACGTTCACACAAACCTTTTCTTCCAAATACTTGCGCACAAATATATGACACAGCACAACCTTGATGCACATATTGAGTCTATAAGAGGCATTTACAGACACAAGTGCTCTCTTATGCTCGGAGCGATCGACAAATATTTCCCCGACTGCATCAGGTACACCTCACCCGAGGGCGGACTCTTTGTATGGTGCACCCTTCCCGACTCGATCAATGCTTCGGAATTTATCCGCCGAGCCACGGAGAGAAACGTCCGCATCGTGCCAGGCATTACGTTCAACTGCGACGAGAATGCCCCTTCACAAAGCTTCCGCTTAAATTACAGTACTCCGAGTGATGACCAAATCGAGCGAGGAATAAAAATTCTCGGCGAGCTTGCGCGCGAGATGGTGGAAAAGTAATTTTCAAAAATCTATTGACAAACTGAAAAAATTTGTATATAATTTAGTAAACAAGAAACCTATGAGAAAGATTAGTAGATATTCTCCCTTTTCTTCAGAGAGTCGCAGGCGGTGTGATTGCGGCGAATACAGGATATTGAATGGCCTTTCGAGGGCAAACGGAAATGCCGCAAGGCAGAGTATGGGCGACGGATCCGCAATCCGTAAAAATTGCACCGCGTAAATTTGCGCGAAAGAGGACGGCTGAGCCGTCAAGCCGGGTGGCACCGCAGGAAAGATTTATTCATCCTGTCCCAGCAGAATCAATGTCTGGGACGGGATTTTTTTATTCCCTCCCAAAGAAAAGGAGAAAAATATGTTTAAAGACCAACTCGTATCCTATTCGGGCATTCAGCCCAGCGGCAATCTCACGATAGGAAACTACTTAGGAGCCCTTAAGAACTTTTCATCCTATTCCGAAAAGTACAAGACCTTCTACTGTGTAGTTGACTCGCACGCGATCACGGTTCGTCAGAACCCCGCGGAGCTTCGTCGCCGCACCTATGAGACACTCGCGCTTTATATGGCGGCGGGACTCGACCCCGAAAAAAATACCCTTTACGTTCAGTCGCAGGTGCATGAGCACGCCGAGCTTGCTTGGATCCTCAACTGCTTTACAATGTTCGGTGAGCTGTCAAGAATGACACAGTTCAAGGACAAATCCGCGCGCCACAGCGACAATATCAACGCGGGACTCTTCACTTACCCCGTGCTTATGGCGGCTGACATTCTTCTCTACCAAACCGACGTAGTTCCCGTCGGCGTTGACCAGAAGCAGCACGTTGAGCTTTGCCGTGATATCGCAGAGAGAGTAAACCAGATCTATCCCGATATGTTCACAGTTCCCGAGCCTATCATCTCCACAACGGGTAGAAAGATCATGTCTCTTGCCGATCCCACAAAGAAGATGAGCAAGTCCGACGAGAACACAAACGCCGTTGTTTACATTCTTGACGACCGCGACACTATTATCCGCAAGTTTAAGAGAGCCGTTACCGACTCCGAAATGTCGGTTAAATATGCCGATGGCAAGGACGGTATCAACAACCTTATCAACATTTACGCGTCCTTCACAGGCAAGACAAACGAGGAGATCGAGCGTGAATTTGAGGGCCGTGGCTACGGTGAATTCAAGCTCGCAGTAGGCGAGACCTGCGCAGATGCGCTCGCTCCCGTTCAGGCGGAATTCAACCGAATCCTCGCCGACAAGGCTATGCTTGAGGCACAGATGAAGCGCGGCGCCGAGGAAGCATCCTACTACGCGCGCAGAACTCTCGGCAAGTTCAAGAAGAAGCTTGGATTTATTGAGACGAGATAAAATGAAAAGAACCTCCACTCGCGGTTGCGAGTGGAGGTTTTATTTAGATTACATAACCTCTCCGGTTCTGTTTTCATTTTTCCTCCGCATCTATTTTTGCGCTATTTATCCTAAATGCCGTACCGTCTTCAAAAAAGCTTACAAAATAACATACACCTTCAATATAGTAAGCAGCAATAAAATCCGCAAGATTATTATTTGTTGAAGATTTTATCAAATAACAGTTTTCTTGTTTAGCGATCCGTTGCATTAACGTAATAATTTCAATTTCATTTTCATTACCGGAAACAACTTCACTATACTCTACCGTCATGTGCGGATTATAGCATTGATATGTTGATTCATATTTAACATCAACATTTTTCACATAAGCAACCTCATCAAACGGAATATCGCAAATATAAAGCAAGCCATTATCGATTTTAATTTCAAAATTAGGTAAAAATGACATCATCCCTGCGACAAGATATATTTCTGCGACAAATTCCATATCATCGGTAATAATTTTATTCGGTGTGTCCTTATTTACTGTGTCAGGTGTCGGATTTTTGTTTTCTTCGCCATTTGTTGGATTATCATTGAGTACAGGGGTTTCATGTCTACCATACATATCCATTCTTTTGCACGACGCAAGACATCCTACAAGCATCGCACAGGTAAGCAAAATTAAAATTAATTTTGTGCCTATTGAAACTCGAATATCTTTCATATTCTCACCTCAATCCTGTTCCTTGAAAATAGACACAAACGAATTCAAATCCGTAAGTAAATAACATACAGTCTTTCCCGATAGACCCTTGTGTTCATATATATTATATCTAACGGGATCCATTAAGTAATCATAGTATTTTCCAAGCTCCTCATTTAGATCATTATTTAAATATCCTCCTTTATCCAACTCCATTTTTATAAAAGTTTTTATAAAGTATTCATTTTCATAGTACATAAAATCAATAAACGCTGTCTGATATCCAACATCAGACACACAATATAATACAATATCTGCTTTTGAAGGAGCTAAATAAATAACCTCGTGGTTAAATTCGTCAAAAGCCTTAATATTAAATCCTTTAGAAAATTTCGGTTCAAACATTTTAAAATGTTGAATAATCGGAACCGTGGCATCTTTTGACAAAATATCGCAGGTTAAGCTTGATCTATTTAGTTGAAAAGCCGCTATAAATTTCTCTCCATTATATTCTTCCGCAATATCCGTTGCATTTTCAAAGCTTACCCAAGTATAGCTATCGCAACAACAGTATATATCATCCTCTCCTTCCACATAATCATGAGAGGCATTAAAATATGCGCATACATAGTAATAATCATCCGAGGATATTTTTACAAGAATCGGCCTTCTCCCTGTTTTTATGGCATTAATATTATATTCTAACGTACTCGGAAAGATTAAAACTTCAGCTCCATATGAATCTAAATAATCAGTCAAGTAGGAATATATTTTATCTTGTAATTCTTCATCAGCAATATCTACTTGCGGATTTTGATAAACCTCAAATGGCGGAACCTCTTCAACAGGCTTTTCCGGATTCGGAGATTCTTCCGGATCCTCAGGCTGAGCATTGGGCTGAGTATCAACGATATTGCACGACACAAGACAACCCACAAGCATCGCACAGATAAGTAAAATTAAAATAAATCTTTTCATAATAAAGTACCGCCTTTCAAGTGTAATAGTTTTTATGAACATTCAAAATAATAAAAGCGCACAAGGTTACCTGCCGTAGCAGTTTAACTTGTACGCTTATCTATTGATTTTCAATTGACCTCGTTCTTTGCAGAAAGAACAATCATTTATACGCGCAAAGCTAAACTGCATAAATTTTACGTAAATCATAATTGCACCTCCGTTTAAAGTCTTTTAAAATATGGAAATCCTTTCCTTGATACTATTATATCATAAAGTTTTATAAAATGCAATAGAGCTTCATATATTTTATAGACAAATCGCGACAAAAAGCAAAAAGCCGTGGATATCCACGGCTTTTTATTTACGCTCTCTTTATAGGTCTTAACGTTTTGGGATTCAATGCGGCGCAAAGGATACATGCAAGCACGCCTGTCAGGATCGCGTTGGGTATCATATACGACGCGTTATATACAAGAGAATAAAGCCATACGTTCATTCCCTCGGGCGCGTAAGAGCCCCAAAGGATAACTCCCGAGAGGAAGCTCGATACAAATCTAATAAGGCACACGATGACCGCGCCGAGCGTATAGCCCAGCACCCTTCTCTTGCCGAACGGCTTTGCAAACACGTTCGCCACGCCTACCACCGTAAACGCGATAACGTAGTCAAGCAGGATGCAAAGCACAAGCGCACCGAAATTGTTTGCGGGCGGCACGTAGAAGCCGAGCGCCATCTGAAGCAGCGAGTAGACGAAGCCCACGCCCGCGCCCCAAATAATGCCGCGACGGTATGAGTAGTAGATTATGGGAAGCATACTCACCGTAATAGTTCCGCCAAAGGGCAAAAGCGCCCCTACGCCCGTAATTGTGTTGAGCCACACGCAAAGCAGCTCCAAAACGTATGCCGACGCGATAACGAGCGCGCCCTCGCAAAGACTCAAGAGTCTTTCTTTGTTTTTCGTTTTCATTTTTACCTCCTAAGTAAAATAAAAAAATCATCCGCAGAATATCTCGACGGATGAATTTTTATTACACCTAAAAAGGTTATCTCAAAAATAAATCTTCCTACGCCGGTATTATCCGTATCAGGTACAAGGGTTCCAAAAAATTGATCTCAGCCGTTGATGTTATCTCAAGCACCCCCGATATTTTGCAGTTGTGTCTATATTATAATCCAATATCTCGGATTTGTCAAGTGGCTTATCGCCAATAATCGTAATTTATTCCCGCGATCTTAATTGACTCCGCCTTTGCGAGGTTTTCCTCGATGATCTCAATATTTTCGAGAATATCGCGGTACTTATTCTTAAAGACCTCGGTCATAATAGTGGGAATAAAGTTATCAAACCAAGCGGATTTATCCTTGTCGTCGTAAGCACCATCGTCAAGGGAGTATTTCATAACGATATGATAACCCTCGCTTGTAGAAACTACCTTGTTTTCTCCCACACTCATACCGCGAAGCTCGGCAAAGATCTTATTTAAGTAATCGTAGCCGCCATATCCGTCGCTTGTAATATCGTTGAGATAATATCCGTCGGGATTGAGCGCCGCGCCATCCTTCGCATCATTGAGCTTTTCCATCTCGGCTTCAAACGCCGCGAAATTACCCTTTGAGACCGACTCGGAAATCTCCCTTGCGAGCGCTTCCCTATTTGCCATTTCAGCCTCGCTGTAATAATTCTTTATTGCCTCGCCGTTTTCGTCACATACGGGCTGACGAACGCCGTTTTCCTTGTCGTACAAGGGTTTATCCAGTATCGGATTACCGTCGGCGTCCTTCTCAAAATAGATCCTCTGATCGTACTTATCGTAAAGATACTCGTTATTGTCATCAATACCGACTACACCGTTTTTGCTGTCATAAAGCGTTTTCGTAAGGTCGGCTGTAAAATACATTTCGTTGCCATACTCATCGGTCTCGTAAGTATAGTAATAGTTCGCAATAAGGATCTGCTTGAATCTCTCGTAATGCCCCTTATAATACTCATCCTTTAAGTCGTCACCGATCTTGGAGCCGCCCTCGCCGAAGAGGTAAAGCTGGAGATATTCCGCCTTGCTCTTGATAATAAGCGCCTCGCGATAGGAATCTATATCCGCGCCGTATCTTGCGAGTATCTCGTTGAACTTATCTTCCGAGCCGTTACCGATATAGCTTAAATTGATACAATCGTTTATCTCCTCGTCGATCATATCGTAATACGATCTCGGAAGCTCAAGCTTTTCCTTATCGAAAAGGTAAACCGAAAGAAGATAAAGCTTGCAGGTCTCAAGCGTTCGCTCGGTATAATATTCGGCATTCGTCTTGCCCTTAACGGGAGACTCATCGTTCCAGAACTTTGTTGAGGTAACATCGTATCCGGATCGGGAAAGGCTCGCCTTAGTTCTTGAGAGCATCAAGGAATAAAACGTAAGCGGAAGCTTCGTTCTTTCGTACTGAAGCACGGGGTCCTTGACCTTATTTGCATTAAATCCCACGACTGCGGCAACCGTTACCGCTACTATCGCTACCGCAAGAATGGATGCGGCAATGATAATAAGCTTCTTCTTCGGGCTTACCGCCGTCTTTAAGTTTTCATTCGTTTTCATTATTTTTCCTACGTTTTAATAAAGAGTGTTGGATGCGATCTCGATCATGCTCGGAGTTCTATCAAATGCCGCCTTATCGTACACGACCCTCGACTCGTACTCGTCACACAGCTTATCGAAAAGCATATCGATAAGATCGTCCGTAAAGGTCGCGAACGCCTTTTCGTGCTTTTCCGATTCGTATGCGCCACTCTCGTTTTTATATTTATAAATTATGTGATATCCGTAATCGGATTCCACCACGCGCGTTTGTCCTATCTCCATTTCCGAGAGCGCCTTTGCAATATCGTCAAGATATTTCGCATCGCTGCTCTGATTGAAATAGTAAGACGGACTTACAAAGAGGTAAAGTGGATCGGCGCTGTACTCCTCATCACTGTCGCTCTTCATAAGAGCCTCAAATTCCTCAGCGGTATAGGGCTTACCCGCTAAAGCATCCGCGCGGCTCTTTATCGCGGCAAGCTCCTCTTTAGAGTAAAACTCGGTAACTCTTTCATCCTTATCATTCACAATATAGGAAACAACTCCGTTCACCTTATCATACGCGATATTTCCGTCCGCATCAAAGTACACGGGATTACCGTACTTATCCTCAATAGGCTTGCCAAATTCATCAATTTTAGTCGAGCCGTTCACCTTATCGTACGCGATCTCTCTCTTCGAGGTGTCCTCGGTCTTTACAAAATACACCGTATTGTTGAATTCATCGGTTTCGGTAAGATAATAGTAGCCCGCAAGGAACACTTGCTTAAATGAAACGTAATTCTCATTAAGATAGTCATCCTTATCGCCCACAGAGATCTTTTCCCCATCTGCGCCAAAATAATATTCCTTGAGATAGGTCATCTTCGCCTCGGTCGTGTAGATGCCCTTAAGTATTTTGTAATTTGCGCCGAATGCCGAAAGCTCGGAATTGAGCGCGGTCTTGGATCCCGCCCTCTTGACAAGCTTATCCATAAGCTCCTCTATATTGTCCGTGGTTTCCTTCGGCAAGGTCAGTCCCTCTTTTTCAAAGAGATAATCCGTAACGATATACGAATATGCCTGACGGAGCACCTCCGCCTTCATATAATCGCCGTAGGTCGTACCGTTTGCCGAAACGATCGTGTTCCAGAAATCGGGGCTTGACACCTTGTATCCCATATCCTCAAGCGCGCCCTTCATTCTTGAGAGCAGGAACTTATATACGTTAGGCGAAAGCTCCTCATCCTCAAGCTTCAAAATGGGCTTATCCGCGCATGACGCAAGCGGGATCGCAAGCATCACAAGGGCGAGGACAAGACACAATATTTTTACTGTTCTTTTCTTAAAAATCATATATTTATCCTTACTTGAAATATCTTTACTCTATTATACCACAGCTTTACGCATTTGTCTTGCTGTTTTTTTGTACTGTTTCAAGATATTTTTCAAACATTTTGTTAACGGAGATCAGCGCGTTCTCACCCTGACGGAGCTTAAGCACCGCAAAGGTCTCGCCGTTTTGTCCCATAGACACCTTGATCCTGTCATTCGTGATATCACTCATATCACTCCACATATCAAAATCAAACTCTTCGGGATACATCTTGACGTCGCGTCCGGTCTGGATCACCTGCTTAATACCGCATTCCATCGCCTGAGCGCGAAGGAGCGCGATACGGAGAAGATTATCCACCGACTGCGGCATCTCACCGAAGCGGTCGAGAAGCTCGTCGGCAATGTCATCCGCGTCGTACTGATTCTGAATGAGTGCAATCCTCTTATAAAGAGCCATTCTTTGGGCTGAGTGAGCAACGTAGGATTCGGGAATATAAGCGTCAAAGTCGATGCTTACGACACATTCGTGCTTTTCCTTGACCTCTACACCCTTCTCTTCAAGGATCGCATCATTGAGGAGCTTGATATACATATCGTAGCCGATGGAATCAAGATGACCGTGCTGCTCAGCGCCGAGAAGATTACCCGCACCGCGAATCTCCATATCGCGAAGCGCGATTCTGAAGCCCGCACCGAACTCGGTATATTCACGGATAGCCTCAAGTCGCTTCTGCGCGATCTCGGTAATTGATTTATCCCTCGGGAAGGTAAAGTACGCGTATGCTCTTCGCGACGAACGTCCAACTCTACCTCGAAGCTGATGAAGCTGGGAAAGACCGAGCCTGTGCGCGTTATCAACGATAAGCGTATTTGCATTAGGAATATCTATTCCCGTCTCAATAATAGTCGTACAAACAAGGATATCTATATCTCCCGTAAGCATCTTTGCCCAGATGTCCTCAAGCTCATCCTTATCCATTTTGCCGTGAGCCACGACAATGCGCGCGTCCGGAATTGACGCGGATAGTCTTGCGGCAACTGTATTTATACTGTCAACGAAATTATGAAGATAGAAGACCTGACCTCCTCGGCGGAGCTCCTTTCTTATCGCCTCATTGATAATAACCTCGTCGTATTCAAGCACGTAGGACTGCACGGGAAGTCTGTCGCCCGGTGCCTCGTCAAGAATCGAAATGTCACGGATTCCTCCCATAGCCATATTTAGCGTTCTGGGAATAGGGGTCGCCGTCAGAGTCAGTACGTCGATATTGCTCGCGAGCTGCTTTAATTTTTCCTTTTGCGCTACGCCAAATCTTTGCTCCTCGTCGATAATAAGGAGTCCTAAATCGTGGAACTTAATATCCTTACCGAGAAGCCTGTGTGTACCGATGATAATATCAACGTCGCCGCGGGCAAGACGGTGGAGCGTCTTCTCCTGCTGCTTTGGTGTACGGAAGCGGGAGATCATATCCACGTTTACCGCAAAGCTTCGGAGTCGGCTTATTGCTGTTTGATAATGCTGAAGCGCGAGGATGGTCGTAGGAACGAGGATCGCTACCTGCTTGCCCGAAAGCACCGCCTTGTACGCCGCGCGGAACGCGACCTCGGTCTTGCCGTAGCCAACGTCACCGCAAAGAAGTCGGTCCATAGGTACGGGAAGCATCATATCGTGCTTGATATCGTCAATTGCATCAATCTGGCACTGTGTTTCCTCAAAGTCAAAGGACTCCTCGAAATTTCTTTGCATATCGTTGTCGGAATCAAATGCAAATCCCGGACGCTTCATTCTCTCGGCATAGAGCTTAATAAGCTCCTTCGCCATTTCCTTAACCGCGCCCTTAACCTTCGCCTTGGACTTCTTCCAAGCCTCGCCGCCCATCTTTGAAAGCTTGACAAGCCCGTCGTCGGAGTGCGCTCCGATATACTTTGAAACAAGATCGAGCTTTTCAACGGGTATACAAAGACGGTCAGTTCCCGCGTACTGAATATTGATATAATCACGGCTTACGCCGTCAATAGTAAGCTTTTCAATGCCGAGATATTTACCGATACCGTAGGTCTCGTGCACCACGATATCGCCAACCTCAAGCTCGGCATAGGAAAGGATCGCCTGAGCGTCCTTTTTCTTTCTCTTTGCCCTTTTGAGCTTTGCCGAGGAATTTATAGCATTGATCTTGGCATCCGTATTGGTGCTAAGGATCGCAATTCTCGGGGAAATAAGCTCAAACGGATTCATATATTCGCGCCACTTTATATATACGGAATTGTACGGTATATCCTCGACGGAGATCGGATGCTTAGGACTCTCGATCCTCGCGTCAAAATCCGCATCGATAAGCATTTCGCGCAAATTCGTTGCTGCCTGCTCATTTTCAGTCATAATAATGACCTTATATTTACTCTTGAAGTAGCCGAGTATATCCTCGCAAAGCAAATTAAAATTATCCGCATAGGTTATAGGCTGGCGAGTACGGAAGCCGAAAAGTCCCGAAAGTCGCGTATCAGTAGCACCGTATGCAAGGGAGTCTACGTGCAGGGTTACGTTATTTTGTGAAAAAAGATCAAGACGCGCAGCACTCGTTGAATACTCCGCATATCGGGAGCTTATAAGCCCGTCTTCACAAAGAGATTTTATCATCTCCTCCTCGTGCCACTTGCTTGATTTAAGTCTCTCCTTGACCTTTGCGCTTGAACGGATAACGAAAAGCGTTTTCTCCGTAAAATAGTCAAGCAGCGTTTGCTTTTCGGGATAAATAAGAGAAATATATTTATCCGCAAACTTGACCTCCACGTTCCTTGCCTTAACCGTCGCAAGCTCGGAATTGAGCGATTGCTTCGTTTCGGAGTTGGGGGCGGACTTTATTTCCCTTGCAATAACGTCGCAAAGCTTTTCTCTTGCTTCATTATTTACCAAAAGCTCGCGCGCGGGCGTGATCTTGATTGACTTGATACCCATGATAACTCTTTGAGTATCAATATCAAAAATACCCATTCTGTCTATCTCGGTATCAAAAAATTCAATTCTTACAGCGCCCGATTCCTTGTAGAGCGCACCACTCATATCCTCAAATGCCGATAAAGGCGGGTAAATATCAATAATTCCGCCGCGCATAGCAAACTGACCTACGCCCTCAACCATATCCACACGGATATAGCCCGCCTCAACAAGTCTTTCGGCAAGTGCCGACGGCTCGGTTACGGTGTCGTAATCAATGCTTATAATATTTTCCTCAAGGCGCGCGCGTGGAATTGTGAAGCCGAGCGCAGTTTCAGGTGTTGTAAACACCACGTCATACGCGCCCTCAATGATGCCAGACAACACTTTAAGCCTCTCATGCTCGTACTCATGGGAGGCGGTAATGTTATGGAATGTTAGATCTCGCGCGATATAAAATGCCGCGCGGAGCGAAAATTTTTCAAGAAGCTGCTGGAGTCGGAGGCATTCCTTCTCCTCGGGGCAAATAACGAGCGCGGGGAGACCTCTCTCCTCTGCCGTGTCCTCAAGAAGCGACATTATAACCGAGTCCGCCGCGCCCTCGCAAAGACCGCCCGCAACGCTCGGAAGCGGCTTTTCCTTGAAGTTTCGCTTAACGGTTTTAAGCAGCTCTCGGTATTCCGAATCCTGCCTTATAGTATCTGTTAAAATATTCATATTTTACTTTGAAGTCTTAGAATTACAGATCTGCATCGCGCCGTCAACGTCTCCTGTAAGAAGCTTTTCAACGCCCTCAAAAATTGTAGGATAAAGCTCACTTATCGCCGCCTTATCGGTTGCCGAGAAATTACCGAGCACCCAATCGGCAAGATCGTAATCGGGATGCGGCTTCTTGCCTACGCCGATACGGATTCTCGGGAATTCACTTGTTCCCATATTCTCGATAATCGAACGAAGTCCCTTCTGTCCGCCGTCGCTTCCGTTCTTTCTCACTCTCACCCTGCCGACGTCAAGATTTACATCGTCGGAGAGAACGATAATGTTCTCGGGCTTTACCTTATAGAACGCCGCCGCAGGCGCAACCGCCTTACCTGACAAGTTCATATAAGTTTGAGGCTTGATAAGAAGAACTCTCTTTCCCGCGATAGTTGTGTCGGCTACGAGCGCGTCAAACTTCGCACGGTTAATGCTTACGCCGCATCTGCCCGCAATATAGTCTATAGCGCAAAATCCGATATTATGTCTTGTGTTCTCATATTCCTTGCCCTTGTTACCAAGTCCGACGATAATATGAGTCACGGGCAATATCTCCGCGCTCTTTTTCTCGTTTTCAAGCTTTTTAAATATATCAAATATGTTTGACATTGTGGTTTCCTCCGTCAAATTCACAAAAATGCAAAGCACAAAAGCCGCCCGAAGCTTCGACACGGGGTGTCGAAATTTTATCGGCCGGATACTTTTTATATATTATACAATAAAATAATTATACTTGTCAAACATTTTTTTTGTATTTATTTTCAAGTCATAAAAAGTTTACAATTAAACAGGAATATTTTTCAAAAAAAGTCCTTCCAAATATTCAAATAGTATGGTATAATGTATGATGCTAAAATCTGAAAGTATGCAATTTTGAAGCTTATGGCTGAAAAATGACATTGCAAACACGGTTTTCGGGTTTTATTCAAACAGCAAAAAAATTTTATTATATGGAGGACTAATCCAATGGCAAAGAAGTATTGTTACCTCTTTACAGAAGGTAATGCAAACATGCGTGAAATCCTCGGCGGTAAGGGCGCTAACCTCGCTGAAATGACCAACATCGGTCTCCCCGTTCCCCAGGGCTTCACAATCTCCACAGAGGCTTGTACTCAGTACTACGAGGACGGCAGACAGATCAACGATGATATCATGGCTGAGATCATGGAATACATCGTAAAGATGGAAGAAGTTACCGGCAAGAAGTTCGGCGACCTCGAAAATCCCCTTCTCGTTTCCGTTCGTTCCGGTGCTCGTGCATCCATGCCCGGTATGATGGACACAATCCTCAACCTCGGTCTTAACGAAGAGGTTGTTGAAGTTATGGCTAAGAAGTCCGGCAACGCTCGTTGGGCTTACGACTGCTACAGAAGATTTATTCAGATGTACTCCGACGTTGTTATGGAAGTTGGTAAGAAGTACTTTGAAGAGCTTATCGACAAGATGAAGGAAGAAAAGGGCGTAAAGCAGGACGTTGAGCTTACAGCTGACGACCTCAAGGAGCTCGCTGAACAGTTCAAGGCTGAATACAAGGCTAAGATCGGTTCTGACTTCCCCACAGATCCTAAGGAACAGCTCATCGGTGCAGTTAAGGCCGTATTCCGTTCTTGGGACAACCCCAGAGCTAACGTTTACCGTCGTGACAACGACATTCCCTACTCTTGGGGTACTGCTGTAAACGTACAGGCAATGGCATTCGGTAACATGGGCGACAACTGTGGTACAGGCGTTGCGTTCACACGTGACCCCGCTACAGGTGAAAAGAAG
>JAZRDO010000013.1:0-45658 GCA_045660325.1 Eubacteriales bacterium
AGAACGTGGTCGAGACCGCCGAAGCCGATATCGTATGCCCAACCGTCACCACCGAAGATCCACATGGACTTCTTGTTGAGGTAATCCTTTTCAGCAAGGATCTTGTCGCGAAGCTCCTTGTGTCCGCATGTGCAGTTGCAAGCTTCAAGTGCGCAAACGAGCTCGCGAGTAGCCTTATCGTTAGCAGCGCCGTCGTCTATTGTTTCGAGGTACTTCTGGCAAGCTGCCTTAACGTCTTCCTTCTGTGCTACCTCAGAGAGCTCACGAACGTAGCCGATAAGTCTTTCTCTGATAGTCTTCTGACCGAGGTAGATACCGAGACCGTGCTCAGCGTTATCCTCGAAGAGGGAGTTAGCCCAAGCAGGACCTCTGCCGCTTTCCTTATTTACTGTGTAAGGAGTAGCAGGTGCGGAGCCGCCCCAGATAGAAGAACAACCTGTAGCGTTGGAGATGTACATTCTCTCACCGAAGAGCTGAGTTACCAAGCGAGCGTAGGATGTTTCAGCACAACCTGCGCAAGAGCCGGAGAATTCGAGGAGGGGCTGCTTGAACTGGCTGCCCTTTACTGTGTTGTTGATGATCTCGGGCTTTTCAGAAACGTTAGCAACTGCATAGTCAAATGCTGCCTGCTGCTCGGACTGTGTAGCCTGGGGAACCATCTTAATAGCGATCTTATCTGTGCCATCCTTAGCTGCCTTTGCGTTGATAGGACAAGCCTTAACACAAAGTGTACAACCCATACAGTCAAGAGGAGATACAGCCATTGTGAACTTGTAGTTTGTCTTGAGAACGGGTCTTGCTGCGAACTTTGTAGAAGCGGGAGCGTTTGCTGCCTCTTCCTCAGTCATAGCGAAGGGACGGATTGTAGCGTGAGGACAAACGAATGCGCAGGAGTTACACTGGATACAGTTTTCAGGAATCCACTCGGGAACCATAACTGCAACGCCGCGCTTTTCATAAGCTGCTGCACCCTGGGGGAACTGACCGTCAACGTACTTTTCAAATGCGGAAACGGGGAGGCTGTCACCCTTCATTGCAACAACGGGGTTAACGATATTTTCAACGTATTCAACAAGCTCGGGACGGTCGCCTTCAACCTTTGCCTTAGCGCTTGTGTCAACTGCGTTCTTCCAGGATGCGGGAACGTCAACCTTAACGAACGCGTCTGCGCCTGCATCAATAGCGGCATAGTTGAGGTCAACGATTGCCTGACCCTTCTTGATGTAGGACTTGTATGCCATCTTCTTCATGTATTCGAGAGCCTCGGCTGCAGGAAGAATGTTAGCGAGTGCGAAGAATGCGGACTGAAGGATTGTGTTCTTAACCTTCGCGTTACCGATCTTCTTGATAGCGATGCTTGTAGCATCAATTGTATAGAAGTTTACGTCGTTCTGAGCGATGTATCTCTTAACGTCAGCGGGAAGATGAGCGTCGAGCTCCTCAACTGTTGTCCACTGGCAGTCAAGAAGGAATGTACCACCGGGCTTAACGTCGGAAACCATATCGTACTTTGTGAGGTACGCCTGGTTATGACAAGCTACGAAGTTAGCCTTGTTGATATAGTAAGGAGACTTGATGGGCTCATCACCGAAACGGAGGTGAGAAATTGTAATACCACCTGTCTTCTTGGAGTCATACTGGAAGTATGCCTGAATATACTTATCTGTGTGGTCACCGATGATCTTGATGGAGTTCTTGTTAGCACCAACTGTACCGTCACCGCCAAGACCCCAGAACTTACAAGCGATTGTGCCTGCGGGAGCTGTGTCGGGAGCGGGCTTTTCCTCGAGGGAGAGACCTGTTACGTCGTCCACGATACCGATTGTGAAGTTTGTCTTGGGGCATCTCTTTGCGAGGTTTTCGTATACAGCGAATACGGAAGCAGGAGTTGTATCCTTAGAACCGAGACCGTATCTACCGCCAACAACCTTAGCCTTAACGCCCTTTGTAGCGAGAGCGGTTACAACGTCGAGGTAGAGAGGCTCACCGAGAGAGCCGGGTTCCTTTGTTCTGTCAAGAACTGCGATCTTCTTAGCTGTAGCAGGGATAGCTTCGATAAGCTTTTCTGCGGAGAAAGGACGGTAAAGTCTTACCTTAACAAGACCAACCTTTTCGCCCTTAGCTACGAGGTAATCGATAACTTCTTCAATTACGTCACATACAGAGCCCATAGCGATTACAACTCTGTCTGCTTCGGGATGACCGTAGTAGTTGAAGAGCTTGTAGTTTGTACCGATCTTCTCGTTTACCTTGTTCATGTATTCTTCAACGATCTCGGGAAGAGCGTTGTAGAACTTGTTACAAGCTTCTCTGTGCTGGAAGAAGATGTCACCGTTTTCAGCGGAGCCGCGGAGTGCGGGATGGTTAGGAGACAAGGAGTGGTTACGGAAAGCCGCAACTGCGTCGAAGTCGAGCATTTCAGCGAGATCTGCGTAGTCCCAAGCCTCGATCTTCTGAATTTCGTGAGAAGTTGTGAAGCCGTCGAAGAAGTTGATAAAGGGAACGCGACCCTTGATAGCGGACAAGTGAGCAACGGCACCGAGGTCCATTACTTCCTGGGGGTTAGTTTCAGCGAGCATAGCAAAGCCTGTCTGACGGCAAGCATATACGTCGGAGTGATCGCCGAAAATGTTAAGCGCGTGAGATGCAACTGTACGCGCAGATACGTGGAATACTGTGGGAAGCAACTCACCTGCGATCTTGTACATGTTGGGGATCATAAGAAGAAGACCCTGAGATGCAGTGTAGGTTGTTGTGAGAGCACCGGAAGCAAGAGAGCCGTGAACTGTACCCGCAGCGCCTGCCTCGGATTCCATTTCCATTACCTTTACTGTTGTTCCGAATACGTTCTTGAGTCCCTGAGCTGCCCACTGGTCAGTGTAGTCAGCCATGGGGCTGGAAGGAGTTATGGGGTAGATACCCGCAACTTCTGTGAAAGCGTAGCTTACGTGAGCGGCAGCCTGGTTACCGTCCATGGAAAGCTTTTTTCTTTCGATTGCCATGTTTTTAAATCCTCCTGGAATATATAAAAAATTTTTTTTGCACTAAGCTATGAGCATTTGCGGGCGCAAGCCCACATTTACTCAAGTTTAATGATATCACAAAATTTCAAAAAAGTAAAGAGTTTTTCGTGAAAAAAACAACTTATTTTAATAAAAAATAATACTAATTCCTACATTATCTATATCTTTTATTAAAAAATAGAAAATTATCCTGAATTCACAGGTTGAATAATTTTAGCTAATCAAGGTAAAAATAATCAAAAAAGAGCAAAAAAATCAAAAAAATTTTTGTATAGCTATTGCAATTAAAAAATCTTTGTGCTATAATTAACCGTAAGGTGTGTTGTTCCTTACGGAGCGATACACTGTTTTTTGTTTATAATTCTATTTAAAATACGAGGTATAAAAAATGAGTGCAAATGAACGCAGAGTCGGTACAATTTCCCGCGGTATCCGTTGCCCCATCATTCGCGAGGGCGATGATCTTGCCAAGATGGTTGCTACAAGCGTGCTTGAAGCGGCTGAATATGAGGGCTTTTCCCTTCGCGACCGCGACGTAATTGCTTTAACAGAATCCATTGTTGCAAGAGCACAGGGTAACTACTGCTCCGTTGACAACATTGCCGCAGACGTAAAGGTAAAGCTTGGCGGCGAGACAGTCGGCGTTATCTTCCCCATTCTTTCGCGTAACCGTTTTGCGATTTGCCTTCGCGGTATCGCTCGCGGATGCAAGAAGGTCGTTCTTATGCTCAGCTACCCCTCCGACGAGGTTGGTAACCATCTTATAAGCATGGATAAGATCGATGAGTCCGGCGTTAACCCCTACTCCGACGTTCTTACACTTGAAAAATACCGTGAGCTTTTCGGCTACGAAAAGCACGAATTCACAGGCGTTGACTACGTTGAATACTACGGCAACCTCATTCGTGAGGAAGGCGCTGAGGTAGAGATCATCTTCGCAAATCAGGCAAAGGCGATCCTTCCCTTCGCAGATCACGTTCTCAACTGCGACATTCACACCCGCGCACGTACAAAGAGAATCCTTCTTGCAGGCGGCGCAAAGGTTGTTTGCTCTCTCGACGATATTATGAATGCACCCGTTGACGGCTCCGGCTGCAACGAAAGATACGGTCTTCTCGGTTCTAACAAGTCCACCGAGGACAAGGTTAAGCTTTTCCCCAGAGAATGTAAGGATCTCGTTCTTGACATCCAGGCTCTTATCAAGGAAGCAACAGGCAAGCACGTTGAGGTAATGGTTTACGGCGACGGCGCGTTCAAGGATCCTCAGGGTAAGATCTGGGAGCTTGCTGACCCCGTAGTTTCCCCCGCATTCACAGACGGTCTTATCGGTACTCCCAACGAGCTCAAGCTCAAGTACCTCGCAGATAACGACTTCAAGGATCTCTCGGGTGAGGAGCTCAAGGCAGCTATCTCTGCATCCATCAAGGCAAAGGACGGCTCCAGCCTCGTAGGTAATATGGCGGCTCAGGGTACAACACCCCGTCAGCTTACAGACCTTATCGGCTCTCTCTGCGACCTTACTTCCGGCTCCGGCGACAAGGGTACTCCCGTAGTTCTCGTTCAGGGCTACTTTGATAACTATACAAACTGATAAAAATTAGGGACTTGGCAATCTGACAAGTCCCTTTTCTGAAAATGAGGCAATTATGATTAGAATTGGTATATACGGCTACGGCAATCTCGGACGCGGTGTCGAGTGTGCCGTAAGACAGAATCCCGATATGACGCTCGTCGGAATCTTCTCAAGAAGATCTCCCGATACGGTTAAGACTCTTTTCCCCGAAAGCAAGGTTTATTCGGCATCCGAAATTCTTGATTTCAAGGGAAAGATCGACGTACTCGTGCTTTGCGGCGGCTCCGCGACGGATCTTCCCGAGCAGTCCCCTGCACTTGCAAAAAGCTTCAATATTGTCGACAGCTTTGACACCCACGCAAAAATTTACGGACATTTTTCGGCAGTTGATAATATCGCCAAGGAAAATGACAAGGTCGCTGTAATTTCAGCCGGCTGGGATCCCGGTCTTTTCTCACTTATGAGAATGTACGGCGGCGCTATCCTCCCCGCAGGTGAGGATTATACCTTCTGGGGCTACGGCGTAAGTCAGGGACACTCCGACGCGATAAGAAGAATTGACGGCGTGCTTGACGCCCGTCAGTACACCGTCCCCGTTCCCTGCGCACTTGAAGCGGTAAGACGAGGCGACACACCCGCGCTCTGCACAAGAGAAAAGCACACACGTCTTTGCTACGTTGTGGCAAAGGAAGGCGCGGACACCGGCAAAATCGAGCGCGAGATAAAGGAAATGCCCAATTATTTCTCGGATTACGATACGACGGTTCACTTTATCACGGCTGAGGAGCTGCACGAAAAGCACTCCGCTCTCCCGCACGGCGGCGTTGTTATAAGAAGCGGTGTAACGGGCGAAAACGGGAAAAACAAGCACGTTATCGAATACAATTTAAAGCTTGATTCTAACCCCGAATTTACCGCATCCGTGCTTTGCGCGTGCGCACGCGCGGCGTACAGATTAAGTGTGGAAAAGTCCTTTGGCGCAAAGACAATTCTCGATATCCCCCCCGCGTATCTTTCAAATAAAACACGCGAGGAATTACTCAAAAATTTAATGTAAAAATAAATAAAAAGGCTCTTTTAAAAGAGCCTTTTTTATTTGCGAAGATAATCCTGCACTCTGCATTCTGCACTCTGCACTCTGCACTAAAAAAGGTCGGACACCGTCCGACCTTTTTTAATACACCGCTTTTCTGCGGAAAATCTGCATAAACGTTCTTGCCGTCAATTTGAAAAACGTCTTAATACTCAAAAGAAATTCACGGAACGTCAATCTCTCGTAATACGTGGAATGCTCGGGAATATATCTTACCTTTTCCCTGATATCCCCCTTGAATACTATTTTATTCGAGAAAAGCTCAAGAAAATCGTCGGGGCGGTACTTACACGCCTTGCCGTCAAGATAGCCGAGCTTGATCAAAACGAAGGATACGAATTCAATACAGGAAAAGGACTTATTTACCGAAAAGCCCTTGAAGATCGGGCTCGTCATAACCGAATAGCCGTTATAGAGATAATCCGAATTTCCGAGACTTTTCTTGATATATTCGTCAATCGAGGCGTATTCCTCCTCGCTTACGTCAAATTTAAATACAACGATCGGAACGTCGAAATTTTCCTTCATTACGTATCTGTCAAGAGACTCTCGTACAAGACCTGCAAGGAGCAATCCCTGATGCTTCGGTCTTGCATACGCGTACAAGTGCTCAAAGCTATCGTCAAGAGAAATAGCTGCGTGATTGTATCTGAGCCTGCCGCACTTGCGCACAAGTCTGCCAAAGCCCGAGCTTGTTCTTGAAATCATTACGTAAATGCTTTTGTTGCGGATAGAATTCTCACTTTTGATGATATCTTCCATATCCACCTCGCAGAAGCTTTTTATTTTTCTACGTCAATATTGCAGATCTTATCTGCTACGAAAAGTCCCATAGCGCCTGCCTGAGAAAGACCGCGAGTGATACCCGAGCCGTCGCCTATCATATAAGCGCCGTCCATAACCTCAAAGCTTCCGTTATGCTCAGGACGGATGCTATAATACTTGTTTTCACAGCCGTAAAGGAGCGTATCGTCGTTAGCCGTACCGGGAGCAACCTTATCAAGAGCGTAAATTGTTTCAATAATGTTTGTAAGCGCTCTGTAAGGAAGCACGATGGAAAGGTCGCCGGGATATGCCTTCATAGTAGGAATTACGGAGTTTGCCGAAAGACGGTGCTCGTTAGTTCTTCTGCCGCGAACGAGGTCGCCGAATCTCTGAACGATAATGTTGCCGTCGCCTGCAAAGTTCATATTCTTAGCTATATTTTCAGCATATTCAGTGGGCTTGTTGAAGTTTCCGTTGAAGTGAATGGAATTCAAAATAGCAAAATTGCAGTTTTCCGTCTTCTTGTCGGGCTCTGCAAAGCTATGACCGTTAGCAGTAATTACGCCGTGGTTGTTTTCCGCGGAAACAAGACCGCCCTGATTGAAGCAGAACATTCTCGTTCTGTCCTCAAAGGTCTTTGTTCTGTAATGGATCTTAGGCTCGTAGATCTTCTCGGAGAATTCGCGCCAGATAATATCCTTCATCTCAACGCGCACGCCGATATCAACGGAGTTTGCATTCATCTTGATGCCGAACTTCTTACAGAAGGTGCTTACGAATTCAGCGCCGCTTCTACCCGTTGCGATAATGATCTTCTCTGCCTCGATAGTGTCGGGAACATTGTGCTTTACAATATTCATAATGTATGTGTCGCCCTCTTTGTCAACGGACTTACATTCTGTGCCCGAGAGCATAGTTACACCGTTGTCGCGGAGCCACTCGATAAGCTTCTGCATTGTCTTGAAGTTCTTATCCGTACCGAGATGACGAACGTTCATGTCGAGAAGACGGAGATTGTTCTGAAGACACTTGAGCTTGAGCTCCTCGTTGGAGCGGTAAAGCTCGGGGTAATCGTCAGCGAAGGATTCAAGCACGGAGTCAACCTGATTTATATACTTCATAGCGAGATTCTCGCCAAGCTCCTCACCCATATAACCGCCGTATGCAGTACCGATATTGAACTTACCGTCGGAGAATGCGCCTGCGCCCGCATAGCCGCCCGTAATAGAGCAAACCTTACAGTGAATGCACGCTCTGTTGTGTCCTGCAGGACACTTTCTCTTTTCAAGCTCGTGACCAAGCTCGATAATGGTTACGTCAAGCTCGGGGTTGTTTTTCTTTAATTTGTAAGCAGCCATAAGACCGCCGATACCACCGCCTACGATAGCTACGTTTGTTCTCTTCATCATTTTCTTTTCCTCTTTTTCTTACAATAATTAAATGGTTCGCATTTTTATCCACTATAATTATACAACAAAATATACGGCTTGTCAAGAGGTACGGCACAAGCTTTAATTTCATAAACTGAAAATATAACCTCTGTTTTAATTTTTCGTGTTTAAAAGCACCCGACAGTTGTCAAAACTATTTTTGCATAAAACAGATACAGAAAAGAGAGAATCTATGATACAGCAAATAAAAAGAGGGGATATTTTTTACGCTGACCTAAGCCCTGTAATCGGCTCGGAGCAAGGCGGTCTGCGTCCCGTTTTGATCGTGCAGAACGATATCGGAAACAAGTACAGTCCAACGGTCATCGCCGCTGCAATTACATCAAAAATGAGTAAGGCGCACCTTCCGACACATATAGATATTTACAAAATGCAGGTCGGTCTGCAAAAGGATTCCGTCATTCTTCTCGAGCAAATAAGAACGCTCGATAAAAAGAGATTAAAGGAAAAAATAGGTCACCTTGACGACGATCTTATGTCCCGTGTAAACTCCGCGATCGCGGTAAGCTTCGGCTTGTCCGATGAAACGGTAAAGCAGACCCCAAAGGTCTACACCTCGCAAAATACGGGTGCAGTCGCCGTATCGGATAACAATGAAATTAAATAAATCAATAGAAAAAATAGAATTCTCCCGATAAAAAGTTAAATTTTTATCTATTTAATACTTGATTTATTTTCAAAGATATGATAGAATAATAGATGCGAATAATTTTTCAAACGGAGAATATCAACATGGCACTTGTAACAACAAAAGAAATGTTTAAAAAAGCGTACGAGGGCGGCTATGCTATCGGCGCGTTCAATATCAATAATATGGAGATCATTCAGGCTATAGCTGATGCGGCGGCAGAGGAAAAGTCCCCTGTTATCCTTCAGGTATCCGCAGGCGCGAGAAAGTACGCGGGACACGAATACCTTCTCGGTCTTGCTAACGCGGCTATCGCATCCAGCGGTATCGACCTTGCTCTTCATCTTGACCACGGCGACACATTTGAGCTCTGTAAGTCCTGCATCGACGGTGGCTTTACTTCCGTTATGATCGACGGCTCCCACCACGCGTATGAGGACAACGTTGCGCTTACAAAGAAGGTAGTTGAGTATGCCCACGCGCACGGTTGCGTTGTTGAGGGCGAGCTCGGCGTTCTCGCGGGAATCGAGGACGACGTGGTTGCGGCTCATTCCACATACACACGTCCTGAGGAGGTTGAGGACTTCGTAACAAGAACGGGCGTTGACTCCCTTGCTATTTCTATCGGCACAAGCCACGGCGCGTACAAGTTTACTCCCGCTCAGTGCACAAGAAACGAAAAGGGCATTCTCGTTCCCCCGCCCCTTCGCTTCGACATTCTTGAAGAGATCGAAAAGAGACTCCCCGGCTTCCCCATCGTTCTTCACGGCGCATCCAGCGTTCCCCAGCATCTCGTAGCTGAGATCAACTCCCTCGGCGGTAAGATGCCCGACGCTATCGGTATTCCCGAGGAGCAGCTTCGTCAGGCAGCTAAGATGGCGGTTTGTAAGATCAATATAGACTCGGATATCCGTATCGCTATGACGGCAGGTATCCGTCGCGTATTCACAGAAAAGCCCGACGCGTTCGACCCCAGAGTATATCTCAAGGAGGCTCGCACCGAGGTTTAGAAGATGGTTCTGCACAAGATCTAGAACCTACTTGGATCTTCTAACACACTTTAATAAAAAAGCACTTGCTTCGGCAAGTGCTTTTCTTTTCCAAATTGAACACAAAAAGACGAATGAAAAATCATTCGTCTTTTCATATTTTGCTTTTCACAAATTCAATCAGATCCTGCTCGTTATTCTTTTCGGGACACTCAATTACAAGCTCGAGCGCCGCCGATAAATACGAGCTTATTTTATGTCTTTCAACACCGAGAGAAATTATGTGAGTTCCGTTTATCGCAAGTGAAGAAATGCTTACACAGGCACCCGCGGAAATTTCTTTTTCCACAAGGGCTTTAAGCGACATTCGTCCGTGAAATTCACACACCTCGCGCGCCTGCTCTCCGTAGTATCTTATAACTCTTCTTGCTAATATTTCGCTGTCATCGACACCTTCAAAAATCGGTCTATTAAGCAGTGCTTTTATGCCTGATACCTGCTTTTTTGAGAGCTTAAGAGCGGCGAAATCCACACCCTGCGTGCCCGAGAGCAGAGCCGCCATTCGCGATTCAAAGGTCGCGGGAACGGAAAGAAGAGGGATTTTCGGCTTTTTGAGTCCCTTGATAATATAGTTTTCAAGACCGAGCTTGAATATATTTTTTACTCCATCATCCGCGCCGTCGGAGAGGATCATTTTACCGATCTCGGTCATTTTTCGCTCGATCGAAACGTTGGCAAGACCTTTTTTGGTTATAAACGCCGCGTCGAACGTGGATTTCTCAATTTTAAAGCCCAACGTAGCGGAAAAACGTATCGCGCGCAAAATTCGGAGCGCATCCTCTGAAAATCTTTCCTTTGGATTTCCAACGCAACGGATAACTCTGTTTTCTATATCCGCCATGCCGCCGAAGACGTCGATAAATTCACCGTTCGGGTGGATCGCGATCGCGTTTACGGTAAAATCGCGGCGGGAGAGATCGTCGGCTATATTCCTTGTAAAGCTTACAAAATCGGGATGTCGGGAGTCCGAATAGCTGCCCTCAATTCTATACGTCGTGCATTCGTAGGTTACGCCGTCAAGAAGCACCGATACCGTGCCGTGAGAGAGTCCTGTGGGTATTGTTCGGATGCCCTCGTCGGAAAAAATTTGAAGCATTTCGTCGGGAGTCGCCGAGGTGGTTATATCCCAATCGTCAGGAGTCTTACCCATAACGGAATCCCTCGCGCAGCCGCCTACCGCGTACGCGCTCCTGTTATTTTTATTCAAAATTTCAATGATCTTTACTACGTTTTCGGGAAAGGTAATATTCATCTCGCGCCTCCTTTCGTTGTTGTTAAGTATATTATATAACAAAAAATAAATTTAGTCAACAGATAAGTCAGCCGATTCAAAAATCCACCTACGTAATAATAACAACCTCACATTTTTTATTTGTTTTCTTGGCATATCTTATTACAGATAAGGTTCCCTTTGACTTTTCATTCCAAAAGGCTAAAATTTCATCTGCATAATCTACGATTTCCTTGTTTCTTACAATTGGTGCGCCACGACCGTAAATTTCATATTTAGGCAAAAATTCAGTAACTTTTATTCCATTTAATTCTGCATATTTTACTGCGCACGAATCAACACCGACTGCACCACCCGATACAATTTCAGTTACACCCTCCGGAATATATTTTTCTATATCCAATGATTTTATGCTCCTTGAACCTATAATTGCTAATTTCATAATTCCTCCAAAATTTAGTATACTTATTTTAAGTATATTTACAACATTATACCACAAAATAATCTTAAAATATACTTACAATAAGTTAATTTTTAGGAGATTTTTTATGAGAAATAAAAATAACAAGCATTTAGGAATTGAAATCGATCCTGAGCTTCATTACAAATTGCACTATATATCAAAATATTACGGTCGTTCCGCAAACGGACAAATCCTCTATCTCATAAGACAAGAAATAAAAGCATTTGAAAAATCAGAAGGAGAGATCGTAGTTCCTCCAATCGAAGAAAAATAAAAACAATGACACCTATACGTTTTCGTATAGGTGTTTTTTATCAAAAAATAATATTTATCTACATATTTTTTGCTTTTGTATTCCCTTTTCCCTTGACAAACATACCTTAAAAGTATATAATTATAGTTAAGAATATTTAAAATGGGAAAGTAGGACAATTTTATACTATTTCATTTGAAAAATTTCTTTACTGTTGCTCGGGCAGATGGCGGGCGGCAGTAGGACGACAAACCCTAATTTCATATCAGAGTCGGACTCTGAGAAAGGCAGACGTTTTATGAAAAAAGTCTACATCATTTTGCAAAATGGACACGTTTTCGAGGGAAGATCATTCGGGGCAGATGGCCGAGTGGTTGGTGAAATTGTTTTCACTACCGGTGTTGTGGGTTACCTTGAAACTATGACTGATCCGTCGTATTACGGTCAGATAGTTGTTGGAACGTTTCCTCTTATCGGCAACTACGGTGTTATCCCTGCCGATATGCAGTCGGACAAGCTTTATCCTAAGGCTTATATCGTTCGCGAATTTACCGACGAACCGTCAAACTATCGCTGTGAGGGCACGATTGACTCATGGCTTCGTGAAAACGGTGTCGTTGGCGTATGCGGCGTAGACACACGCGCGCTTACAAAGATTATTCGTGAATACGGCGTTATGAATGCTATTATTACCGACACACTTCCCGACCCCATCGTTCCCGACGAGGTTCTCACATACAAGATAGAGAACGCAGTTATGTCGGTTACGACAAAGGAGGTTAAGACTTACACCTGTGATGATCCCAAGTACAACGTAGCTCTCTACGACTTCGGCACACAGAGAATCACTATCGACTCCTTACTCAATATGGGCTGTAACGTAACGGTATTCCCTGCGGACACGCCCGCAACAACAATTCTTGAGGGTAACTTCGACGGTGTTGTTCTCTCCGACGGCCCCGGTAATCCCAAGGATAATATCAAGATCACACTCGAGCTTCGTAAGATCTTCGGTCAGCTCCCTATTTTTGGTATTTCTCTCGGTCATCAGCTTCTCGCAACCGCCGCGGGCGCTATTACCGCAAAGCTTAAGTACGGCCATCGCGGCAGCAATCAGCCCGTTCGCGACGTAAAATGCGGCCGCGTTTATATTACGACTCAGGCGCACCGCTATACAGTACTTCCCGCAACGCTTCCCACGTTTGCAAAGATCCGTTATCTCAACCATAACGACGGAACTGTTGAGGGTATCGACTACGACGAGAAATACGCTATCACATGCCAGTTCATTCCCGAGGCAACAACACGCTCACGCGACAACAGAGTTATGTACGAGAGATTCGTGGCGTTGATGGACGAATTCAAGAATAAGGAGGAGAAATAATATGCCGCTCGATAAATCCATAAAAAAGGTTTTAGTTATCGGTTCAGGTCCTATCGTTATCGGACAAGCCGCAGAATTTGACTACGCAGGCGCACAGGCTTGCCGAGTTCTTAAGTCCCGCGGTATTGAAACCATCCTTCTTAACTCCAACCCCGCAACTATTATGACTGACAAGGCTATGGCGGACGAGATCTATCTCGAGCCCCTGACGCTTGCAACAGTTAAGAGAATTATAGAAAAAGAAAAGCCCGACTCCATTCTTGCCACACTCGGCGGTCAGACGGGTCTTACCCTCGCTATGAAGCTTCACAAGGAGGGCTGGCTCGAGGAGCGCGGCGTGCGACTTCTCGGTACGGACGCCGAGGCTATCATCAAGGCAGAGGACAGAGAGCTTTTCAAGGACACGATGATAAAGATCGGTCAGCCCCTCGTTCCCTCGGATATTGCTACGACTCTTGAGGAATCCAAGGCAATTGCTGAAAGAATCGGCTACCCTGTAATCATCCGTCCCGCATTTACGCTCGGCGGCTTCGGCGGCGGCGTAGCTTACAACGAAGAGGAAATGAATGAGGTTGCCGCAAACGGTCTTGAGCAGTCTCCTATTACTCAGATCCTCGTTGAAAAATACATTTACGGCTGGAAGGAGATCGAGTTTGAGGTTATGCGCGACCACGCGGGTAACAAGATCGCGATCTGCTCTATGGAAAACTTTGACCCCGTCGGCGTTCACACGGGCGACTCCATAGTATGCGCTCCCGCCTTGACACTTGCTAAAAAGGAATACGATATGCTCCGCACTGCCGCACTTGATATTATCGAGGAGCTCGGCATTGAAGGTGGCTGTAACTGTCAGTTTGCGCTCGATCCCAACTCCGACACGTATTCCGTAATCGAGGTTAACCCCAGAGTTTCCCGTTCCTCCGCTCTCGCATCCAAGGCAACAGGCTATCCTATCGCTAAGGTTTCCGCGCAGATCGCTCTCGGCTACACGCTCGACGAGATCAAGAATGAGATCACAGGCAAGACCTACGCTTGCTTTGAGCCCTCCGTTGACTACGTGGTATTGAAGGTTCCGAAGTGGCCCTTTGACAAGTTCGCGCAGTCCCAGAGAAAGCTCGGCACACAGATGAAGGCAACGGGCGAGGTTATGTCCATTGCTCCCTCCTTCGAGGAAGCGCTTATGAAGGCAGTACGCGGCGCTGAGATCGGCCTTGACACGCTCAATCCTAAGTCCTCTCTTCTCGGTGAAAACGCGCTTGAATCCTTGAAAAAGACAGACGATATGCGACTCTTCAGAGTATTTGAGGCTCTCAAGAGCGGCATATCCGTTGACGATATTTTTGAAATTACAAAGATCGACCGTTTCTTCTTGAAGAAGCTCTTAAAGCTCGCAAAGTTCGAGGATATGCTCGCAACGCTTTCGGGCACTGCTATGGATGAGGAAACGTATATTACCGCTAAGAAGCTCGGCTACACGGATGCGGCATTGACTCGCATCTCGGGCGCTACCCTTCCCACTCACAGAGCATCCGCATATAAGATGGTTGACACGTGCGCAGGCGAGATTGCGGCAGAAAAGCCCTACTTCTACGGCACACACGACGATATCGAGCACGACGAGGCGAGATATTTCCTCAATCACGAAAAGGAAACCGTTGTCGTATTGGGCTCAGGTCCTATCCGTATCGGTCAGGGTATCGAATTTGACTACTCCTCCGTTCATTGCGTATGGGCGCTCAAGGAAATGGGCTACGACGTAGCTATCATCAACAACAACCCCGAAACAGTTTCCACGGACTTTGATATCGCGGACAGACTTTACTTTGAGCCCTTGACTCCCGAGGACGTTTACGACATCATCCAGCTCGAGCAGCCCATCGGTGTCGTTGTGGCATTTGGCGGTCAGACGGCTATCAAGCTTACAAACTTCCTTGACTCAATGGGCATTCCCGTTCTCGGTACGTCCGCGGACGGCATTGATATGGCTGAGGACAGAGCAAGATTTGAGGCGCTTCTTGAGGAGTGCGGAATCAAGCGTCCCTCGGGCGTCGGCGTTATGACAAAGGAAGAGGCGCTCGCGGCGGCTGAGAGCATCGGCTACCCCGTATTGGTTCGTCCCTCCTACGTTATCGGCGGTCAGAACATGGTTATCGCTCACGAGGAAAAGGATATTATCTCCTATATGGATAAGATCCTCTCCACAGGCATTGAAAACCCCGTTCTCGTTGACAAATACATGTGCGGCACAGAGCTTGAGGTTGACGTTATCTCGGACGGCGAGGACCTCGTTATCCCCGGTATCATGGAGCATATTGAACGCGCAGGTATCCACTCGGGCGACTCCATTGCCGTTTATCCCCCCTACAACCTTACAGACGCTATGAGACAGAAGATCATTGACTGCTCAACGACTCTCGCTCTCAAGCTCGGTACAAAGGGTCTTGTAAACATTCAGTATCTTATCTATAACAACGAGCTTTACGTAATCGAGGTTAACCCCAGAGCATCCCGTACTATCCCCTACATCAGTAAGGTTACGGGCGTTCCTATGGTTGATCTTGCATCCAAGGTTATGATTGGCAAGAAGCTTGCATACCTTGGCTACGGCACAGGTCTTTACAAGGTTCCTCCCTACTTTGCGGTAAAGGTTCCCGTATTCTCCTTTGAAAAGCTCAACGACGTAAATACACAGCTAGGTCCCGAAATGAAGTCCACGGGCGAGGTTCTCGGTATCGGTAAGACTCTCAACGAGGCTATCTACAAGGGTATCATCGCTGCGGGCTACAAGCTTATCGACCCCGAAAAGAATCCCGGTGTCGGCGTATTCCTCTCCTGCGAGGATCACGACTATAACGATATCGTATCGGTTGCAAAGAAGTTCTATGATCTCGGTATGACTATCTATGCTACACCCGGTACCGCGGCATCGATCTCCCGTCTCGGTGTTGACGTGATCACCGTTCCCAACGTATTTGATTCCGACGACGTATGGAATCTTATGGAATCGGGTAAGATCAGCTATATCGTTTATACGGGCGCTATCGTTGACGGCACGGTTGACGAATTTATCTCCATTCACAGAAAGGCTATCCAGCTCAATATCGCAGTTCTCTCCGCAATTGACACCGCAAACGCTCTTGCAGACGCGGTAGCGGGCAGATGGAGTGAGCTTAACACCGAGCTTGTTGACCTTAACAATATGAGAAGCGAGAGAATGAACCTCAAGTTCTACAAGATGGAAACTCTCGGCAACGACTATATTCTCGTTGACAACCGTAACGGCAGCATCAACTGTCCCGAATCCCTCGCTCTCCAGCTCTGTAACAGACATACGGGTATAGGCGCTGACGGTCTTATCCTCGTTGAAAGAAGCAGCCACAGCGACTCCAAGATGAGAATTTTCAACAGCGACGGTAGTGAAGGCAAGCTTGCCGCAAACGCGCTTCGTTGCATTGCAAAATATCTCTACGATAACGGCATCGTCGAGGTTTGTGACTTTACCATCGACACCTGGAGCGGTCCTCGCGCAGTTCATGCTATCCTCGCAAACGAGGAGGTAGGCTCCGTAACCGTTGAGGCGGGTAAATACACATTCAATGCGGACGAGCTTCCCATTGACTTTGAGGCTGACGGCGAGGTCGTAAACAAGACCATCTCTATCGGCGGTAATAATTACGACGTGACCTGCCTCCTTCTCGGTAATCTCCACACCGTTATCTTTGCGGACCGTGTAGACGACCTTGATATCGATAAGATCGGTCCCGAGATCGAATTTTCTCCTCTCTTCCCCGACAGAACTAACGTTGAATTTATAAGAGTTGTAAACGACAGAACTATCAAGATGCGCGTTTGGGAGCGCGGTGCGGGTGAGACCCTCGCTTGCGGTACGGGCGCGTGTGCGGCGGCTATTGCGGCGGTTAAGAACGGTCTTTGCCAGATGGGTAAGGATATTACCGTCAAGGTGCGCGGCGGCGACCTTACAGTTTGCGTTTACGAAAACAACGTAACTCTTACGGGTAACGCAGTTCTCTCCTTTGAAGGAACAAAGAAAATTTAAAAAAATAAAAAACAGGCTTCGGGTAAATTTTTTGAATTTACCCGAAGCGTTTATAGGAATTATGATCAAGAAAACTCTTAAAACTCAAAACAAAAAAGCAAAGCTTACTATGCTCTGTCTTTTTATTTTCGGCATAGCGCTGTTTTTAATAGCGCCGAGCGTGCCCTTGAAGGCAGTTTTGCAAATACTCGGATTTATTTTTGTCAGCGCGTCGATATATATCGCTACCGTATTTGTTTTAAAAGAATACACGGTATCCATATTCTTCCCTGAGGGTGGGATAGCTCCCGATCTTGCCATATACGAATTTCACGGCAAGCACGAGGTCAAGGTGTGTCATATCGGCATTTCTGACATTGTCGAGCTTAAGGTTATAACTCGCAAGAATATGAAGGCGGAAAAGCAAAATCGCAAGAATTTAAAGAAATACAAATACAATACCTTCTTTGATTGCACACAGTTTATTGAGATAATCACAAAGGACGATATTTCAATAATTCTTACCTACGACGAGGAAATTTACAGAGTTTTAAAAAGTTACGTATAAAAAAAGCGGACAAAACGTCCGCTTTTTTATTTTTATGAATTGAAGCTTTGATTTATGATTTGAGTCAGATCGACACGAATCTTATCTCATATTTTCATAACCTATGAATGCCTGCAGGCAGGTCTGAGCGTAAACTCTCATCATAAAGTCATTGGGATGGTTGATATTATTACCCGTATGGTCACGGAAGCTCTTTTTCGTAACAAGCGCCTTGCTTACCGAGGTAACTCTCGCAATACCGCTCTTTACGCCGTTTGCATTAAGGTAATCAACAACGTCCTCAAGATAGCCCTCCTGAAGATGCTGACTTGCATACCAGCCGTTAGTGGCGTCGGGATTGGGGATCATCGTGGAAATAACCATTCCGTAGAAATCATTGTCTATTGCCATTGCCTTTTGATAAATACTCTTTACAGTATTTGCAACGCTCGAGGGATTGTTCGGGTTATTCATACCGAATGCAACTCCGAAGAGATCACATCCATATTTTTCAATATAAGTCTTTATGTGTTTGTCAAAATTAGAAAGACCGTCCTCGGCAGTCCATCCTCCGACGGACGTGTTAATATAAGTAATAGTACCGCTCTTACCCTCAACGTAGCCTGCGGAAATATAATCCTGCGGCGGTGCCTTAATTATAGAATGCAGGCTTGAGGCGTCAACGAAATCTATCTTGTAGCCGAAGAGATCGGCTACCGCCTGAGTGAAGAGCATGGAATAGCTCCACTGATAGAAAGCAAGCTTGGGATTGTTCCAGTCCGCGGTAGGAGTTCCTACGTACCAGCTGGAGTTAGCTCCGCAGGTGATACTGTCACCGTAGAAAATAAAGGTAACGTTCTCGCCCGCCATAAGCTTTCGTATTAAGCCCTCGTAATTTTCAGCAAAGGACTCCTGACGGTAGCCCTCCCACGTCGTAGAATGCTTGTACGTAACTCTGAGCTGCCACTGAGTCATGGTATTGTTCTCGCCCCAGAGAACGGGAACGTTTACACCGTTGTAATTCTCATATATAGTAGCGTTGTAATAGTTGTAATAATTGTTGGAGCCTATGATCTCTCTTATAGAGGACGTTGCAGGAATGTGAAGCATACCGTTTACAACAGTATAGTCCTTGCCCTCTACGTACGCCTTTCCTCTTCCGTCATATCTCTGCACGGAAATGATCTCGTCGATCGGGAAAAGAAGGGGCTTGGTTTCACCCTTATCAATGAACATTACAGACTCGTGATAAACCGTATCACCCGAGAAAATATTTTGCATATTGCCGTGAAGAACGGAGGAATCAATATCAAGTCCCTCGATCACGGGATCATACTTTGTTGTGGTCTCCTCGGTAGGCTTTTCAGTAGGCTTCTCCGTAGGCTTTTCAGTAGGCTTCTCCGTGGGCTTTTCAGTAGGCTTGTCAGTTGAATTGCTTGTGTCAGTTGTATCCTTTGAATCATCCGTAGTGTCACTTGTATCACTTGTATCCGTCGGATTTTCAACCTCACCGCCGTTATCCGTTGTAGTCGGGTCCTCGTTATCAATAATGCTACCTGAATTGCAGGCAACGATGGAAGGAATGATCATACAAAGCGTAAGGATCAGACAAATTGCTTTCAAAATAGATGCTTTTTTCATGTTTTTCTCCGTGAATTTATATATTTCTTATTTATTTTCGTACCATCTTTCGGTAAGGCAGGTCGAGCCTATGGCAAAATTTTTTTCATCATCAAAAATGCTTACCATAACAAATTTGTCGTTTTCCTTAACCGTATAATCAGCTTCAATATAGCTGTTATTATCAAGCACCTCTACTGCGGGAGCCGTGGAGCTTGAATAAAATGAGATTTTATTTGCAACCGTACAATTGATCTTCACCTTATCGGATGCCACCTGCTCGATATAAAGCTCGGGGCCCGTGCTCGAATAGAATTTTCCGGCCTTGATCGCGCGAACGATGCTTATATTTTCAAAGTTCAACGACTCAACCAAAATGGACGCTCTCGGTATGCTTCTGTTGCAAATCACGACCGAGGGATACTTTTCATTTTTAGCAAAAAGTGAGTAATTCTTATCCGACATACCCGAGATATCTATCATATCCGCCGCGGAGAGCTTTTCAATTTGCTCGTCCTCAAGCGTGGAATTTTTCGGTAAAATAAGAATCGAAACTCCGTTGTATTTTTCAATAAGTCTTATGACCTCAGCCGCCTTTATATGAGACGTTCTCTGCATATTTCTCCACTCGGACTGTATCTCCTGCGGATTCGTCATACCGATTCCCACAACGGAAAATCTCTTGTCCTCCTCAAGCGTATCGCCAAAGGTATAGAGGCAGGACGGGAGTATTTTTATACCCTCTATCTCACATTCCTCAACGTAATTATAAGGCATTGCAACGGATATCGCGTCATATCCCGCCGCTGCATATTCCTTCGCAAGATAAGAAATTTTTTCGTTTATTTTCTCTTCCTGATATATTGCTTTATCAAGAGCGCCAAGAATGATCACGCCGATTTTCAGCTTTGTTTTGCCCTTAATATCAACAAACATACATTTCTTACCTCCTTCATTATCGCATATTTTTCCAATTATATTGTAGCATAAAAATAGCTTCAAATCAATACTTTTTTTACCCAAAATTGCAGGTGTTTTTTTGTGCAGATATTACATTTTAAAATAATGAAAAAATTTTTTTGAAAAGTATATGTGGAAAACCGTGTTTTTTCCTTTTTGCATAAGGCTTTTTCATTGATGTGCGACAATGGAAAAAATTTACGTTTTTGACTTGCATTTTTTACATATATATGTTATAATAATATATAATTATATTTTAATCGCGCGCGTGTGTAAAAAAATCAAAATAAATAAAGTTTAATATAGTGCCCTTTGCACGGAAAGGAACGCCCCAAAATGAGATACATCGAAGAAATTATGGAAATATGGGAGATGGTCAAGGATCAGATGAAGCAAAAGCTCAGCCGTACCGCCGTTGACCTCTGGTTTGGAGAACTCAATCTTAAATCCTTTGAAAATAATACCATCACCTTCACCACCGCCTCAAAGTTCAAGCTCGGAATAATTGAGGATAAATATATACCCATCGTAGAAAAAGAATTTGAAGACCTTATGGGCTTTCATATAAACGTCAAGGTTGAATTTGACGGAGATGAGGAGGAGATTGAAAAGCTCAAGAAGCAGATCATATCTCAGCTTCCCACCGACGATTACGACAAGGAATCCCCCGTAAGATCCTTGGAGCAGCTCGGCGACAGAATAAACAGCATCGTTACCGCAACGACAGGTAAGCCGCCCAAGCCCGTAGCGCTCGGCTCTACGATGCCCATCGTAAACTTTGAATATACCTTCGATAACTTCATCGTAGGTAACTCAAATAAATTCGCTCACGCAGCCTGCGTGGCGGTTGCGGAAAATCCCGCGCAAAATTACAATCCCCTCTTTATCCACGGCCCGTCGGGACTCGGTAAAACTCACCTTCTCTACGCGATCACAAACGAGATAAAGAGAAAAAATCCCGCCGCAAGCATCATCTACATAAAGTGCGAGGATTTCACAAATCAGATGATCGAGAGCTTGGCAAAATCCGCTATGGCTCAGTTCCGCGATAAGTACAGAACCTGCGACGTTCTTCTTATCGACGATATTCAGTTCCTCGCAGGTAAGGTGTCAACTCAGGAGGAATTCTTCCATACCTTCAACGCACTTCATGAGGACGGAAAGCAGATCATCTTAACCTCCGACCGTCCGCCTAAGGACATCAAGCCCCTTGAGGACCGTCTCAAGACGAGATTCGAGTGGGGACTCATCGCGGACGTTCAGCCGCCGGATATCGAGCTTAGAATCGCGATCTTCAAAAATAAGATCAAGCAGGCAGGTATCACGGTTTCCGACGACGTTATCATCTACCTTGCGGAAAACCTCCGTTCCCATATCCGTCAGATCGAGGGTGCGGTAAAGAAACTCGTTGCCATCAAGTTCCTCTCAGGTAAGGAAATTGATATGGAGGTAGCAAAGAGCTGCATGAACGAATTTCTTGGCAACGCCGAGCCCGTATCGGTTACGGTGGACAAGATATTCGCTGCGGTTGACCGAAGATACAGCGTAAAGAAGAGCGATCTTGTGGGCAAGTCCAGAGTCAAGGAGGTAGCGAATGCAAGACACGTAGCTATCTACCTTATAAGAACGCTCACGGAAATGTCCTTGCCTAATATCGGTAAGATATTCAACCGCGATCACGCAACCGTTATGAGTTCGATTGACAACGTAGAGAAGCGTCTTGACTCCTCCCAGGAATTTGAAGTGGAGATCAACGATATCATCAAGGAGATCAAGGAATAACCCAAAAAGAGGTTTTTCATAAGTTTCCCACACGGTTTTAAACAAAAGTAAATTTAAATTTCCCTTATAAAATAAGAAAAACTTTAAGCTTTACCGATTTTTCCACATTTTAAAATGCTACACTTTTCAGCTTGATTTTTCAAAAAATTTCAAAAAATCGGATAAAATTTGAAGAGTCGGAATTTTAATACGACTTTTCCACATTTAACAAGACAAAAAGCAACATTTTTCCAACAGTGAAAATAAAAAATTTTCCTTGCTAAATATAGGAAAAATACGCTTTTCAACATTTCAGTCGCCACTACTAGTACTACTATTCTTTCATTCTATCATTCTTTCGTTCTTTCAATGCGCGAGAGAGCATAACAAAATCTATTAGACGGGAAACTCCCGGGAAGGTAAAAATTATGAAGATCATATTTAACAGACAGGAAGCAATCAGAGCGACCGCGCCCCTTATGTGTGCGGTATCGGGTAAGTCCACTCTTACCGAAACAGAGGGTATTCTTATTGAAGCAAATTCTCCCACGTCCTGCACTCTTACAACGTTCGACCTTGAGAAGGGTATCAGAATTACTCTTGAAGCAAACGTAGTTGAAGAGGGCTCATATATCATCAACGCGCAGAAGTTCAACCAGACAATTAAGGTTATGGATAGCGAGGAGATCATTCTTACGGTTGACTCCAAGGGCATTGCGACCTTTGAATCCGGCAGATCTTCCCATAAGACAGGCTCTCTCCCCGCAGCTAACTTCCCCGAGATTCCCTTCCTTACATCCGAGAAGGGCTTTACTGTGAAGCAGGCAACTCTTCGCAAGATGCTTCTTAAGGTTTCTTACGCTATGGGTGTAAACGATCCCCGTCCCGTTCTCAACGGCTGTTACGTAAGAACTGTTGGCGGTAAGCTCAGCCTCGTTGCATGCGATACCTTCAAGCTCGCGGTTTGCTCCTGCGAAACAGAGTTCGGCAAGCTCCAGAACGCATCCTCCACAGAATTCTCCTTTATTCTCCCCGTTAAGTCCGTAAACGAGCTTGTAAAGCTTCTCTCAGACGACGAGGACGAGGTAGCAACGGTTTATATGAGCTATAAGAACATCGTGATCCACATGGGTGAGATTATTTTCTTCTCCCGTCTTATCAACGGCGAGTACCTTGATTACGATAGAGTAATCATTAAGAATCACAAGATGTTCGTAACACTTGACAAGGACAGACTCCTCTCCGCGCTTGAGAGAGCATCCCTTATTACCGAAGAAAAGATCACGGGCAATATGCGTCCTAACGTAAAGCTTGAGATCAACGACGATGTTATGAAGGTAAGCGCAGTTTCCACCGCAGGCTCTATTTACGACGAGGTTCCCGTAGAGCACGAGGGCGAAGATATCTTTATCTCCTTCAAGAACAGATTCCTTATGGACAGCGTAAGAGCTTGTACAGCTGATAGAATCAAGATTTCCCTTTCCTCCAAGCTTATGAGCATCAATATTGAGCCCGCTGACGAGAATGAGGGCATCAAGGAGCTCTTTATGCTTCTTCCCGTAAGAACAAAGGATTAATTTGACGTAAAAATTATTTTTCCCGAAAGGATCGCCGATTAGATGATATGCAGAGCTATTCACGTTGAAAATTTCAGAAATATTGATATAGCCGACGTTGAATTTTCTTCGGGTGTAAACATTCTTATCGGCAATAACGCTCAGGGAAAGACGAATTTGCTTGAGGCTATCTACGTTACAAGTCTCGGCCGCAGCTTCAGGGCTCAGTCGGACGCGGATATGATAAAATTTGGGCAGGATTCGGCTTATATTAAAAATTCATACAGCGATACTCTTCGCGATATGGATATATCCATCCGTATTTTCAGCGGAAGAAAGCAAAAGCGTATTGAGCACAACCGCGTAAAGATTTCAAAAATGTCCGAGATCGTCGGCGCGTTCAAGGTAGTTCTCTTCTCTCCCGAGCATCTTTCTATTGTGAAGGCGGGTCCCTCCGAGCGCCGCTCGTATCTCGACGTGGCTATATCCCAGATAAAGCCTATGTATATTAAGGCGCTTCAGTCCTACAATCAGGTGTTAAAGGAGAGAAATTCTCTTATTAAGATCGCCGAGGAGGACAGAACGGCATTTGACTCGACCATTGATATTTGGTCGGAGCAGCTGGCAACGCTCTCCGCGCAGATAACCGAGTACAGAATCAATTATTTGAAGCTTGCGAAGAGCTATATTGAAAGGTGCTTTTATGAAATGACGGGCGACTGTGAACGACCGACCTTAAAGTACGTATCAAGCGCTGGTGTAGATACCGAGAATTTTGATATAGATGAGTGTCGTAATAAGTACCGTGAGCTTTATTTTAGCCGCCACGACCGCGAAATCGGCGCAGGAGCGACTTTGTGGGGTATTCACAAGGACGATATAGAAATTGAGCTAAATGGCAAAGGCGCGCGTTTTTACTGCTCGCAGGGGCAGCAGCGCTCAATAGCTCTTGCTATGAAGCTTGCCGAGGGTGAAATTATCAAGGATATCTCGGGCGGAGATTATCCCGTATTTCTTCTCGACGACGTTTTCTCCGAGCTTGACTTCCGCCGTCGCGAATATCTTACAAGAAACATTTCAGACAAGCAGGTGATAGTTACCTGCTGTGAGAAGCTCGACATTGACGGCGCAAACGTCATTACAGTAGAGAACGGAAAGTATATAAAGGTGTAAAGCTATGTATTTACATGTCGGAAATAATAAAAATATAAGAATCAGGGATATAATCGGAATTTTTGATGCCGATACGGCGACTATAAGCTCGGTTACGAGAAAATATCTCACATCCGCCGAGCGCGAAAAGCTCGTTTTATCCGCAAAGGACGAAATTCCAAAATCCTTTATTCTCTACCGTGAAAACGGAAAATATATGGTTTGCTTCTCGCAAATATCAACCTCCGCCTTATGCGGCAGAATTTAATAAAAGTGTATATTTACTTTAAGTTTATCTCTCCGACTTATGCGGAAAAATTTAATAAAAGTATATATTTACTTTAAATTCATCCCTCTGCTTTATGCGGTAAAAATTAATTTTTAATTAGTAAACAATTTTCAAAAAATAAACGAAAAGGATAAGAACAATGTCAGAACTCGAAAATAACCATTATGGCGAAAATCAAATACAGATACTTGAGGGACTCGAAGCCGTTCGTAAGCGCCCCGGTATGTACATAGGTACAACCTCTATACGCGGTCTTCACCACTTGGTTTACGAAATCGTAGACAACTCTATCGACGAGGCTCTTGCGGGCTATTGCGATAAGATCACGGTTACTATCAATTACGATAACAGCATTACCGTTGAGGACAACGGCCGAGGTATCCCTGCGGGTATTCACCCCAAGGAGGGTATCCCTACTCCCGAGGTTGTTTATACCATTCTTCACGCGGGCGGTAAGTTCGGCGGTGGCGGTTACAAGATCGCGGGCGGTCTTCACGGTGTAGGTGCGTCCGTAGTAAACGCGCTCTCCCTTTGGGTTGAGCTTGACGACTGCTACGAGGGCAAGAGATATACCGAAAGATTCGAGCGCGGTAAGGTGGCAAGAAAGTTTGTTTGCGAGGGAGAATGTCCCGAGCGTCCTCACGGCGTTAAGGTTACATTTAAGCCCGACCCCGAAATTTTCGAGGAGACCGTATTTGACTATGAAATCCTCTCCAACCGTATGAGAGAGCAGTCCTTCCTCAATGCAGGCATCAGAATCGTGCTTATCGACGCGCGTCCCGAGACTCCCGTTGAAACGGAATTTTGCTTTGAGGGCGGTATCAGATCCTTCGTAGGCTGGCTTACGGATACAAGACATAACGATCCTGTTCACAGTGATATCATCTACATGAAGGGCGAGAAGGACACAAGCGTTGCCGAGATCGCGCTTCAGTACAACGACGGCTATAACGAATGCGTTATGACCTTCGCTAACAATATGAATACAATTGAGGGCGGTACACACGAGACGGGCTTCAAGTCCGCGCTCACACGTGTTATCAACGATTACGCGAGAAAGAACGGAATTTTGAAGGATTCTGATAAGAATCTCTCGGGCGAGGACGTTCGTGAGGGCCTTTGCGCTATCGTGTCCGTTAAGCTTGAAAACGCGCAGTTTGAGTCTCAGACAAAGGCGAAGCTCGGTAACTCGGACATCCGTACCCTCGTTGAAAATACAATGAATGCAAAGCTCTCCGAATACTTTGAGGAGAATCCCTCAACCGCAAAGGCAATCTTGGAAAAGGCTCTCGCGGCGTCAAGAGCAAGAGAGGCGGCGAGAAAGGCGAGAGAGACCTCGCGTAAGAGCGGTCTTTTCGAGGGCAGCTCTCTTCCCGGTAAGCTTGCGGACTGTCAGGAAAAGGATGCAACCTTAACAGAGCTTTATCTTGTAGAGGGTGACTCCGCGGGAGGCTCCGCAAAGCAGGGACGTAATCCTAAGTTCCAGGCTATCCTTCCCCTTCGCAGTAAGGTGCTCAACGTTGAAAAGACAAGAATGGACAAGGTTTACTCCAATCAGTCCTTGATTCCGATCATTCAGGCTCTCGGCTGCGGTATCGGCGAGGAGTTTGATATATCAAAGCTCCGTTACGGCAAGGTTATTATTATGGCGGATGCCGACGTCGACGGCTCGCACATCAGAATTCTTATCCTTACGTTCTTCTTCAGACACATGAGAAAGCTCATTGAAGAGGGCCACGTATATCTCGCACAGCCCCCGCTTTACAAGGTACACAAGAAGAATGCAAAGCCTGGAACGGAAAAGTATGCGTTCTCGGATGCTGAAAGAGATAAGTACATTGAGGAGCTCGGCGGCGAGGACGGTAAGCATCTTATTCAGGCTGACAGATATAAGGGTCTTGGTGAAATGGATGCCGATCAGCTTTGGGAGACAACTATGGACCCCGCGAACAGAACTATCCTCAAGGTTACTATCGAGGACGCTATCGCGTGCGACGAAATGTTCTCTCTTCTTATGGGTGATAAGGTTGAGCCCAGAAGAATATTTATCGAGGAAAACGCAAAGCTTGCGGAATTCCTTGACATCTGATTTTATTTGAACAAGATTTTTTAGGGCGGAATTTTCGATGGAAAATTTTATATGATTTTATGTTGAAAACCGTCGGATAACGTATATTGTAAAAAAATGTTTTACACAAAATGCCAAGAATTGTTGAAAGCTATACGTACACAGGAAAATCCTTACTTTTTAAACAAGGTTTTAAACAAGAAAACGGTATGAAAAATTATGGAAAATCACCTGTTATATAGTTTTCAACAGCTTGTGTAAAACTATGTGGAAAACCTATTTGGATTTTAAATGAACGAGGGGAGCTGGTGGCTTGAAATTTTTAAAAAGCAAGTTTTTTATAATAACAGTCAGCATTGCTCTCGCTCTGTGCATTTTCTTTTCCGTGCTCTCGTTTATGGGAGTCGGAAACGTGGTGAGAAACGGTATAAATACCGTTCTCTACCCTCTTCGCTGGTGCGGAGCTAAAATAAGCGAGGGCTTTGACGGATTTTATCTTTATTTCGGTAAAATGGGCGATCTTATCGAGGAAAATAAAAATCTTCGCGAGGAAAACGATAGATTGACCGAAAAGGAAATTTATTACGGCGCGCTCGCTGATGAAAATCAGAGACTGCGCGAATATCTTGAAATAAAAAAGGCTTATCCCGATTTTTCATTTTGCGATGCCCTGATAATTTCAAGGGGCTCCGAGGGTTACATGACGATCATTACGCTCAACCGCGGCTCTGCCGACGGAATTGAGGTCGGTATGCCTGTTATAACAAGCTTAGGACTTGTAGGCTCGGTGATCGAGGTGGATCACTCATCCTGTAAGGTAAGGACCATAATTGAGGACAGAGGCGCTTGCGGCGCGTATATTACCCGCAGCGGTGAGATAGGTGTGGTTGAGGGCGATATCATATACAAGGATTCGGGACTTTGCTCACTTAATTATCTTTCCGCGGATGCCGATGTTTTAGTCGGTGATACGGTATTTACAAGCGGGCTTGGAAGTGTCTATCCGAGGGATATTCCCGTAGGTAAGGTTGTAAAGGTTACGGAAAACGCCTTTGACCGAACGAAGAGTGCGGAGATTGAATCCTTCGTTGATTTTAAAAAGATCACCTACGTTATGATAATTACGGACTTTGATTACAGCGTTAATGCTGACGGGGTAGCACCGTAATGGCAAGGTTAAGATATAAGGATCGCTCGCACGTAAAGGAAAGAGTACGTTCCGTCAGCACGCGTCAAATTTTAAAATACGTTTTGCTGATATTTACGGTATGTATTTTTTCGGTAATGCAAACTACCTTTTTTAAGGTAAACGGCTCGCCCGTAGGGCTTACTCTTATATTCGTCGCCGCCGTAGGAATTTTCTTTGGTGAGCGAGACGGCGCAATATTGGGTCTTTTGGGCGGAATAATAATAGATTCCTTAGCGGGCGGTGTGCTGTACACCTCTCCCTTGGTATATATGCTCGTCGGTTATTTTTGCGGCTTGTGTATAAAGAGATTTTTATCAAGGAGCCTGCCGTCGTTTTTGGTATACATGCTGCTTGTGGGACTTATAAAGCAGGCGGTAAATATTTTCTATTTCGTAATGCTCTCGGACAGTCTCAATCTTATGAAAATATTTGTAGGAACGCTCCTGCCCGACTATATCGCGTTTGTAATATTTTCTCCCGCGGTTTATCTTGTAGCATTCGTTTTGTTTAAGATAATCAGTATCGAAAAAAGAAAAAAGCTTTAAAATTAAAAACGGATTATCATTCAAGATAATCCGCGTTGATAAAAACTTAAAGTAAAAAATAAATTATTTCACATAAAAACCAATTGAATTTGGGAAAGGAAACAAAAATGGATAAGAAATCACAGCGTGACAACGAAATCTATTTGTTTGAAAATCAGAAAATAGTTGACATCGATATGGAAAAAGAGGTAAAGAAGTCTTTTATCGAATATTCTATGTCCGTAATTATGTCAAGAGCTCTCCCCGACGTTCGCGACGGTATGAAGCCCGGTCAGAGAAGAGTTATCTATACTATGTATGAGGACAAGCTCACTCATGATAAGCCCTTCCGTAAGTCCGCGACGACCGTAGGTTCGGTGCTTGGTAGATACCATCCTCACGGTGACAGCTCGGTTTACGGCACTATGGTAAGAATGGCTCAGCCCTTCTCTCTCCGTTATACTCTCGTTGACGGACACGGTAACTTCGGTTCCGTGGACGGAGACCCGCCGGCTGCTTACCGTTATACCGAGGCTAGACTTACAAAGCTCGCTGACGAGATGACTCGCGACATTGAAAAGAACGTTGTTGATTTTCAGCCTAACTTTGATAATAGCTTGAAGGAGCCTACAATCCTTCCTTCAAGATTCCCCAACTTCCTCGTTAACGGCTCGGTTGGTATCGCGGTTGGTATGGCGACGAACGTACCCCCTCATAACCTTGGCGAGGTAATTGACGGTACTATTTACAGAATCGATAACCCCGACTGCTCTATTATGGATCTTATGCAGTTCATCAAGGGCCCCGACTTCCCCACGTATGGCACGATCTACGGTACACAGGGCATTATTGACGCTTACATGACAGGTAAGGGCCGCATCAACGTTCGCGCAAAGGCGACGATTGATGAGGACAAGAGAAGAATCGTAATTACGGAAATTCCTTATATGGTTAATAAGTCCCTGCTCGTTGAATCCATCGCGGGTCTTGTTAAGGAAAAGAGAGTTGAGGGTATCTCCGACCTTCGTGACGAGTCCAGTATGCACGGTCTCCGTATCGTTATCGAGTACAAGAAGGATGCCAACGGTCAGATCATTCTCAATCAGCTCTATAAGTATACACAGCTTCAGGACACCTGCTCCGTAAATATGCTTGCAGTCGTTGGTCAGCAGCCCAAGATCCTCAATCTTGCCGAGGTGCTTGACTACTACATTGAGCATCAGGAATCCGTTATCAAGAGAAGAACACAGTTTGAGCTTGAAAAGGCAAAGGCAAGAGCTCATATTCTCGAGGGCTACAAGATCGCAAACGATAATATTGACGAGATCGTTCAGATAATGAAGACGTCTCCCTCTATTCCTCAGTCCAAGCTTACGTTGATGGAAAGATTCGGTCTTACTGAAATTCAGTCTCAGGCCATCGTTGAGATGACTCTCGGCCGTCTTACAGGTCTTGAGCGCCAGAAGATCGAGGACGAGCTTGACAGACTTTACGCGCTTATTAAGGAGCTTGAAGAAATTCTTCGCGACGAGAGTAAGGTTCGCGAGATCATCAAGAACGAAATGCTTGAGATCAAGAACAAGTACGGCGACCAGAGAAGAACGAATATTGAAATCTCCACAGAGGAAATCGACCTTGAAGACCTCATTGAAAAGCATAATTGCGTAATTACACTTACAAATGCGGGCTATATCAAGCGCCTTCCCTCCGACACGTACAATGCACAGAGACGCGGCGGTAAGGGTATTACGGGTATGACAACGCGCGATGAGGACTTTATTGAAAAGGTTTCTCTTGTACATAGCCATTCTACGGTTATGTTCTTTACAAACCACGGCCGCGTACAGACAATGCGCGCCTTCAAGATTCCCGAGGCTTCGAGAACTGCCAAGGGTACGAATATCGTAAATCTTCTTGAGCTTTCTCAGGGCGAGAAGGTTACAAGCTTTATCTCCGTTGAGGAATTCTCCGAGAATCTCTACCTTACAATGGTTACAAAGTTCGGCGTTGTAAAGAAGACACTCCTTACCGAATACGAATATCAGCGTAAGGGCGGTAAGATCGCGCTTACACTTGACGAGGGCGACGAGCTTGTATTCGTTGAGCTTACTTACGGTGATAACGAGCTTATTATCGCAACACGCGACGGTAACGCGGTAAGATTTGACGAGCGCGGCGTTCGTCCTATGGGTAGAACAGCTCGCGGTGTTCGCGGTATCTCCCTTAAGGGTGATGACTACGTTATCGGTGTAGCAAAGGTTGAGGAAAACAAGAAGCTTTGCACTATCACGGAAAAGGGCTACGGCAAGAAGACCGAGTTTGACGACTTCAGACTTATGAAGCACCGTGGCGGCTTTGGTGTAATCGCTCACAACATTACCGAAAAGACGGGTAAGCTTGCGGGTATTATGGCAATTTCCGACGATGACGATATTATGATGATAACTGACGGCGGTATCGTTATAAGAACTCCCGCGATTGAGATCTCCACTTACTCCAGAAGCGCTTCGGGTGTTATCGTAATGCGCCTTGGCGAGGATCACTCCATTGCAAATTTCACAAAGGTTCCCCACGAGGATCCCGAGGATGAGATAGTTGATCTTGAGGAGTCAGAGGATCTCCCCACAGCTGAAACTGAAATTTAATTGATTTTAAAGGTATTATGAAAAATACGTTTTTAAAGATAGGTATTAAGGTAATTTGCCTCTGCCTTTGTCTTGTGTCGCTTCTTAGCATCGTATCCTGCGGAAGAAAGCCGCCCGAGATTGATGAGGTCAGCGAAAGATTTATATATCTTATTGAAAGATCGGTTGAGATAAACGACGTCCTGTTCGGCGCGGGAATTCCCGTATACAAGAGAGACGCGCTCATAACCGATAAAAGACAGATCTATTTCGGTGTCTATCAGTCAAATTACGAGCTTTCAATGGAGCAGTCAAGATATTTTGACGTAGAAGGAATGAAGGCGGACGTTGAGGAGATCTTTTCCTCCAATTACTTAAAGGCTCTCTACGAGACCGCGTTTGACGGTGTTCTCTTCTCCGACGGAGCGTATCTCCGATTTTATCAGGAGGGCTCAAAATTCTATCAGACGATTGGAATGGATAATTTCAAATATCAAAGAAAGATATACGATTATTCTACGATGAAGATAGTAAAGCCGTCGGACAACGATTACGTTACCGTTGAAATTGAAGCGTACGATATAGGTATGTCACATAAGCGCAGGGTAATTGAAATAACCTTCGTAAAGGAAAACGGAGAATGGTATCTCAATTCTCCGACGTATTAAAAAAAATCCACCCGTATGGGTGGATTTTTTTAGTTCAGAGTTCAGAGTTAAATCTTTAGGGCGGGGGATTGCTCCCGCCGCTTCGCTGCCCCGCCCTACTAATTTTATAATTTTGCACTCTGCACTTTTTATTAAACAAGGTGTTTCTATAAATATCCTACACGATAATGACCGTGCATTCTTTATTTATACTTTTCGTGTACTTGATGGTAAACTCCGTGCCCTTTGATTTGCCGTCCCAAATTACTAAAACCGAATCTGCAATATCAACCATTTCTTTATTTCTTTTAAGCGGCGCGGCTCGACCGAAAAGATTATATTTCGGTCGGATTATACATTTTGAAATATTATGAGAATCAGCATATTTTTCAGCTAAGGTGTCTATTCCACAAGCGCCGCCGCTTATTATAGTGTCAACCTTATCTGAAACGTATGAAGATAAATCAAAATCATTAATGCTTCTCGATCCAACTATTAACAGCTTCATAATAAATTCTCCATTTACATATTATATACCTATATAAGTATATACTAAATAAAGGAGATTGTCAAGCAGGTATATATCTTATAAAATATATACAGGAATGGAGGGGTATTGATGGTAAAATTAACTATTGATAAATATTTAGAAAAGCGCGGTATTACGCGTTATGAATTAGCAAAGCGTACGGGAATAAAGTTTCAGACGATAGACCGTTACTACAAAAATCGCGTTGTTCGTTATGACAGTTACATTTTGGATCGCATTTGTTCCGTTCTTGAATGTAACATTTCTGATATTTTAGAATATACAAACGATTAAAAAAAGCTCCTCCTGACTGAGGAGCTTTTTTATATTAGCAACAGATTTATTTTGAATGCAGTATGTATCTACAATTAACAATTTTGGATATTATAGTATTAAAATAGATATATAATATATTCAAAATTGAGAGGTTTTTATGGCGACAAAAAGTTTATCTATTAGAATTGATGAGAAAATGCTCGACAAATTGCACGTTGTTGCAGATTACGAGGGTAGGAGTGCGAACAGTCAGATACTTGTTTTGATCAGGGATTTGATTGAATCTTACGAGGGAAAGCACGGCGAGATCAAAACGGGTAAAAGATAATAAAAAAAGGCTCTTGAAAAAGAGCCTTTTGTTTTTTGCGATTGTTTTAATTGTGTGTTTGCGGGACGTCGAGGATGTAGTCCCCTACGATGTTCCTCTAACTCTGCATTCTGCACTCTGCATTCTGCACTTATCTTAAGTCCTTTTCAAAAATCGCCATATAACGCTTGCTTGCCTCTACGTGCCCTGCATTTGCCGCCTTTTTATAGTACATAAGCGCCTCGCGACGGTTTTTAACACCCGTTACACAGCCCTCTTCACAGCAAAGACCGTAGCTGTAAGCCGCGTTCGCGTTGCCCTTGTCAGCCGCCGCCTTGAGCCATCTTGCCGCTTCAACGTTGTTTTCAATAATACCCCTGCCGTGGCGCAAGCACCAGCCGAGACTGTACATGGCATTCGTGTTTCCAAGCTCCGCCGAGATCTTAAAGCATCTGACAGCCGCAACCTCGTCTTTTTTGAATACGCCTGAGACACCTGAAAAATAGCAGTTGCCGAGCTTACTCATAGCGTTTGCGATCTCGCTTTTTTCAATACCCTCGGAATTTTCGTCAAATTCATAGCTTGTCGGAAGCTTTACGTCGCCGTAAAGTCGAACGAGCTTCGCTATCTGAATTTGGGCGGGAAGATATCCAATCGACGCGGAATTTGCTATGTAATTTAAAGATTCTATACAGTTTCTTTGCGATCGGTTAATGGTAAGCTTTAATTTTCCAAGCTTATATTTCGCATTTGTTTTTGAAAGATGATCCCTGCGGATTATCTCGTTTCTTGTATTTATTGATATATACTCGGGAAAATTATGAGTCGTATCAAGCAAAATGGTCTTCATATACCAGTTGACTGCCTCGGATATGCTTCCCTGCTTTTCAAAAAGCACGCCGTAGAGGTACGATGCCGATATATGATCCCTTCTTGCCGCGCGGGAGATAAACATTTGGGGATTATGGAAGCCCGCCTCGTTGCCCTTGCCCTCCATAATGCATCTTCCTATATGGTAAGTGCCGTCGAGATTTTCAAGGTCGGCAGCCTTCTTATAGTATTTTATCGCGTCCGTAAAGCTTTGCTCCGTGCCGTAGCCGTTTTCAATACAAACGCCACAGGTCACGTATGCGTACGAATTTCCAAGCTCGGCGGCATTTTTGTACGATTCAAACGCGAGATCGTAGCTTTGCTCACATCCGATCCCGTAGTAATAGCATTCTCCGAGAGCCATATACGCGTATTCGTATCCAAGATTTGCGCTTTCCTTGAATAGCTCAAATGCGCGCTCCTTATCGGGATCAACACCCTTGCCCTTTACGTATGCAATGCCGAGCTTATATTTGGCAATATCGCGAGTTTCATCAATTTCAGACAGGGCTGTGTATATCTTCAATGCCTCGCGGTAATTCTTGACAGTACCGATACCGCGCGTATAACAGTCCGCAAGCTTTAGCTTTGCATTTATATTTCCGTGCTTTGAAGCGAGAGAATAAAAGTTGAACGCTTCGTGTACGTCGCGCTTGGTTCCTCTACCCTCGCTGAGCATATCGCCGACGATAAGCATTGCCGAGCTGTTTTGAAGCTCCGCCGCCTTTTTGTAAAGCCTGAATGCCTCGGGAATATTTTTGTCGATGAACGTGCCGTTTTCGTAGCAATCCGCAAGGATCGTACATGCAATATCAAGATCGTGATCAGCCGCGCGCTTGTAATACTCGATGGCGCGCTCGCCGTCCTTCTCCACTCCAAGCCCGTAGTGGTAGCAAATACCCATTCTGCAGCAAGCCTTGATATTTCCCAGCTCATACGCCTTAGAAAAGCACTCAAACGCGATATAGGGGTTCTTTTCCACCCCGTGACCGTAGAGATAGCAGCCTCCGAGATTGTTCATAGCGTCGGGATGCCCCTGCTCTGCCGCCTCTTTGTATACCCTTACCGCCTCTTCGAGATCTACCTCACATCCGAAGCCGTATTCATAGCACATTCCGAGATAGTAAAGACAGTCTATATCGGTATCCTCCGCGCCGCGGAGAAAACAAAGATATGCGTTTCTCTTGTCGTACTCGTCCTGCGCGTCAAAGAGAAATTTTATGCCCTCAACGAATACGGTGCTGTATTTTTTGGATCTATTCAATTGAGAATCGTTATGAAGAATATCGCTCATACTACACCTCAATATTAAAATTCAAGCTATTTTGTATTTTTATAAAAGTATCTTTATTAAAATTCAAACTTTTTTATATTTTTTTATAAAAAGGTCTTTAAAAATTTTACGTTTTGTATTATAATATAATAGAAGGACTGTATTTATATTAATTATACAACATTTCTTTCAAATTTGCAAGTGTAAATTATTTTAAGACATATAAAACGGAGGAACAGTTATGAAGCAGAAGTACACACTCCTTATTGCCGATATGGAGGTCAGCGTAATTACGGACGAGCCCCAGGAATCGGTTGAACATATCGTAGGTATTCTCGATAGAAAGATGAGAGAGATCACTCTCAAGAGCAAGCGTTGCTCAAAGAACGAGGCTGCGCTTCTTTGTGCGCTTGATTTTTGCGCGGAAAAGATCGCTATGAAGGAGAGAGCTGAGCTTGTGGAAAATAAGCTTGACGATGCCTTGACCGACGTTGAAAACTTCAAGGAAACCATTGAAATCATGCAGAGAAATCTCGATAGACTTGAGCGCGAGAATCAGAGACTTGAATCCGAAAACCGTCGTCTTCGCGGAGAAGAAGCTCCTGTAGTTGAGGAGGAGATCCCTGCTCCCGTAGTTGAGGAGAAGCCCGTTGAGGAGAAAAAGAGCAATTCAAGAAATCGCGTAGGCTCTATGTTTGATCTTCTCACATTCAGCGATATCTGATCATGAATAAAAGAAAATTGCCTGAGCTTTTGTGTCCTGCGGGTAGCGCGGATGCATTGTTTGCGGCGATTGAGGGAGGTGCCGATGCCGTTTATATGGGCGGCACCTCCTTTAATGCGCGAATAAATGCCAAGAATTTTACCTATGAGGATATGAAGAGCTGCGCCGAGGTGGCGCATAAATACGGTGTTAAGCTTTATCAGACGCTTAACATTCAAATCTACGACAAGGAGATAGATTCCTTTGTCCGCGACGCGTACAGGTCTGCCGAGTGCGGTATCGACGCGTTTATCGTAGCGGATATGGGCGCGGCATCCTTGCTGAAAAAATATATACCCGAGATGCCACTCCACGCGAGCACCCAGATGTCCGCGCACAACAAGGACGCGGGATTCGTTCTTCAGGAGCTTGGCTTTGAGCGACTCGTTCCCGCAAGAGAGCTGTCGCTTGAGGATATAAAGACAATGGTGCGCGAAAATCCCTTGGAGGTCGAAATTTTCGTTCACGGAGCGCTTTGCGTATCCCACTCGGGTCAATGCCTCTTCTCGTCGCTCGTTGGCGGTAGAAGCGGAAATCGTGGCGTTTGCGCCCAGCCCTGCCGACTTCCCTATTCCTGCGGTGGTAAAAGCGGTTACCCTCTCTCCTTGAAGGATCTCTCGCTTGCAGGTCACGTCCGCGAGATAATCGACAGCGGCGTTCACTCTCTTAAAATTGAGGGTAGAATGAAATCCCCCGAATACGTTCTTCGCGTAGCTCAGGTTTGGCGTAAATTGCTCGACGAGGGCAGAGACGCCACACGCGACGATATATTGGCTCTTGAGGAAGCGTTCTCCCGCGGCGGCTTTACGGACGGTTATTTCACGGGTAATATAAGTAAAAAGATGCTCGGTGTCCGCAGTGAATACGATAAGCAGATAAGCCGAGAAATCCAAAAATTTGAGGGAATAGAAAGAAAGCTCCCCATTGATATGAGCGTTAATATACGTCGTGGTGAGCCCATTTCTCTTGAAATTTCGGGTAACGGAAGGATAGGTAAGGCGTTTGGCGAGCAGCCTATGGAGGCGCAAAACGCACCCGCAACGCGTGAGAGTGTTCTCCGTTCCCTCTCAAAGCTCGGAAATACTCCCTATATCTTGGGAGAGGTAGATATTGATCTTGACGACGGTCTTATGGTGCCCGTGTCGTGGCTCAACAATCTCCGCCGCGATGCTATCGCATCTCTTGAGAGTGACATTTCCCTTATTCCCCACGCGCCTCAAAATCCCCTGCCTTCAAAAATTGAAATTACAATACCGAGTGGAAGACCCGAGAGCATTAAAAGCGCGCGCTTCCTTTTCCCCGAACAAATAACGGATATGGCAAAGGAATATTTTGACAGGATATATCTCCCCTTGAATAAATATACCGAGGCTGCCGACGGCTTCTATATGCCGCCCGTGGTTATGGATTCCGAGCGTGATGAGGTTATGTCTTTAGTCAAAGGCGCGATCGACAGTGGTGCGAGGACCGTAATCATCTCGAATATCGGACAAATAAATTGGTTTGACGGATACGACGTTGAGCTTGTAGCGGACTACCGATTCAATATAATGAATAACGCTCACGCGAGTGAAATGGAGAGACTCGGTATCTCCGAGTTTGTTCTCTCCCCCGAGCTTACTATACCGCAAATACGCGATATTTCGGGTAACAGAGGAGTTATCGTTTATGGTAGAATTCCTCTTATGACACTTGAAAAGTGCGTTATACGCGATATTTCGGGCTGTGATAAGTGTGATAGGAGCTGTCCCGATAAAATGATATCTATTTCGGACCGTCGCGGATATACGTTTCCGATTATAAGAGAATTCAATCATAGAAATATTATTTTCAACAGCCAAAAGACCTGTATGTCGGATAGACCGAACGAGATTTTGCGCGCGAATATCGTAAATCAGCACTTTATTTTTACGACCGAGGGCGCAAACGAGGTTGATAAGGTTATCGAGTCCTATAAAAATCACACCCCGCTTGACGAAGCGGTAAGAAGAATATAAAAAAATCCACCCGAGAGGGTGGATTTTTTAGTTCAGAGTTAAGAGTTAAGAGTGCAGAGTTAAGGTGAATTTTCGGACGAGCCGAAAATTTTCATTTCAAATCATATCAACTCTGCATTCTGCACTCTGCACTCTGCACTTTCTCTTAACTCTGCACTTAAAACAACGCGGAAGTCAAAGACTTCCGCGTTATTTTTATTTTGCTTCCTCAAGAAGCTTCAAGAGAGCCGCGTGGGTGTTGTAAACCTTATCGTCATCTCTTGTGAACGTTACTGTGCTTGTAACGATATTCTCAACAAGCTCGTTTACCTTTGCCTCGCCCAAAGCCTCTTCAAGCATGCAAAGAAGCTGATAGTCCTCGATACCGTCTCTCATATTCATAAGGCGAATCGAGGGGATTGGGTCAAGCTGACCGTAAACCGCGCCGGGATAAAAGAGGATTCCGTCGCCGGGGCCCGTTGCCGAGAAGGGATTTCTCAGCGTGTAGGTATTTGCGGTGGTATTTGAGGGATAATAATCCTCTCTCCAATAGAGGAAGCCCGTGCCGCCAATCTTGTAGGTCGTCCAGAACATTGTTCTTGCCTCGGTTCCGTCGTTGAAGATGAGAATATTCTGATATGCCGAATACCACTGAGGCTCGCACGCTACGTACGTCCAAAGCTCGTCGCCGCCCGCCTGAAGCTTATGCATACGGTCGATATATTCGTCGTATGTGGCATCAAGCTTTGACTCCTGCATATAGAGACATCCCGTAACCGTGGAATTAAGCACGCGGGGAGTAAAGCCCGTGAAGATGGAGGTCCATACGGTAACGTAATTGGACAAGAATTCCACCATATCCGCGGAGGACTGAATTTCGTCCTTGTACTTATTGTAAAGTGCTCTTGCTCCGTCGCTGTTGAGCGCAGCCTCCACCTTAGCCCAGGAGAGATTGAGCGTTGTGTTCTTGGTAATATCGGGGTATTTTGAGAGATCGCTCATCATCGGGTTTCTCTCGTAGGGAATGAGAAGTCTGTAGTTATCCCAGCCCCATACGTTCTTGAGCATCTTAGCCTCCTCGGCAACACCGAGGATCGCGAGAATTCCGAACGTATCGTGATAATTTACCGAGCTGCCGTTCTCAAGCGTAATAGGTCTTCCCTGATTTCTCGGTACGCCCGGCTCGTCCTGACCGTAGTAATACATCTTCTTGGCAATTATAGGATCGTTCTTGAACATATCATAGGTGGACTTGCCTGCAACTCTTACGGAGGTAACTCTCGGATTGTAGCACCATTCCGCGCCGAAGAAGTTTTCGTACCACCATCCGCCGAAGGTGGGTGTCATACGGTATTGGAGCATAAAGTCCGCCATAGCGCGCATTACGTCGGTATCACGGTAGCCGCCAAAGTTTTTATAAATTTGCCAATAGTTATCAAACCAAATTCCAAACGCGGTATCAAGCGCGGTCTCCTCAGCGAGCACCACGTCGTAAACGTACGTGTAGACGTTTGCTTTCTTTATGCACTTTCCGGTGCTGTAATCGTATATCTCGACCGTTGCCGTGTATTTACCGGGACGTGAATCCTTTTCGGTAGTTGCGGTAACGGTAAAGCCGCGTATCGCCTCTCTCGTTACGTTCTTATAGGTGTAGGGGCCGATCGGTACCCACGTGCCGTATTCGTACGTGCCGCCTTCATCACTGCCGTAGCCACTCTTGATATAGGATTCGTAAGGAACGACTGCATCGGGATAAACAAGGACCTTGTTACCCGTATATGACGACTGGTTTTCAAAGAAGCCCTTGTCATTCATATAATGCTCTTCAACGTAGAACTCAACTCCGAGCTCGGTTTTAAGAGTTTCACCGTACTGATTTGTAAAGTCGGATACCTTGATCGTGATCTTCTTGTTCTGGGGATGATAGAGGTAGAAATGACAGCCCTCCATCTCGTTTCTCGCCATCTGTATCGTATAGCTTGAATTTTTCGAGTTGATATTGCTTATATCGTATCTTGATACCTTTTGAGTTAAATGATCAAACCACATCTTGAGGCTTGCATCGTTGTCGGGAGCGGTAACATTTTCCTTCTGTACGGGATCGTGTGCGCCGACCGTGTTGAGAAGATTGTACTGTGCCGCCGTTTTTGTGATATTTACCGTGTAAGCGGCAAACATATAGAGCGCGCCGGTTGAATTATCCTTAATATAGAGGTAGATAGTGTCGCCGCTGCGGATCGTCTCGGGCGGGAAATAATATTTGAATCTTGTCGAATAATTATATCCGAGATTCTTTGCCGCATCCGTTACGTCACTGTTAGTAGTGGTTTTGTATCCCCCTGCTTCGCCCTCGCGAAGCTCCTCGTTGAGACGCCATACGAGCGAATAGTCCGAGATGCTTGTCGCAATCCAGCCCGTAAGCTCAAAGATGCCGTTCGTTTCGGTGATCGTAAGCGCGTTGTTTTTGATCAGGCTCTTATATTCATTACCCGTAGACTGATATCTGAAATGGTCAAGGCTACCGAGGGTTACAACGTCCTTTTCACCGCTCTTTATTACCTTGAATTCGCCGAAGCAGTAGATAAGTCCACTCGCGTTGTCCTTAACGAGCAGGTGTATAACGTCGCCCGAGGTAAATGATACCCACGGGAGAGTGTAGGTAAATCTTGATGCGCTTGTGTATCCCGCCTTTTTCGCCGCGGCAAATACGTCGGGATCGTTGGAAGCGTTTATCTTGGTTTCGGTGTAGCTCCACCATCTGAGATCGTCCGAGCCGATGCTCCAGCCGAGCGTGTAGCTGTCGGAGTTCACACCGACCCAGCCGCTTATGTCAAAATATCCGTTTGAGGGCTGCTTTAACGTAAGCGTCTTGCCGTGCTGATAGGGACCCGAGAAATAGCTTGTTGTGCTTCCCTGCGGATTGAACGCGTCAATATTCAGCGAGCCTGCTATATTGAGCTTGTCGTTGCATGCAACGTAGCCGCAAAGACCGCAACGGAAATACTCGTAAGGATTATGCTCTACTCGGTCAACGGGCTTTTCCGCAGGAACGGTAACCGCAGGAGGAGTCTCCTTCTTGTCACCGCATTTTGTGCAGGTGTCCCCTGTAAAGCTGTGTCCCGTCGCCGCCTTTTCGGAATAGGTCGTGTGATCGCACTTCGAGCAGGTAATGTAAGCGTCCCAGCCTATATCCGTACAGGTGGGCGCCTTAGCGGCGTGGTTTACGGTCGTATGTCCCGTTGCCACTTTGATTTCAAACGTAGTATAGTCACATCTTGAACAGTCAACGTATGCGCCCCAGCCGGTTTCCGTGCAGGTGGGAGCTTTAGCGGTGTGGCTTTGAATGTCGTGATCAAGCGCCGCCCTCTCAACGTACGTGGAATAATTACATCTTCCGCACATTTCGTAGGCATCCCAACCTATATTAGTGCAGGTAGGAGCCTTTGCCGCGTGATTTATAATATCGTGGCCGAGCTTTGTACCCTCGGTTTCATAGCACTTGGTACAGGTCTTGGGTGTATCGCAGGTAGCTGCCGACCAGCTGTGAGCGCACTCCTCGGGCTTTTCGGTAGGCTTCTCGGTAGGCTTTTCGGTAGTACCGTCGGTTGTATGGTCCGTCGTATTCTCCGTAGGCTTTTCCGTAGTATTATTCTCGGTGTTGTCGCCGTCCGAGGTGTCGGAGGTGTCCGTCGTATTTTCGGTCGGAAGCTCGTCCGTTTCACTTGTTGAAGGAGCTTCGGACGAAGTGTTGTTTTTGCATGCCGCGAAAATAATCACAAGCATAAGACATAAAGCAACAATTAAAAATAAGCGTTTTTTCATAAGGTTCTCTTTTCCTTTTATAAAATAAAGGCACATTCTTTGCTATTATAATTATAGCATAAAATTTATTATATTTCCATTATGATATATACTGAAATTTTACGTTGTTCATTATGCACTATAAACAAAAAAATAACGGTGGGGATACCACCGTTATTTTTATATATTACTTACCAAGCTCTTCTTCAAGAACTCTGAGCATGTAGGAACGAACGTTGCGAAGAAGCTCGTCGTCCTCTGTATATGTTACAGTACTTGTTGAGATAAAGCTTGCAAGCTCGCGTGCAAATTCCTTACCCTTCTCTGCTTCAAGCATCTTGAGAAGCTCGTAGTCCTCAATACCGTCGCGGAGACCGATCGTACGGATGGAAGGAATAGGATCCATCTGACCGTAGATAGAGCCGGGATAGAAGAGGAGACCGTCGCCGGCACCCTCCTTCGGGAAGGGATTTCTCATAAGATAGTTGTCGGAGGCGGGACTGCTGCCGGAGTAGTCATAGTTGGAAACGTGCCAGTAAAGGAAGCCTGTTACGTCCTCCATATAGCAGGTCCACATCATTGTCTCGGGCTCTGTGCCGTCGCAGAAGAGAAGGAGATTCTGGTAGGGAGATGTGTGCTTGGGGTTACAAGCAACGTATGCCCATCTTTCGTGACCCTCTTCCTCAACGAGCTTGTCGAGTCTGTCGACATATTCCGAATAAATGGAATCCTGAACCTCGCTCTGGAGATAGATACATCCGGGAACAAATTCGCCGAGAACTCTGGGTGTGTAAGCGTAGAGAATGGGAACCCATACGTTTACGTACTTGGACATAAAGGATACCATATCTCCCGCGTCGATCATTTCCTGCTTGTACTTGTTGAGAAGGTCCTTAGCCGCCTGATTGTCGCCGAGAGCCTCTTCAACCTTTTCCCAGGTAAGATTCATAAATCCGTTCTGCTCAATGTTGGGATACTTTGCGAGACTGTCAAGGGGAGCATTTCTCTCAAAGGGAACCAAGCGTCTGTAATCTTCCCAGCCCCAAACGTCGCGGATCATCTTTGTCTGCTCGGCTACACCCATAATGGTGAGTACGCCGTAAATATCGTTACAATAGAGTGTAGATCCGTCTGCAAGCTGAATGCCGCGGCCAAATCCACGCGGTACACCGGGCTCGTCCTCGCCGTAGTAGTACATCTTATCCTTGAGGATAGGATCGTTCTTCCACTTGTCGTAATAATCCTTCGTGTGAACGCGGATCGTGGTTACTCTGGGATTGTAGAGCCATTCCCAGTTGCCGTTGGGGCAAAGAAGGCTATCTATAACCCAGCCCGAGAGAGCGGGAGTGATTCTGTATTCAAGCATGAAGTTGTAGAGATCAACGAGAGCGTCACCCTGCTGATTTCCGGGGTAGTGAGCGGAGTAAGTGCCGTCCCATACGGGGAATACCGTATCCATTGCGGGCTCGTCGGAGAGCGTTACGTCGTATACGTATGTATAAACGTTTGCCTTTTTGATGCAATTGCCTGTTTCGGCATCAATAATTTCAAGAGTCGCGCGGTAAAGACCGGGCTTTGAATCCTTTGTTGTCTTAGCCTCAATCACGAAAGCAGAAGAGGTGTCCTTCGTAACTTCCTTATACGTGTAAGGACCAATTGTTACCCAAGCACCGTCCTCGTAGTAGCCACCGGAGGTTTTTGAAATATAGGATTCGTAAGGAATTACAGCATCGGGATATACGAGATTGGCATTGTATCCCTTGAACGTTACGTAGCCGTCCTCGATGTAAAATTCAACGCCGAGATTGGTTACGAGCGTGTCACCGCTGTCGTTTGTGAAGTCGGTGAGATTGATGTTGATCTTTCTGTTTGTGGGAGAATGGAGGAAGAACTGACATCCCTCGTATTCATTCTTACCCATCTGGATCGTGTAGCCAACCTTATCGGTGGGAGCGATCGTATATCTTGTAACTCTTTCAGTAATGTGATCAAACCAGAGCTTTACGGATTCGTCCTCATGCTCCGCTGTGAGCTTTTCATGAGTTACGGGATCGTAGTTTTCAATTCTTATCGTGTCGCTGTATCCGAGCGCATAGATAGAAAGATCGGAGAAGCGGAAGAGGTCGTCCGCGCTCTTGATAAGAGCGATGGAGCTTACGTATCTTACCTCGTTCTTCTTCATATCGCGGATAAATCCGAGAGAGAACTTCGAAAGCTTGCCGTCCTCTGTGAGTGTGAGAGCATCGGTTGCGGAAACCGTATTTCTTGTAAAGCTGCCCTCTTCTCCAATTCTCGTCATAGCGAGAATATCGGTAATGCCTGCGCCGTCAATGGGAGCAACCGCATAGTCGTTCATATATCTTTCGTAGTTGAATACTACGTTTGCGGATGAACGCTTCTTGCATACTACCTTCAAAACAGCCTTGCCGTCAACCTCGGCGATGGATACCTCGTAGCCTGTGCCGAGACCCGTGATGTATCTTCCGAGATCCATATCCTTATCAAAGAGGATCTGCTGAGCGTTTGCGGGCTTGAAGAGGTTTTCGGGAGGAGGAGTTACGCCGCCGCCGTTGTTTGTCGTGGGATCCTCGGTCTCGGGAGGTGTTGTTACTTCACCATTGCCGCCTGTGTTACAAGCGGAGAGAAGCATCATAAGAGCGATCGCAAGGCAAAGGATCTTAATAAAAGAGTTCTTCATATTGTATTCCTTTCAGAGAATAAGTGTCTTTGCTAAAAAATAATACCGAATGTATTATCTTGTTAAATCAATTTTCGAGTGCTTCGATCTCGGAGTCGTAATACTGCTCCTGAAATCTTACCGCGTCCTCAATTTCTTTTTTAGTAAAGCTCATACCGAGAGGAGCTCCTACGAGCTTATCCTCAATATCGTTGTGTCTGTGCACGATACCGATAATGCGGCATCGGTAGGCCTCGACGGGCGTGTCAACCCCCATAAGATAAACGTCAAGCTCCTCGTCGTCGCCACCGAGCACACCGGGTATGTAGCCGTAATTTATGTTGTAGGTAAGGCTGTACTTTTCTTTTTTGTGAATATAGCCGATCGGTCTGTCGATCCCGATATCCACCGTTTTGCCAAGATACGACCTTACCTGCGCCTTTCTTTCTTCAAAAGTCATCAGAAGCTTACCTTCATAAAGGACTTCTTGCCCTTCTTTACAAGGATGCTTTCCTTGATTCTTTCCTGTGAGTAGAAGGTCTTGATGTCGGCAACCTTTTCGCCGTCAACCGATACGCCGCCCTGCTGAACTGCCTGACGAGCCTCGGACTTGGACTTAACAAGACCGCTCTTGACGAGAACTGTGAGAATGTCAACGGAGCCGTCAACAAAGTCGGATTCCTCAAGAGTTACCGTAGGAACGTCAGCGCCGGGACCTGCGCCGAAGAGCGCCTTAGCGCCTGCCTCTGCCTTCTCCGCTTCTTCCTTGCCGTGAACGAGAGCTGTAAGCTCGTATGCGAGGATCTCCTTAGCGCGGTTAAGCTGAGCGCCTTCCCAAGAGTCCATCTCGTTGATCTGTTCAACGGGAAGGAACGTAAGCATTCTGATGCACTTGAGAACGTCGGCATCCGCTACGTTTCTCCAATACTGGTAGAAATCGAAGGGAGATGTCTTGTTGGGATCAAGCCAAACTGCGCCCGACTGTGTCTTACCCATCTTCTTGCCCTCGGAGTTTAAGAGAAGCGTGATCGTCATAGCGTGAGCGTCCTTACCGAGCTTACGTCTGATAAGCTCCGTACCGCCGAGCATATTGCTCCACTGGTCGTCGCCGCCAAACTGCATATTACAGCCGTACTTCTGGAAGAGGTGGTAGAAGTCGTAGGACTGCATGATCATGTAGTTGAATTCAAGGAAGGAAAGTCCCTTTTCCATGCGCTGCTTGTAACATTCGGCAGAAAGCATTTTATTGACCGAGAAGCAAGCGCCCACGTCGCGCAGCACCTCGACGTAATTGAGGTCC
>JAZRDO010000014.1:0-14854 GCA_045660325.1 Eubacteriales bacterium
ATATTTTAAACATTTTCGGAATAATATAAAAAAATATTATGAATAAAATTTACTTTTTCTTCCTTATCTATTGAATATACAAGAGATTTATGATAAAATGAATTCATAAAATCCTTTAATTTAAGGAGTAAGAGTATGAAATTGATTGAAATTATAAAAAGAGACAAGCCCGGACTCTCCTTCGAGGTATTTCCGCCAAAGACGTGGGACAAGCTTGAGAGCGTGATCGCAACGACCGAGAAGATCGCCCGACTTGAGCCGACGTATATGAGCGTAACCTATGGCGCGGGTGGTGGCACGTCGGATTATACTGTAAAAATCGCGAAGAATTTAAAGGATAATTGCGGTGTAACTCCCTTAGCGCACCTGACGTGCGTTTCTTCAACAAAAGAGAGAGTTCATACACAGCTTGATCAGCTTGCAGGGGCGGGAATAGAAAATATTCTTGCATTACGCGGAGATCTCGTTGCGGGAATGGATATGGAAAATCTTGAATATCGTTATGCAAGTCAGCTTATTTACGATATTAAGGACTATATGGGCGACAGATTCTGTATCGGCGGCGCGTGTTATCCTGAGGGACACCCCGAGAGCGCAAGCTCTAAGGAGGATATCCGTCATTTGAAGGAAAAGGTTGAGGCGGGATGTGAGTTCCTCACGACGCAAATGTTTTTTGACAACGACATTCTATATAACTTCATGTACAGAATTCGCGAGGCGGGAATTGAGGTGCCCGTGGTTGCGGGAATTATGCCCGTTACGAATCCCAATACCATAAAGAGAACAATGAGCATTTCGGGAAGCGCAATGCCTCAGAAGATAATCCGTCTTGTTGACAGATACGGCGACGATCCCGAGGCATTGAAGCAGGCGGGAATCGCGTATGCTACTGAACAGATTATTGACCTTTATGCCAACGGTATAAACGCGGTGCACGTTTATTGTATGAATAAGCCTGACGTTGCCGAGAAGATAAAGAGTAATATTTCGGAAATTCTGAAATGAATGTAAAGGTAATTGAAATAAAGGCAACAGCCCCCGCCGTCGACGAGGTGTTGGCATTTATGAGAGCGGGGAAGACGTCCGACGTTGAAATCGTTTCTGCGGCCCAGCACGCAATAGAAAAAGTATACGGCGCGACACAGGCGCGCGCGTGTTATTTAAGATGTCCCCTTGAGCTTTTGGGCGGTGGCAGGATAAAGCTGTGCGGACTTGAAATTATAAGCGAGAGCCTTGAGAAACGCCTCAAGGATTGCTCCGAGGCATACATTTTTGCCGCAACGGTTGGCTCGGAGGTTGACAGAATTATAAGAGCGGAGGCGGCAAAATCCGGCCTTTTCGGGCTTTGCGCGGATGCGGCGGGCTCTGCGGCGGTTGAGTCGGTATGCGACAGACTTAACGATGAAATTTCTGCAATCTGCAAACGTGAGGGGAAGGATACCAAGACTCGTTTTTCCGCAGGCTACGGAGATATGTCCCTTGAATACCAGAGGGAGATATGCGATCTGCTTGACACAAAGAAACATATCGGCGTGGCGCTCGGCGCGGGTGTTATGATGATGCCGTCGAAGTCGGTTACGGCGATAATAGGAGTATATTGATTTTATGAGAATTACAGAGGCTTTAAAGCATAAGCGCCTTATATCCGACGGTGGCTTCGGTACTATGCTTCAGGCGGCGGGAATGACGCTCGGAGAGACGAGTGAGGAATGGAATCTCTCGCATAAGGATATAATCGTTGATATTCACAAGCAGTATATCGACGCGGGCGCGGATATAATAACCGCGAATACGTTTGGCGTAAATATTTTAAAATATGACAGGGAAACCGCGAAAAATATGATTTTTGCGGCGGTTGAGTGCGCAAAGCGCGCCGTGTCGGAGTCGGGTAGGGAGATTTTTGTATCCCTTGATATCGGCCCTCTCGGCAGACTGCTCAAGCCCTACGGAGATCTTGATTTTGAGGACGCCGTTGAGGTCTTTGCGTATACTGTAAAATGCGGTGTTGAATGTGGCGTGGACTTTATTATGATAGAGACCATGAACGATATATACGAGACTAAGGCGGCTTTGCTTGCGGCAAAGGAAAATTGCGATCTTCCTGTGTTCGTAACGAACGTTTTTGACTCCACGGGAAAGCAGATGACGGGCGCGGACGTTCGCGCAACAGTTGCTTTGCTTGAGGGCATGGGCGCGGATGCTATCGGTATGAATTGCTCGTTGGGACCTGTGCAGATGCTATGTCTTTTGGAGGAATTTCTCACATATTCGTCAACACCGATTATCGTTCAGCCCAACGCGGGCTTGCCCGTTGAGCGCGACGGTAAAGCATGCTTTGATATTGACGCGGACGAGTTTGCCGCTTGTATGTCGGAGATGGCAAAAATGGGTGTTTCAATTTTAGGCGGTTGCTGCGGAACGACACCCGAGTATATAAGAAAAACCCTTGTTGCCACAAGGGAAATTCCGTATTCATATATTGAGAAAAAGAGCCATACACTTGTGTCTTCTTACACTCATGCGCACGAGATAAACAATGTTCCTACTCTTATCGGCGAGAGAATAAATCCTACGGGTAAAAAGAAATTAAAGGAAGCCCTGCGCGAAAATAATATGTCGTATATTTTATCCGAGGCGATCGGTCAGAGCGAGCGCGGCGCGCATATTCTCGACGTAAACGTAGGTCTGCCCGAGATTGACGAGGTGAAAATGCTCTCCTTGGCGGTTTCGGAAATTCAGGCGATAAGTGATCTTCCCCTTCAGCTTGACTCGGTAAATTACGAGGCAATGGCGCGCGCTATGAGAATATATAACGGCAAGCCTCTGGTAAATTCCGTCAACGGCTCGCGCGAGAGTATGGACAAAATCTTCCCGCTTGTAAAGAAATACGGCGGAGCGGTTATAGCGCTTACTATGGATGAGTCGGGTATTCCCGAAAATGCAGAGGGAAGAGTTCAGATTGCAAAGAGAATCGTGGAATGTGCCGCAGAATACGGCATTGATAAAAAGGATATTATAGTTGACCCGTTAGCTCTTACGGTTTCTTCAAATCCCGAGAGCGCACTCGTTACTATTGAAGCTATAAAAGAGCTGTCGAAGCTTGGTCTTGCCACAAGTCTTGGCATTTCAAATATTTCTTTTGGTTTGCCCAAACGAGACAATCTTACTGCCGCATTCTTTACAATGTCGCTTATGGCGGGGCTCAACTGTGCGATTATGAATCCCTATTCCTACGAGGTTATGAAGGCTTATTACTCCTACCTCGCTTTGTCGGGTATGGATAATAATTTTGAAAATTATATCGCTTTTGCCGAGAACGTGGAAAGCGAGCAGGTAACACAGATCGCACTACTCAAATCCGAGCCAAAGCTTGAGGGCGAGGGCGGATTGCAGAACGCGATTATAAAGGGTCTCAAGGCAGATGCTAAGAATGAAGCGAGAGCCTTGCTCAATACTTGTGATCCTATGGAAATTATAAATTCTCACATTATCCCCGCGCTCAATACCGTTGGCGAGGGCTATGAAAACAAGAGAATTTATCTGCCCGGACTCCTTATGAGCGCGGACGCATCGCAGGAGGCGTTCTCGGTAATCAAGGAGGCTATGCCTAAGTCGGCAAATGATGGCAAAGCTCCTATAGTTATCGCAACTGTTAAGGGCGATATCCACGATATCGGTAAGAATATCGTAAAGGTTTTGCTTGAAAACTTCGGTTTTTACGTAATAGATCTCGGCCGCGACATTTCTCCCCGTGTGATTGTTGATACGGTTCGGAAGAGCGGTGCTAAGCTGCTTTGTCTGAGCGCGCTTATGACGACTACCGTGAAATCAATGGAGGAAACTATCTCTCTTATGAAGGAGGAGGGAATAGCTTGTCCCGTAATGGTAGGCGGCGCGGTGCTTAACGAGGAATATGCAAAAATGATCGGCGCCGACGCGTACGGCCCCGACGCTATGTCCGCGGTGAGACACGCGCAAAGTGTTGTTAAATAAATAAATCCCTCTGCTACGCCAGAGGGATTTTTGTCTCTATTTATCAACAAAATATATAAAATCCCTATTGCATTTTATAAAACTTTATGATATAATGGTATCAAGGAAATAATTTCCATATTTTTAAAGACTTTAAACGGAGGTGCAATTATGATTTACGTAAAATTTATGCAGTTTAGCTTTGCGCGTATAAATGATTGTTCTTTCCATAAAGAACGAGGTCAATTGAAAATCAATAGATAAGCGTACAAGTTAAACTGCTACGGCAGGGAACCTTGTGCGCTTTTGTTATTTTACGTGTTTATAGAAGATTTTTTCACTTGAAAGGTGGTACTTTATTATGAAAAGATTTATTTTAATTTTGCTTACCTGTGCGATGCTTGTAGGATGTCTTACTTGCTTTGCGGCTTGTAATAAAGAGCCTGAGGAGATTTCGGTCGAAGAAAACTACTGGGATATCATTAATGTATTATGTACGCATATACGGCACGTACGTACAAAACCGTCAATACATTATGGCGATCTTAGTCGTAGCCGAAGCATAGATTTTGTTAGGGACGGGAAGACGCAAGCGCTACATGTTGCTGTTGATCCAAATAAATATTATTATATTTGCGGCTATTATACTTCTGACCATTATGACGAAGAAACTATATTATGTTGTGGTGCTAAGTATACTTGGGTCAAGTTTAATAAAAAAGAAGAAATAACGGAATATTACGGGGAAAAGAAGCTTATCGCTGCCGTTCAGGTAAACAAAGCAAGATTTGTCAGAGATATTACGTCGGCTTTTGCTAAAACCCCTAAATACGAGCATTTTCTTATATATACACCTGAATTTCAAGACGGTGTAAATGTTGCTGATGCAATTTATTGCGATGTTTCATATATTGATTTTTGCTCAAAGGATGAAAAATACGTTTTATATTCTTCGGAAGACAAAGTACATGATAAGTATACTATGCCTTGCGTAAAATATAAAGGAAAATATTATATAGAAGAAAAAAGTGGCAAAGGATATCTTGAAAGTACGTACGGTGATTATTATGACGATATTAAGGAAATCATAAATTCCGACGAATATGAAAAAAAGGGATACGGTATTATAAGCATTAATGAATTCGCAAAAAAGATTTTGAAATAACAGTAATAAATAAAAAACAAAACGGACGCTTCAATTGAAGCGTCCGTTTATTAATTGGAATGTGTTCTGCGCTAAATGGGATAAATTGAACTGATTCATTTAGATGCAGAAGTCGTGTGAGCAAGCTCGTCGCCGTACAGGCGTACGGCAGAGGCAGCTCGCGCGGCTAACGTGCCACATAAAAATGAGGAAACCCGCCGAGATTTCGGCGGGTTTCAACATCAAAGTATTAAACTTTAAATTTAAGCAAAACTAAGTGGCATTTGTCCGTGGCACGTGTTCTGCGCTAAATAAATTAGTTCAATTCTGCGAAGTACTTGATTGTACGAACCATCTGGCTTGTGTAGGAGTTCTCGTTGTCGTACCAAGAAACTACCTGTACCTGATATGTTTCGTCGTCGATCTTTGCTACCATTGTCTGTGTAGCATCGAAGAGAGAACCGTATCTCATACCGATAACGTCGGAGGAAACGATCTCGTCTGTGTTGTAACCGAAGGACTCAGTAGCAGCAGCCTTCATAGCAGCGTTGATGGAATCCTTTGTTACGTCTGTACCCTTAACAACTGCGATAAGGATTGTTGTAGAGCCTGTGCATGTAGGAACTCTCTGAGCAGCACCGATGAGCTTACCGTTGAGCTCGGGAATTACAAGACCGATTGCCTTAGCAGCACCTGTGGAGTTAGGAACGATGTTCTGAGCACCTGCTCTAGCTCTTCTGAGGTCACCCTTTCTGTGAGGACCGTCGAGGATCATCTGGTCACCTGTGTAAGCGTGAACAGTTGTCATGATACCGGACTGAATGGGGTATGTGTCGTTGAGAGCCTTAGCCATAGGAGCGAGGCAGTTTGTTGTACAAGAAGCAGCGGAGATGATTGTGTCCTCAGCTGTGAGTGTTTCGTTGTTTACGTTGAATACGATTGTCTTGAGGTCATTGCCTGCGGGAGCGGAAATAACAACCTTCTTAGCGCCTGCATCAATGTGAGCCTGAGACTTAGCCTTAGATGTGTAGAAGCCTGTGCACTCGAGAACTACGTCAACGCCGAGCTCACCCCAAGGGCAGTTTACAGCGTCCTTTTCAGCGTAGATCTTAAGAACCTTACCGTCTACTGTGATTGTGCCTGCTTCGTCATCAGCAGTTACGTCATGCTCATATCTACCCTGAGCTGTGTCGTACTTGAGAAGGTGTGCGAGCATCTTGGGGCTTGTGAGGTCGTTGATTGCAACAACTTCGTAGCCTTCAGCGCCGAACATCTGACGGAAAGCGAGACGACCGATACGGCCGAAACCGTTAATAGCAACTTTTACTGACATTTTGATGTCCTCCGTTTATTTAAATTTTTTTAAATCAATACGGATAAAACTTTACGTTTTTTTCCAATTATATATTTTATCTCATTTTTGTCAAATATACAATAGTTTTTATGAAAGTTTTTAAAAATTCGGCATTTTGCTTTTTAAAAGGCGCGAAAAACACGAAAAATATGTGCAATATGACAATAAAGTTGTACGGGTGCAAAAAATAACAAGAAAAATAATTACAATTATTTTCATTTCGCTTGACAAATTTATCTATTTGTTTTATAATGAAATGTAATATATTTTTATATAATAACTCTTATCTATATATTTAAGGAGTAAACTCAAATGGCAAAGGAAAAATTAGTATCGCAGATAACCTCTATGGAAGAGGATTTCACACAGTGGTACACAGACGTAGTAAAGAAATCCGAGCTCGTTGACTATTCGGGCGTAAAGGGCTGTATGATCATTCGTCCCTACGGATACGCTATCTGGGAGAATATCCAGAGAGAGCTTGACGCTCGCTTCAAGAAGCTTGGACACGAGAACGTATATATGCCTATGTTCATTCCCGAGAGCCTTCTTCAGAAGGAAAAGGATCACGTTGCGGGCTTCGCTCCCGAGTGCGCGATCGTAACTATCGGCGGACAGAACCACCTCTCCGAGCGTCTTATCGTTCGTCCTACGTCCGAGACACTTTTCTGTGATCACTTCAAGAATATAATTCAGTCCTACCGCGATCTTCCCAAGCTTTATAACCAGTGGGTAAACGTAGTTCGTTGGGAAAAGACGACAAGACCCTTCCTCCGTACGTCCGAGTTCCTCTGGCAGGAGGGACATACCATGCACGAGACCGAGGCTGAGGCAAGAGAGGAAACTCTCAACATGCTCAAGGTTTACGAGGAATTCTACCTCAACTGCCTCGCTATCCCCGCAATCACAGGTCAGAAGACCGAGAAGGAAAAGTTCGCAGGCGCGGTTGAAACGTATACTATCGAGCCTATGATGCATAACGGTGTTGCTCTTCAGGGCGGTACAACACACTATTTCGGCGACGGCTTCGCTAAGGCGTTCGATATCACCTTTACGGGTAGAGATAATAAGGTAAATTACCCCCACCAGACGTCTTGGGGCGTTTCCACAAGAATGATCGGCGCTATCATTATGGCGCACGGCGACGACAACGGACTTATTCTTCCTCCGAGAATCGCGCCTATTCAGGTCGTAATTATCCCCGTAGCTCAGCATAAGGAGGGCGTTCTTGACGCGGCGGCTGCTCTCAAGGCAAGACTTGAGGCTCGCGGTATCAGAGTTAAGCTCGACGACAGCGATAACAGCACAGGCTGGAAGTATAGCCAGTATGAAATGAAGGGTGTTCCCGTAAGACTTGAGATCGGTCCTCGCGACATTGAAAACAACAGCTGCGTGCTTGTTTCCCGTGTTTCCAGAGAAAAGAATTTCGTATCTCTTGAAAATATTGAATCCGAGGTTGAGGCAATGCTCGACTTCGTTCACAACGAGCTTGTAAATCGCGCAAGAGTAAACCTTGCAGAGAAGACACACGAGGCGACAACCTACGAGGAATTCCTTGACGTTGCAGCTAACAAGCCCGGCTTTATCAAGGCAATGTGGTGCGGCGACGTTGAATGTGAGGATAAGCTTAAGGATACGACGGGCGGCGTAAAGTCCAGATGTATTCCTTTCGTGGAGGATCACCTCTCCGACGTATGCGTATGCTGCGGAAAGCCCGCAAAGCATATGGTTGTCTGGGGCAGACAGTATTAAGTATTAATTGAAATTTTGGGGCTGCTGCAAGGTGCTTTATTGCAACAGCCCCATTGAACACTGAAAGGGAAGGAGGAGAGCTATGTTTCGGGCGATCGGTAGATTTTTCAAGAAAGCGGTCACTAATCTTGACCCCGTCCTGTTCGTATGCGTAACCCTTCTTTCTCTTATCAGCGTGGTTACGATCGCGGGAATGGGCGATCTCGGTAAGAGAACCCTTATTATGCAGATCGCGATGTCTGTAATGGGTGCTGTGCTTATGCTTGTTATCGCGACTCTTGACTACCACTGGATAGTGGATAAGCTTTGGATCGTGTTTATCGGCGTGGGCGCTATCTTCCTTATAATTACCTTGATCTTCGGTAAATCAGGCGTGACGATCGAGACGGGAAACAAATCCTGGCTTGAGATACCCGTTATCGGAATTATGATCCAGCCCTCGGAGTTTGTAAAATTCCTGCTCGTTTGCTCGTTTGCAAAGCATCTTTCTATCGCGGGCGACGATTTGAATAAGCCGAAGCACCTGTTACTTTTAGCTCTTCATGCGGGAGCTATCGTAGGCCTTATTCTTCTTTCTGGAGACCTTGGTGTAGCGCTTGTTTATATGGGATTCCTTGTAATAATGCTTTTTTGCGCGGGATTGTCCCCCTGGTATTTCCTTGGCGGCCTTGGAACTCTCGTTATCGCGTTTCCCGCGATATGGAATTATTTTTTGAAGGATTATCAGCGAGAGAGAATCATAGTCGGCTTCAATCCCGAGCTTGACCCTATGGGTAAGGGACAGCAGCCGCTTCTTTCAAAGCAATGTATTGAAAACGGCGGTTGGTTCGGTATCGGCTTTGCCAACGACGGCGCGTACGTAAAAAATCCCGCCTCGCATACCGACTTTATTTATTCCTCGATTTGCGAAAAGTTCGGCTTTTTCGCGGGTATTCTGGTTATTATCCTTATGCTTGTAGTCGTTGTCCGTATTTTCATTATTGCGTACAAGTGCGGTAAGGATTACGGCGCGCATATATGCATCGGTGTGGGCGCGATCATTCTTGTGCAGACTGCCGAGAATATCGGTATGTGCCTTGCTATGGTTCCCGTCGTGGGAATTACGCTTCCGTTCGTGTCTGCGGGCGGCTCGTCAATGCTTGCGACCTATCTTTTAATTGCTCTGGTGCATTGTGTAAGAGGACATTGCGCGCGGTCAAAAACGACTGACCTGTCCTTGCGGCGGCATAAACTTAAAAATTGATATTCATAAAAGTCCTTCGGCAGTAATATAATTCAGTAAAGAATTATGTTTTGCGGGAGGACTCTTTTTATGTTTATTTATTCAATGCGCGCGTCAACGATCAAATTTTTCGGAGTTATATGCGTGGCGCTCGCAGGACTTATCGCGCTTATAGCGATCGTTCCATCCTACGTTTCGCGTGACGGTATGGTTGAGGCGGGCATCAGTAACCTTGACGGAAAGAGCTATAATTACGGAAAGATCAAAAACGCGAGTGATGCGGCAGGCTTTTTGTCGCAGTTCGGGTGGAGCGTCAATCCCTCGTCAGTTGAGACGCAGGAGGTAACCTTGCCTGATGAATTTGACAAGGTGTTTGCGGGCTATAACGAGATACAGAGAGCGCAGGGGCTGGGTCTTTCCAAATATAAAAATAAGAAGATCACCCGTTACACCTTTGAGGTCACAAATTATAACGATTACGAGGGAAGGGTGCTTGCCAACGTCCTTGTTTTCAGAAATAAGGTGATCGGCGGGGATATTTGCTCGGCTGACGTGTCGGGATTTGTTCACGGATTTGAAATGCAAAAATAGTACTTGATTTTTTTCTTCATTTATAGTATAATGTTCTTTGGCAAAAAAAGAAGTATTAAAAATGGAGAAATTAATGGAAGAGAGAAAGAAAATTCACGGAATGGATGAGATCGCTTACGTGCTCGGCATGATAATTTGCGCGTTTGCGGTGTGCATCGGTACAAAAGCAAATCTCGGAATATCGGTTGTAGCCGTGCCGGGTTATTTATATAGCTATATTTTGGGTGGCGAAGGAGGAATTTTCCCGTGGCTTACACAGGGCTGGGCGGATTTTCTCTGGCAGGTCGTTCAGCTTGGCATAATGTGTCTTATCATTATGAAGTTTAAGGTTAAATACCTTTTGTCGTTCGCATCGTCCTTTATCGGAGGCAGACTTATAGACCTTTGGTTTGTAATTCTTGGAGGCAACGGCGCGTACGAAAATATCGTAGCCCGCATTTTTGCGATGATTGCATCTCAGTTATGTCTCGGTTTTGCGGTAACGCTGTTTTTCAGAACGAGCCTTCCCGTACAAATATGTGAGCTTCTGATGGTTGAGGTTTCAAAGAAATTCAAGGTTTCCGCAAGCAAGATAAAGCTTATATACGACATAATAATTCTTGCCCTTTCACTCGCGATATCTCTTATATTTACACGCGGACTTACGGGTATCGGTGTCGGAACGATAGTTATCGCGGTATGTACCTCGCCTTTGACTATGCTGTTCGGTAAGCTCCTTGACCGATTCTTCGTATTTGATTCAATTTTCAAAAAGAGAAGAAATAAAGCGGAATAAAGAAAAACCGTTGCAATTTTTCATTGCAACGGTTTATTTTTATTTAGCGTACGTATCGTAGATCTTTACCGTGTCTTCGTTACGAAGGGCGGTGCTATCGGCACCCGCGGTCACGAGGATAAATGCCTTACCTTCCTTGTTCTTTCCGTATGATACAAGGCAGTAGCCCGAAAGCTCGTCCTCGGTCCAGCCCGTCTTTGCGGCGGTAACCGTGACCTTGTTGGGCTGTGTGAACTTGGATGAGTGGAGAGCCTGATTGTAAAGCGTATATGTGTTGCCGCTATCGGGACGGAAATGAGAGCCAAGAGTGAAGCTTTCGGCAGTAAGCACGTTCGCGCAATGAGGATTCTTCATCGCGTACATCATAATTGCCGCCATATCCTGACAGGTGGAGTAGTGGTACTTATGATGAAGTCCCGTGCAGTTTTGGAAGAGTGTGTTTTGAAGTCCCATTCTTGTGGCGGTGTCGTTCATAAGCTTAACGAAATTCGCTTCGCTGCCCGCTACGTAATTTGCAAGAGTTACCGATGCTATACCGTCGGAGTAGAGAACTACCGCGTGAATAAGCTCCTCGACCGTCAGCACCTCGCCCGCCTTGAAGCCGTATCCTGAGGACTGCTCGGCAACCATTTTGTCAACCACCTCGGCATCAAGCGTGATCTTTTCCTTGAGCTGATTTTGAGTCTTGAGATTTTCATATACAACTATAACAGTCATTACCTTCGTCATGGACGCGGGGTAGATAAGATTGCTCTTGTCCGACTTTGAAGATGCTATGATCTTGTTTGCCGCAACGTCAACGAGCGCGATGTTGGGAGAGTTGAAGCCCGCGGTTGCAAGAGATGAGAGGTCGTCGCCCTGCGCGTATGAGGGATAGAAGTTTTCTATTTTCTGGTAGAAGGGGCTTGCCTTCTCGTCGAATTCGCTGTCGGGATCATTGTTTCCCGAGGGTATGTAATCCTCACCGGGGTCTCCTGCGCCCGAGATCCTTGCAATTATGAAAAATGCAAGAGTCAAGACGAGCAGCGCCGCGATAACGATTGCGAGAAACGCGGCGGGACGGACGATCTTTTCGTCCGCCTTTGATATATATTCTGGCTTTTTGTTTTCCATTTAAAATCCTTTCTTTGAATTTTGAATTCAAGGTAAGAAATATATAAATATTTTATCATACATAGCTACGTTTGTCAAGTAAGACGGGGAGCAAAAATAAAAACTCGTCCTGCAAAATTCTACAAGACGAGCTTTTATATTTTTTGTTATAACCTTAATTAAAACAAGGGAAGAATAAGATATGCAACCAAAACCAAAACTGCGAATACGATAGCCACAACTGTAGTGATTACGGAAAGCTTCTTATCTGTGGAAGCCGAGCCAGACTTACCGAAAAATGTTTCTGCCGCGCCGGAAATACTGCCGGAGAGACTCTTATCCTTACCGGACTGCATAATAACGAGTGCTGTAAGTGCAACGGAAAGCACGAGCAATGTAATAGCAATAGCAATGTCCATATTTTAACCCTCCTTCTGATAGTCAAATAACGTTAAAAAATTACAATGTATAAATAGACAACTGATATTATATCATACAATTTTCAAAAATGCAATAGTAAAATTGCAAAAATATAAAAATATTTTTAAAAAACTTTTGGACATCTTGAATTTCTTAAATTTATTTAATTAAATAAAAAAGTATTGCATTTATTAAATGTTTGTGATAATATTATAATAGGTATATTTATGTGCGCCATAAGCACGGCGCAAATCAACCCTTGAAAGGATCGGTGCGACAATGGATATCAAAATCAAATCTGCTGCTGCGTTTCATACCCCCGAAGGTGTGATGGCGGATTCTCCCGCGCAGAGTGGCTATGCGAAATATCGCGAGGAAATTGATACCAATACATACAAATTGTATGTAGATTCTAAAAATAAGCCTGCGGGAGTTGCGCTCAAGATCGCTCTTCAGCCCAGTGTTAAGGATACCGTGTTTATGAACGGCTTCCAGTCCGCGACGGAGAGCCGCGAGATGAACGTCGTGGGTAAAATGAGTGGAGTGCAAACTGTTTCCAATTTTGTGAAGGATAAGTATGCCGCTTTTTCGGGCGGAGATTACGCCTTCGTTCCGTATAAAAACAAGCCCGGATTTATGCACGGCTTCTCTTACTGCTATTTTAAGCACGGCAATAAAATAAAGCTCTTCGCATCCCTTGACGATACGAATGGATATACGATATTCAGATTTGACGCGTGGAATTGCACCCTTCGTGTGTCTAAGGATATCGACGGAATTGCGAGATTTTCTCCCGATAAGCCGATTATATCTCTCTTCTATGCCGAGGGTAAGGAGGATGAGGTCTTCGATCTTTGGTTCAAGAATCTTGCGGAGAAGGAGACGGCTCCCGCTGAAAAGCTTATCGGTTACAGTACCGCTGAGCTTGATATGATCAGTGAGGACGTTATCTTCAAGAAGATAGGCGATATGAAAAAATTCCCCGTAAAGGCGAATTTCTTCCTTATTGACGATAGATACTGTATGAGCGGTGAGTGGATCAAGCCCGATAAGAGAAGATTCCCCGTAGGACTTCGCGGCATCGTTAACGAAATGCACGACTCGGGACTTATCGCGGGTATCACCCTCTCTCCCTTTACGGTTGACGAAAAGTCCAAGATCGCCGAGAATCACAGCAATTGGATACTTCGTTCCGATGACGGAAGATACGTAAAGACAAAAAAGAATCTTTACGTTCTTGATATTACGAATAACGAGGTTCGCGAATATATAAGAGAGGCGCTCCATACCATACTCTTTATGTGGGGCTTTGACCTTGTAAAGCTTAACAATCTTTACGCGGCGGCAATGTTCCCTGCAGCAGGTAAGAATCGCGGTCAGCTTATGTCGTACGCGATCGATTTCCTTCGTGAGTGCTGCGGCGGCAAGCTTATTTTTGCCGACAACGTTCCGCTTATGGCTGCGTTCGGTAAGGTTGACTATTGCTCGGTTACTTGCGACGCGGTCAAGGATCATCTTCCCGCATACGTAAGAAGCGTTAATTTCAGAGAAAGTCCCTCGGTAAATAACGCGACTTCGGATATGGTGTTCCGCCGTCATCTCAACGAGCGTGCATTCCTCAATGCGACGTGTCCCATTTCCCTTGATGAAAAGGAAAAATTCCACGACGGCAATCTTAACAATGCCGAGCAAAATCTTTTCTGTTCAATAGCGGGACTGTTTTCTTCGGTAATTGTGACTACCGACGACGTTACTGCTTATAATCAAAAGCAAAAGCGTAGATTTAGAAAGATGTGCTCGCTTTCGGGCGCGACAAACGTTCGTGTTAAGAAGGCGTCGGGTAAGCATATCGTCGCGTATAAGCTTGACGAGAAGAATTACTTTATAAAGCTTTGATAATATTAATAAAAACGGCGGGTATCCGCCGTTTTTTGCTTTTTGTGCTTTCTTCATTTTATTATATATGACCTGTTGAGGTATAGGGAAGGGAGTGTGAGAATTTTCAATGGCGCGGTAATATATGACGTGCGACATAATATATATAATAAAAGGTAGAGAAATTTTCTCCTGTCGGAAATCAAAAGTTTATGTCGTACGAAATCGAAAAATGAGCGACAAAAAGCAAAAAACTTTCCCAAAAAGTATTGACAAAGTAAAATATGTGTAGTATAATAACTAAGTCCGCAGAAAAAAGCGGCTAAATACACGGGCCATTAGCTCAGTTGGTTAGAGCTACCGGCTCATAACCGGTCGGCCCGGGGCTCGAGTCCCTGATGGCCCACCAACCCGAGAGGGTACCGTGTCATATCATTGTCGTGCGACATAAAATTTTTTGAAAAAAATTTCAAAAAACCTATTGACAAACGAATAATGGTGTGATATACTATCTAGGCTCGCAACAAAAAGGTTGAGAGCGAAATTGAACCTTGACAATTGAACAACAGAAGATAATAGAAGTACAAAGCAAAGAAATGCAAGTGCGAATATATATCTTGTCAATTCAAAGAGAAATACAGACTCTAAAAAGTAAAA